>DBVV01000046.1:38879-52940 GCA_002308795.1 Mageeibacillus sp. UBA1255 | reverse complement strand
CGAGGCTGACTTCCATGCTGTCGGTGTTGGTGACAAAGTACGGAGGGAGGTAGCCGCGGTCGAACTGCATACCTTCGACGACTTCGAGGTTCGTGCCCATCGTCTTGGATTCTTCGACTGTGATAACGCCGTCGTTCGTAACTCTTTCCATTGCACTCGCGACCATCTCGCCAACGCTCTCGTCGTTTGCGGAAACGGCGGCAACCCTCGCGATGTCGTCGCGGCCTCTGACTTTAACGCTGTCTTCGCGGATGCTCTCGACAGTAGCGTCAACGGCTTTAGCGATACCCCTCTTGAGGATCATCGGATTCGCACCTGCGGCAATATTCCTGAGGCCTTCTCTTATAATCGCCTGTGCGAGCAGCGTCGCGGTCGTGGTACCGTCACCGGCAACGTCGTTCGTCTTGGTGGCAACTTCTTTAACGAGCTGCGCGCCCATGTTCATAAATCTGTCTTCGAACTCTATCTCTTTCGCGATCGTGACACCGTCGTTTGTGATGAGCGGAGCACCGTACTTCTTATCAAGGACAACGTTGCGGCCCTTGGGTCCGAGTGTGATCTTAACGGTATCGGCCAGCTGATCTACGCCGGCGACAAGTGCTTTTCTGGAATCTTCACTGAATTTGATTTCTTTTGCCATAATATATTCCCCCTTAAATCAAAACCGTATCATTCAACAATAGCAAGAATATCGCTCTGCTTAAGGATCGTATATTCCACGCCGTCAACTTTATATTCTGATCCGGCATATTTGCTCATAAGAACTTTATCGCCAACTTTTACGTCCATAGGAACCCTTTTACCGTCGACGACTGCGCCCGGTCCTACAGCTACGACCTCAGCAAGCTGGGGCTTCTCTTTCGCAGATCCCGGAAGGATGATGCCGCTCTTAGTGGTCTCTTCGGTTTCCAGCATTTTGATGGCGACCTTATCACCTAAAGGTTTGATAGTCATTTTGTTTTCCTCCTGTTATATTGTGATTTTTATTAGCTTTTCAGGTCGTTAGCACTCAACTCGTTTGAGTGCTAACAATCATGCGTAATATACCAATAATAGGCATTTTATACAAGTCTCGTTTTTTATCGTTACGCCGATATATCTTGTAGTATCTCGATTTTTCTTCGTTTTCCTCGTTATTTCGATATATTTCGTGTTATGATGCCCGTATGAGGCTCCGGCGGGGCGGCCGGTCAGGCGTTAAACGCAGCACCCGGGGCGGCGGTCAATGCAGTTTCAAAGTGCCTGCAGTTTGGCATATTCGAGTATGAGCCTCTTCATCCCGGCATTGTCGAAAACGATCTCGACGACCGTGCCGTTGTCCGCCTTTTCCACTTTCGTGACTGTCCCGTCGCCGAATTTTTTATGGCGTACGCGCTCCCCTTTCTCCACGTCAGTAAGATAAGTCGCGGCCGATGCAGGCGGAGTGGAAATGAACCGCGGGAACACGGATGCCGGATCCCGGACGGGCGCTGCCGTAACAGGCGAAGGTTTTGAAGTCTTAGCCGGAGCAGGAGCCGTGGCCTTTAGCGGTCTTACGCTTTCAAAATCAGAATAAGAGCTGCTAAAATCATACGACTGCCTCGGGCGGTAATCAAAATAGCCCCTGCCGGAATTGCTGAGTTCGAGATCCTCGGCAGGAATATCACGCAGGAACCTTGACGGCTTATAACCCTGCGTCTTTCCGTAAAGCATCCTGTACGAACAACTCGAAAGAAACAGCTGAGACATTGCCCGCGTGACGGCGACGTACATAAGACGACGCTCCTCGTCCATTGACCCTCTGTCCTCGAACGACTGATTCGACGGGAACACGCCGTCCTCGAGTCCCGCAATAAATACGACCGGAAATTCCAGGCCTTTTGCGCTGTGGATCGTCGTAAGCGTGACGCGCGATGCGTCCGGATCGTCATCCCCGCCCGTACTGTCGAGGTCGGTGTTCAGCGATACCGATTCGAGGAATTCCGGGAAGACCGCACCGGCAGATTCGTACCCCTCGTCGAGCCCCTCTTCAAACGTCCTGGTAACCGACAGAAATTCGCGAATATTTTCCGCTTTCGCGTCCCCTTCCGGAGTGTGGTCGTTCTCGTACTCCAGCGCGATACCCGTGACGTCGATCACCTGCTGAACAAATTCGGTGAGAGTCGGTGAATCCGCAAGTATAACCCCCAGCCGGACAATAAGGTCGCGGAAACCTGCCAGTTTTTCCTTCGACCTTGCAAGTATCGGATAATTTTCGATCTTTCTGATAACCTCGAACATCGGGATCCCGTTCTCGCCCGCGACGATCGAGATATTGTCAACTGTCGTGTCGCCGATGCCGCGTTTGGGTACGTTTATTATGCGCCTTAGAGACGCTTCGTCCGCAGGGTTCGCAAGAACGCGCAGATACGCCACGAGGTCCTTTATTTCCTTCCTGTCGTAGAATTTCATTCCCCCGAACACGCGGTACGGTATCTTCATCCGCGTCAGGACGCGCTCGATGCCTGTCGAAACGGCGTTGATCCTGTACAGCACCGCGAAATCCGAGTACGACGCGTCACCCTGCGCGACACGCTTTTTGATTTCTCCCGCGATAAATTCGGCTTCTTCGTTATGATCCGCTGCCATCCTGCAGACGGCTTTCGCCCCGGGGCCGGAGCTCGTCCACAGTCTTTTACCGGTGCGGTATGAATTCTTTTTTATAAGATCATTCGCGATCTTAAGTATATTCCCGGTCGATCTGTAATTCTGCTCAAGTTTTATAACTTTCGCGCCGGGATGGTGCTTTTCAAAACTGAGAATGTTATCGATATCCGCGCCTCTGAAGCTGTATATGCTCTGATCATCGTCGCCGACGACGCACAGGTTCCCGTCTCTTCCGGCGAGCATGTTTACCAGCCGGTGCTGGGCGCGGTTAGTGTCCTGGTATTCGTCGACAAGTATGTACTGGAACAGCGATCTGTAGTAGTCAAGTATATTCTGATTCTCCCGGAACAGTTTTACGACGTTCAGGATCATATCGTCGAAATCCATGCAGTTGCTCGATTTTAGGATGTTCTGGTATTCACGGTAGACGTTTGCGTTGACCCGCTCGCTGTATGATCCGGCTTCCCTCAGCACGTCCTCCGGCGTCATCATACTGTCCTTGTATTTTCCGATGATCGCTCTCATCATTCGCGGAGGGTACTGTTTTTCGTCCAGATCCAGGTGTTTCAGCGCCGTTCTTACCGTTTCAAGCGATTCGGATTCGGCGTAGATCGTAAAATGCGAGTCATATCCGATGGCGTCTCCGTGCCTTCTTAAGATCCTTCCGCAGCATGCGTGAAACGTTCCGATCCACGTATCCCCCAGACCCTCTCCCAGTATCGAGATGATCCTGTTTTTCATCTCTCCCGCGGCCTTGTTGGTGAACGTGATGGCAAGGATATTATAAGGCGGGACGTACCTGCAGTCGACCAGATATGCGTATCTGTATGTGAGCACGCGTGTTTTTCCGCTTCCTGCGCCGGCAAGCACTAAAAGCGGTCCGTCGCCGTACGTCACGGCTTCAAATTGTTCTTTATTCAGGATGCTTTTCAGATCTTCGGTAAGCATGTATCCCTCTTTTATAATCATTGCTGTCTTTTCAGGGTGCGCTGCCTGAATATCTCATACATAACGACTCCGGCGGCTACCGATGCGTTTAGCGAAGTGACCTGCCCTTTCATTGGGATCGTAAGCACGAAATCGCAGTTCTTACGCGTAAGCTCGCCCATACCGTATCCTTCGCTTCCGATAACGAGCGCGACAGGTCCCGTCAGATCCGCGTTGAAGAATTCCGTCTCGCCTGTAAGATCGGTGCCTCCGACCCAGAGCCCTTCGCCTTTTAAATAATCGATGGTCTGTACGATGTTAGATACGCGCGCGACCGGAACGTGTGCTAAAGCTCCGGCAGACGTTTTCGCTACTGCTCCAGTAACGGCGCAGGAGCGTCTCTTCGGGATTATCACCCCGTGAGCTCCTACGGCATCTGCCGTGCGGATAATCGCACCGAGGTTATGCGGGTCCTGTATGCCGTCGAGGATAAGCACGAACGGATCTTCGCCCTTCTCCCTTGCAGCGGCAATGATCTCTTCCGGAGTAACGTAATCGACGCTGGCAATAAACGCCGCGGCTCCCTGGTGGTTCACGTTTCTCTCACCGGTCAGCTTCAGGATCATGCTGTCGATCTCTTTTCGCGTCCTGTACTGGACAACGATCTTCTTTTCCCTGCAGAGGGCCTCTATCGCCTTCAGACGGCCGTTTTCGTCCTCAGGACATACGACGACCTTGTTTATGCTCATATTCGATTTAAGGGCCTCTGTGACCGCGTTGCGGCCGTATATTATCTCGCCTTCAGCCTGGCTGTTTTTCTCTTTATCATCCATCGCTACGATCTCCCGCGTAAACAAATTCAAACGACCTGTTCAACAGCTCCTCGAGCCTCTCCGTCTGTCCGGACAGGTCGAGATATCCGACCAGCGCTTCGAACCCAGTGGCAGCATGGTAGTCAGTTATATCTGCGTTCTTAGGAACGGTATTGGAATGCGCGTTCCTCCCGAAGCGGACAACATCCTTTTCCCTGTCCGTCAGTTCCTGCTCAAGTTTCTTTAAGATCCCTGACTGCGCCGCTGCGCTGACGAACTTGATCGACCTTACGTGAAGGTCATGCGCGTCCCTGTATTTTTCATTTACGAGTCTGTGCCTTACGTACGATTCAAAAACTGCGTCGCCGATATATGCCAGCACGAGCGGTTTGGTTAAAAATGCCTGTTCTTCTTTCATATAATTATCCGTTCAAAATATGATCAGTATTGCCTGACACTTACACTCTTACGCAATCACGTGCCGCGTTTCATCCTGCGCCTGAACAGGATCACGATGCCTGTGCAGACCACAGTAAGCGAAGCGGCGATTACCAGCGACCATTTGATGGCGTCAATATTGCTCGTCTCTCTCGATGGCTGCACGCCGCTTATGATCTTCTCCGGGTCAATGATCTCGTCGTCCGTCTTCCAGCCGGCAAGGAAAGTATTCTCCTGCCCCACGCCGTTGACAACGTATTTTTCTTTTAACTTTCTGTTTGCTTCTTTTATGGTCTCGAATATCTCTCCGGAATCATTCCTGGATCCGATACTTTCATCCGATCCCTTCCTGTCCGATCTGAACGTCCACCAGTGTGAGATCTGTACTCCCGCTTCGATCACTCCGTCCAGATATTTTCCTGCGGCTTTTGCGTATTCAGAGCCTTCAAGCTTTTTCACTATCTGCGTCTCACCGTTGTAGAACGGTTTCCCGATCTTCTCTGCTTCAGCCATCAGGAACCCGAATCCGTAGTATTCTCTGTCTCCGTCCGAATCGTAATACACTCCGGAATCCATATCTCCGAGTCCGAATGTGTGTGCGCTGATGACGTCCGTCCCGTAATTCAGCAGAGAAAGCGCATACAGGCGTTCTTCCGTTTCGTCAGTCGTCCAGTCGTCCGTAAGGCGTCCCGCCATCGTACCCGCAAAAAGATTGTACTGCGCGTTTCTCAGAACGGAATCGCCTCCGGTGATGATGCGCTGATTATCCACGGATCTTATCGTATCCCCGCAGAATTTATAGAAATCCGCGAGCTGACCGAGAGAAAAAGTAACGTTTCTGGTCGAATTACCCACGTCCGCAAGCATATTTCCCTCGTCCACGATCTCGTACATCAGCACCGTTTTTCTGCTCCTGTAGCGGTCAACGAACTCGCGGATGTATTGTGCCAGCAGTCCGCGCGACTCTGAGTTTTCCACAGCGACGAGGTCAAGCTTATTTTCGGATTTGTTTACGAGACCGTATCCGGCGATCTTCTGCTTAGCCACGAAATTGTCCGAGATCAGGCCAAGGCTGACAACGACCTTGATGTCATACCTGTCGCAGAGGTCAAACATCTTGTCCATCGCTTCGTAGTATTTTCCTTTTACTACGGCGTCGTACATAAGATCAGGCACTTCCGCGGAGCAGAATACTCTTATCGATCTAAAGCCGTTATCATGAAGCTGTTTCAGCGCAGCTTCTGCAGCCGCTTCCCTGTATTCGTCCGTCGGATACGCGCTGTCGTTGGAATATGAAGCCCAGATCTGATAGAAAAGATCGTATTTATTGAAACTTATCTCGTAATAAGGTTCGCCGTTCATATAAAACTTATTCCCTACAAGTCTCAGTATATCGTCGTTTTTCTGAGAACCCGTCGTAACGGCCAGCGTCTTCGACTCCCGGTCCCACCAGACCTTGCAGTTGAATACTTCGTTTATAAAATTAGGCGATATCATGATAACGTCGTCGATCGTTCTGACCGGGTAGGCAAGCTTTACGGTGTTTCCGTTTACCGTAATGTCATTTCCCGGAACTCTCGCGGTGACGGTGAGTTTATTATTCGTGATCGACAATATCCGTTCGTTTTTATCGTACGTGTATTCCATCGAAATGCCTTTAAGGAACTGTTCGGCGGAAATATACACCGTATTATCCGTTACGTACGTCTTGGACATATCGATCTCTTTTGTATTTACGTACACTCTTACTCTCGAGACCGGCGTATGATCTTCCAGGTTCAGATCGGGCAGTTTCCCGGGCACTTGTATCGAATAAGGCTGAGGATATTCGCGTCCTTTCGTGCTTACGAAAATATTATCGATAAGAAGAGTATTATCGTTCGAGGGTTTTTCTTCTTCCGGTTCTTTAGTGGGCCCGACGGGGATATCGCCGGTACCGGGCGCGCCGGTTTCATCTGTCTGCGATTCACCCGGGATCCCGGTCGGTTCCGGGCCGGTCATTTCCGTGGGGCCGGGATCGTTTTCCGTTCCGACATTTGCCGGTCCGTACGTGTTTGCGGGCGTCAATGCACCTGTTCCGTTCGAATTTTCCGGTGTGCTTAAAGGCTCCGTCCCGGCTGTGTTTTCCGGCTGATCGACGTATCTTACGACGTAAGGAACGTATATGCGCATCCCGTTAATGCCGTATACCGCGCTCCTGAATTTGAATGAAAGACCGGTGTCTTCTCCGTTTACGCTAAGACGGCATTCGCTCTTTCCTCTTGTGATCTCGACGCTGATCCTGTAGACGGTGTCCTTTTTAAGTTCATAAAGGTTTGTATTATCCGAACCGTACAGATACGTGTTTCCGTTCTGAGCGTTCCTTATATACAGCAGCGTTCCTCCGTCCGATTCGATCGAAGTGGTCCTGTCATGAGTCGAGATCATGAATTTCATTTCGTTTTTGAAATTTCTTCCGACTTTTATGGAGAATCCTACGTGGAACGAGAGGTCTTCGATGTCGAGATCATCCCAGCGCATATCGCAGTTATACAGTCTTAGAGATCTGCTTCCGGTGATCGATCCGGCGCTGTCTTCGACCATAATGATGCTCTCAGAGCCGAAATAACTGATCCGGGTATTATCCGTAGAATTTGCGTATGCGCCTGTAACAGTGCTTTTTTCAAAATCTTCAGAAAGTTTCGCGGTGTATCCGTCCGATGCCGCAAATACGTGTGTACCCCCTGCGGTCAATGCAGTTATCACCATCATCGCCGCGTATATAACTGCGATGATCGCCGTGCCCGTCCTTTTCCTTATTCTTTTATAAGTGTTTTCGGTGTGTCTCATTTCGTTCCTCTTCGGATCTGTCTCCGCGCTGTCAATGATACATTATTTGCCGCCCGGGCGCAAGTGAAAGTTGTTAGCCCGCAAAATAAAGTTCTTGACATTGACACATGCATTATGGTATCATTGCGCACCGTACGGGATGTGGCTCAGTTTGGTAGAGCGCTGCGTTCGGGACGCAGAGGCCGCAAGTTCAAATCTTGTCATCCCGACTCGGAAAGCCGGTTTTATACCGGCTTTTTTCTTTGCATTAAAACCTCGTATTAAAACCTCTCACGCTCACGGCCTTACGCCCCTGCTGCGAAAGACCCGGTTTCTTATTCCAGACTGCAAAACAAAATCGGCCGGAGCAACCCCCGACCGATAAAATCGTTTTGTCAATTAGCAGACCGTATCAGATCACTCCACGTCCTTGATAGAGAAATCCATGCGGCCCTGCTTGTCCAGGCCGATATACTTGATCTTAACGATATCACCGACGTTGACAACGTCCTCGGTGCGCTCAACGCGATGCTTTGCAAGGCGGGAGATGTGGACCATACCTTCCTTGCCCGGCAGATATTCGACAAACGCGCCGAAAGCCATCGTCTTGGTGACCTTGCCCTCGAAGATCGAACCGATCTCGATATCGCCCGTGATACCCTTGATGATATCCATAGCCTTATTAGCCGCTTCTTCTTCGACAGCTGCAACGTAGATCGTACCGTCGTCGTTGATGTCGATCTTCACGCCTGTCTCCTCGATGATGCGGTTGATCACCTTACCGCCGGAACCGATGACGTCGCGGATCTTATCCGGATCGATCTTCATCTGGTACATCTTGGGAGCGTACTTGGAGAGGTGATCGCGAGGCTCGGAGATGCAAGGAAGAATGACCTCGTTAAGGATGCGCTCGCGGCCTTTATGCGTAAGCTCGAATGCCTGGCGGATGATCTCGTAAGAAAGTCCCTGGACCTTGATATCTACCTGGATCGCGGTGATACCCTTTTCGGTACCTGCTACCTTGAAGTCCATGTCGCCGAAGAAGTCTTCGATACCCTGTATATCCATAAATGTGACGAAATCGTTCTCGTCGTCGGGATTCGTTACGAGGCCTGCGGAAATACCGGTTACGGGGCGTTTGATCGGCACGCCGGCGTCCATAAGTGCGAGCGTGGAGCCGCAGACGCTGCCCTGAGAAGTAGAGCCGTTGGACATCAGGACTTCGGAAACGAGGCGGATGGCGTACGGGAATTCTTCCTCCGACGGAATGACGGGCTCGAGAGCTCTTTCAGCGAGTGCGCCGTGACCGATCTCGCGGCGGCCGGGGCCTCTGGAAGTCTTAGCCTCACCCACGCTGTACGCAGGGAAGTTGTAGTGATGCATATATCTCTTGGAATCTTCGAGGTCGATCCCGTCCATCTTCTGGATGTCGGACATAGGTCCGAGGGTGGCGATGGTCAATACCTGAGTAAGTCCGCGTTTGAACAGACCCGAGCCGTGGGTTCTGGGCAGGATCCCGACTTCTGCGCTGAGCGGGCGGATATCGTACAGACCGCGGCCGTCAACACGTTTGTGGTCTTTTAAGATCCCTTCCCTGACGATTCCTTTTTCGAGCTTGTAGATAGCCTCGCCGATCTTCGCCTTTCCGTCAGGATACTTTTCCGCAAGCAGAGCGGCAGTTTTCTTTGTAAGAGCATCGATCTTAGCGTCGCGCTCCGGCTTATCCGGAGTGTAAACAGCCTCTTTCAGTTCATCGAAAACAGCAGCTTTTACGTCTTCGTAGATATCGTGAGGTACTTCCGCGGAAGTATACGAAAACTTTTCTTTTCCGATCTCAGCGCGGATGCCTTCAATGAATTCGCAGATCTTTTTGATGGTGCCGTGGCCTTTGATAATAGCGCTCAGCATGACGTCATCGGGAACTTCCTGAGCACCGGCTTCGATCATGCAGATCTTTTCCTTCGTACCGGCGAGGGTGACGTACATTTTGCTGCGCTCTCTCTGCGCCGCGTTCGGGTTTATAACGACCTGGTCGTCAACAAGTCCGAGCACAATTCCGCCGATCGGTCCGCCCCACGGAATATCCGAAACCGCAAGAGCAGCAGAGGTACCGATCATTGCCGCGATCTCAGGGGAATTGTCCTGGTCAACAGACATAACGGTGTTGATCACCACGACGTCGTTGCGCAGATCTTTCGGGAACAGCGGGCGTATCGGGCGGTCAATAACGCGTGAAGTTAATATTGCTTTTTCTGAGGGTTTGCCTTCTCTTTTGATGAATCCGCCGGGGATCTTTCCTACGGAATAAAGTTTTTCCTCGTAGTCAACGCTGAGGGGGAAGAAGTCGATCCCTTCTTTGGGCTCTTTGGAGGCGGTGGCGGTGGACAATACGACGGTGTCTCCGTATCTTACAAGGCATGAGCCGTTGGCCAGCTGCGCGACCTTTCCGAATTCGAGCGTGAGCGTTCTCCCGGCTAACTGTGTTGTGAATGTTCTGAACATATTTTATCCTTTCCGAAGCTGAGGCGGTAGCATGTAGATTCTGCGCTCCGGCGTCCGTATCCTGCCTGAGCGTACAATCTACGCCCTACAGCCGCATCTTCTGTAAAAATATTATTTACAAAAGCGAGACCCCTTGCGGAGCCTCGCTTGAGTATCAAAAATTACTTTCTCAGACCAAGTCTTTCGATCAGTGAACGGTAGCGCTCGACGTCGATCTTCTGAAGGTAGGAAAGAAGTCCTCTTCTGTGTCCGACCATGATGAGCAGTCCGCGTCTGGAGTGATGGTCCTTTTTGTGTGATTCAAGGTGTTTATTGAGCTCGTTGATGCGCTCTGTGAGGAGGGCGACCTGTACTTCAGGTGATCCGGTGTCCCCTTCCTTGAGTCCGTACGTTTTGATGATTTCCTGTTTTCTCTCTTTTGTCATTGTGTTTTCTCCTTGTTGTTTTTATTCGCCTGCATCCGGGAAGAGGTCGGAGTGTCCGTGATCCAGGAAGCGGCACATTGGCATATGTTATCACAAACCGATCAGGCTGTCAACTCTTTTTTACTCAGGGGTTCTTTTCCTGTTTCCGTGAAAAACTGTTCTTCGACTGCATCCTGTTCCGAACCGCGCCCAGACGGACAACGTCCGGGCACCGCCTGCCCTTTCAATTGCTCATTTTCCTTTGTAGGCTCGGGAGGAGTGGCACACGATCTTAAAATCCGACGATTTGTGTGCCACGGATTTTCCAGGCATCAAGTTCATTTTAAAAGCAGAAAAACCAGCAGCAAGACGAGAGAAACGCTATATATTGTGTCTCTCCAAACCAGCAAACAAGATGTAGAATATGAATATATTCACAAACGATGAATTCTCGGAAAAAACGGGACGAATTCAAAATTAAGCAGCGCCCGATACGTCACAAAAAGCGAAATAACTAAAAATGTCACGTAATTTTATTCAAATTAGGTTTAGGAGACAGCGCCTCCTAAGGCTGGATGAAGGCTGGATGAAGACTGGATGAAGACCGGATGAAGTCCGGATCTCAGGATTTGATCTCCGGGCCTTATTTTTCGTAATTTCGGGGCGAGGAGGCCGTATCCAATCGCGAACGGATATCATTTACGGAAGCAGGAAAAGAGCCAAAAATAACCACGATTCAGGGAGTAGCGCCTTTGTTATTTGAACAGGCTTCAGTCAAAAAATGATCCCGTCAAATCTGACGTCGAATTTATCGTGAGGTACCGATTCGACCAGCATTTCGCTGCGGCAAAGCACGAATGCGGATCTTGCGGAGCTCGACCGGTCAGTTTCATAACTGTCATCATTTCTGAAAGCGAAGAAACGGTCGTAATACCCGCCGCCGTAACCGAGGCGGAAACCGTCTGAAGAAGCACATACGCACGGGATCAAAGAAAGATCGATCGAACCGGCAGGCAAGGTCGGAGCATCATCAGGCGCCGCGGGAATTCCGTATTTTCCGGGCACGAGGTCAGAAACCGAAAAAATACGCGAAGCGACCATTATGCCCTTCGAAATTATACGAGGAACGAAAACGCTCTTCCCCATTTCCAACGCGCGGTCGATCATACGACTAGTATCGGGCTCAAACCCGCGGCTCACGTAAACAAATATTGACCGCGCCGAAAAGAATTCGGGCAGCTTTAATACTTTTTGCGAGATAGCGAGGTCTGAGGCGGCAATATATTCCGGGCTAAGGCTTTGCCCCTTCTTTATCATCTTTTCGCGCAGCAGTTTTTTCTGTTCATCAACGATTAAGTTTACTTCAGAAGTCCCCATCTCTCACCCGTAAGTTTTGATTATTTCTTCGGCAACGACCCTGCGCTGTAAGCAGCGGTCCATTGCCTGCTTTTCTATATAACGGTGAGCGTCAGGCTCAGCCATTTTAAGTTCGCTGATGAGAAGCCATTTTGCGCGGTTAACGAGACGGATCTCATCCATCTTTTCCTTGAACGAAAGCACCTTCTTCTCGCTCATACGAAGCCGTTCACGCGCACTGGTGAGCCAGTCGAAAGAAAGGAGGAGAGTTGAGCGCGAAAATGGTTTTTGCATGAGGAAAACGCCGTATTCAGCGAATTTTTCAAACAATTCCGGATATAACTCTGCCCTGACCATCAGAAGAACGACCGTCTCTTTCATTGACGCCGCGTCAATGCAGAATCGCAGTCCGTCGTCATCGGCGAGGGGCGAATTAACGATCACGAAATCAAAGTCGCGTTCCGCCACGGCACGCTTCGCCGAGCTGACATTTCCGACGATATTTATCGGAAAATATCTTGTCCCGGGCAGCATCGATGCGATGTTGCCGTTGAGATTGGAGGATGACGAAACAAGCAGAACGCTGTATACCCGTTCCATAAGACCCATTTCGTTCCCTCCTTTCTGACGATCGACCTTAATATGCAGCTGCAATTAATAATTATCGCTGCAGAATCGTTTTAACTTTTCTTATCCGCAATAAATATCAAGCACCGGTTTTGGTACGAACTCCTTAACAAAATCGCTCTCCATTGCGGTTTTCTTTGCTTCTTCGATGCTCCCAGGCAGTTTTCTGAAACGATTTAAAAACGACGGTTCGGCTTTATACAAATTAATATCAGCCGGATCAGGAAGAGCAAGCTTGTGTTCGATCCCGTAAAGGCCTGCTCTTATAAGCAGTCCGAATGCAAGATACGGATTTGCGGACGGATCGGCAGAGCGAAGTTCTGCCCTCTCGTACTCACCTGCCGCAGCAGGAATACGAATAAGCTGCGAACGGTTTTCGTGTGACCAGGAAACGTAACCGGGAGCTTTGCGCTTACCGAGACGTCTGTACGAATTTTCCAGCGGATTAAGGAACAGAGTGATCTCTTCGATCTTATCTAATATTCCTGCTAAAACGTATGAAAAATACTTTTTATCGAAAGGACGCAGAGAAATATTGATATGAAAACCGTTGCCCGGAAGATCCTCTCTGGGCTTCGGAGAGAAATCCGCAAACAGTCCGCTGCGGTGTGCGACGGTCTTAACGACGGTACGGAAAGTCATTGCATTGTCCGCGGAAGAAAGCGCGTCGGAATATCTGAAATCGATCTCGTTTTGCCCCGGTCCTTCTTCGTGGTGCGAACTTTCCGGCCGTATACCCATCTGCTCGAGTGTGAGGCAGATCTCGCGGCGGATATTTTCACCCTTGTCATCGGGAGCGATATCCATATACCCTGCGTTGTCATATGGCTTCCCGGTAGGTTCATTCGCCTGATCCAGTTCGAACAGATAAAATTCCTGCTCAGCACCGAAATAAAACGAAAAGCCTGCTCGCTGAGCGTCGTCAACTGCTTTTTGCAGGAATGCGCGCGTGTCACATTCGAACGGACGTCCGTCGGGGTAAGATATTTTGCAGAACATACGGACAACTCTTCCGTGTTCGGGGCGCCACGGCAGCGGCGTCAACGTATCTGGCTCCGGATGCAGAAGCAGGTCGGAATGTGTCTCGTCACCGAATCCGGCAATCGCGGAGGCGTCAATAGCGATCCCGTATTCGAACGCTCTTTTCAGTTCTTCAGGCATTATCGAAATATTTTTCTGGCGCCCGAATACGTCGCAAAAAGCCAGACGTATAAATTTAACGTCTTCCTCCAAAGCGTACTGAATAACTTCATCAGCCGAATATTTCATAATATCTCCTCCAGCAAAAAGTACGTCCCGATCAGCCGCGGTCAGTTAGCGACGTAAAGACGTTTGTAAGGATTGTTCGTATCAGGCGTTACCGCAACAAATTCAGAGTCCATTATATCGTTATAATCAGCTCCAAACAGTTTGCAGAACTCGGATACGTATCCGGAGATCTCCTTAAGTTCAGTTTCATCGGCGTTCCGGACGCTGACCTGATCAGGAAAAAGTATGCCTTCGCAATTCCCTCTCAGGAACATTTTCCCTCCGTGCATACCGGTGCAGGGAAAGTTGCCGAC
>DBVV01000046.1:0-38744 GCA_002308795.1 Mageeibacillus sp. UBA1255 | reverse complement strand
GCCTTCATATGGATCCCGGCGCGATATCCGGCGTTGCCCTTAACAAATATAGAACCGCCACGCATTGCGTAGCCGCACGCATCGCCGATGTTACCTCCGACAACGATCCTTCCTTCGTTCATCGTGTCTCCGACGGCATCCTGAGCGCTGCCGTTGACAACGATCTCCGCTCCGTTCAGGTACGCTCCGAGCGCGTTTCCCGGGGTGCCGTTCAGCGTAACTTTTATATCAGATGCTCCGGCGGCAATAAACCTTTGCCCTGTGCAGCCGTTGACAACGGCTTCCGGACCGCCGCGGCGCAGCGCCTCATTGACCTCTCTGTACCCGAGACTTCCTGCGTCAATTACCATTATACAGCACCTCCCAATCTTTTTCTACGAATTTCTGCGCTGAAAATATAATTCGATGCGATATTGTGTGCAAAATCGGATGAAACCGAATCGAGCGGCACTTTTTCTCGTATAAGCGAAGTGTAGATACCTGCCCTTTCTTCCGACCCTATAAGCATAAATCCTTTCAGCAATCCGTCCTTTACGAAAAACTTTCTTACAGCTCCGTCTCTGTTCTCGCAGAAGCATACGTCGTCGTACGAACCGGCGGTCATAATATGGAACCCGAAGAAACCGATAGAATTCATCGGAATCGCATTGTCGAAAACAGCATCGCCGCCGGAAATATTGACCCCGGCGGTAAAGCCCTGCATATAAGCGTTCGGAAGGATCGCAAGCACGCGGTTTGAGCCGATAGAACTGTCGTAACCCTCAGCGCAGTCTCCTGCCGCGTAAACGTCTGGCAGCGAAGTTCGCATCCTTGTATCGACTATGATCCCTCTGTTAACGTTTCCGCCTGCATTTTTAACGATCTCTGAATTCGCTCTGACGCCTACTGCAAGCACCAGAACGTCGAATTTCACAATACTTCCGTCGTTCATAAGTGCCTCTCCCGCACTGAACTTTTTAACGCTGTTCCCAAGCAGAAAATCGATTCTGCGCTCCCTAAGCTTACCTTCAACGATCGAGGCGTTTTCGGCGTCAAGTATGCTCGAAAGCACTCTGTCTGCCAGGTCGCATACGGTGATCTTCCCGGCTTTTTCATATATTCCTTCCGCACATTTAAGCCCGATAAGTCCGGCGCCAACGATCAGCACTGACGGCTTTTTAACGCCTTCTGAAAGTTCATTCAGCGCCTTTTCGAGCCCGAGCGCGTCATCCAGCGTCATAAACGAAAATTTATTGACGACCGAACCCAGACCCTCAAATGGAGGCACGAACGGCCTCGAACCGGTACAAACACATATTTTCTCAGCCTTTATTGACCTGCCGTCACTGAGTGCGACAGTATATCCATTGCCATCCACAGCCGATGTAATACCCGAAGCCTTCACGCCGTAATACACTTTGCAGCCATTCTTTTCGTAGAAATCCGCGCCGCGATAAAGCATCCTTTCAGTATCGGTTTTGCCTTCAAGGTAATAAGAAATAAGCGGCCTGGAATAAACGTGATGTTTTTCTTCGGAAATGACAGTAATGTCGCCGTTAGCGTCATTCTTACGTATCCCCTCGATGCAGCCGGCTGCGGCAGTACCGTTTCCGATGATAACGTATTTTTTAATATCTCCGTTCACACTTATCACCCCCGCTCCTCATAAACGATCGCCTTATTCGGGCAGCCGATTACACACGCAGGAGCGCCGCACGAATTATTAAGGCAAAGTTCACATTTCTGCATTATTCCGTCCTCTCCCGGCATAAGCGCTCCGTACGGACAAACGAGCATACACGTGAGGCAGCCCACACATTTATCGCGGTCGATCTTTACCACCCCGTCTGCTTTAGATATTGCGCCGGCAATGCAGCTTTTTACGCATATCGGATCTTCACAATGACGGCAGGAAACGGCGAAAGTTATCTTATTGCCCTCGTCGCCCTCGACGTGTATCCGCGGAAAGATCTTCTTCCCTTTGAGCGCCCTGGTCATATCTCCGAGGCCGGAATTTGCGAAAGCGCAGTTATACTCGCACAAATGGCAGCCTAGGCACCATTCTTCATTGACATAAACACGTTTCATAATATCACCAGCTTCCGCACGTTATCACTCGCCCGCATGCGAGATACCGAGAATTCCGAGCTCTTTTTCATTGAGCCCGACGCCACGGAGCATAAGCCTGTTGCCCCTGAGTGCCTCGATCGAGTTTATACCCATTCCGCCCATGATCTCCATGATCTCGTGCCTCCACGCGGACATCAGATTAACCAGCCGCTGACTTCCGATATCAGGATTAAGGCGTTTGACGAGATCAGGACGCTGGGTGGCAATGCCCCAGTTGCATTTTCCAGTCTGGCAGGTCCTGCAAAGATGGCAGCCCAGAGCGAGCAGTGCGGCGGTGGCAATGTAGCACGCATCGGCTCCTAGTGCGATCGCTTTTACAACGTCAGATGCAGAACGTATAGAGCCTCCTGCAATCAACGAAACGTTGTTCCTGATGCCTTCGTCACGGAGCCTCTGATCGACGGAAGCGAGCGCGAGCTCGATCGGGATACCGACGTTGTCCCTGTTCCTCGTAGGAGCAGCTCCCGTTCCGCCGCGGAATCCGTCGATGGCGATTATATCCGCACCGCTTCTGGCGATCCCGCTCGCTATTGCCGCAATATTATGTACCGCCGCCACTTTTACTATGACCGGTTTAGTGTAATTTGTTGCTTCTTTTAACGAAAAAACGAGCTGCCTCAGATCCTCAATAGAATAGATATCGTGATGCGGCGCCGGAGAGATCGCGTCTGATCCTTCCGGAATCATCCTCGTTCTCGAAACGTCGCCGACGATCTTAGCGCCAGGAAGATGGCCTCCGATGCCCGGTTTAGCCCCCTGACCCATCTTTATTTCGATAGCCGCACCGGCTTCAAGATATTTCTCGTGAACGCCGAAACGGCCGCTCGCGACCTGCACGACGGTATTTAGCCCGTACTTGTAAAAATCCTCATGCAGACCGCCTTCGCCGGTATTGTATACGATCCCGAGCTCCTGAGCCGCCCTCGCTAAAGAAGCGTGCGCGTTATAGCTGATCGAGCCGTAACTCATTGCGGAAAACATCACAGGCATCGACAGTTCGATCTGAGGAGGCAGCTCACATATGATCCTGCCTTCACTGTCGCGCGTAATTGTATCAGGTTTCTTTCCTAGAGAAACACGTGTCTCCATGGGTTCCCGGAGCGGATCGATAGGAGGATTCGTGACCTGCGACGCATTGATCAGGATCTTATCCCAGTATACGGGGAAAGGCTCGGGATTTCCCATCGACGAGAGCAGCACGCCTCCGCTGTTAGCCTGCTTATAAATCTCTTTTATTGTCGCGGTTTTCCAGTTGGCGTTTTCGCGAAGCGTACAGTCGCTTTTAACTATTTTAAGGGCTCTTACGGGGCAAAGCGAAACGCAGCGCTGGCAATCGACGCATTTTGAATCGTCGCTTACCATAAGGCCGGTTTCGGGATCAAAAGAATGGACTTCGTTCGAACATTGACGTTCACAAACGCGGCAGGCGATGCAGCGGCGGTCGTTTCTTACGACTTCAAATTCAGGGTAAATAAATTCGACTCCCATCAGAATTGTCCCTCCTTTACCGTAACTATAACAGGCTCTCCTCCGGACGGGGCCCAGATGTTTTCGGCATCAGGTTCCATGACGCGTATCGCGGCTTCCTCGCTGGCGATAAACACTTTATCGTCCTTCTCGCCTACTACCATTGACCTGAGCTTCAGCCTGTCGTTTAATGCCATAAGACCACCCGTAAATCCGAGCACGATCGAAAAAGGTCCTGTAACGAGCAGACTCGGAAATACTTTTCTTAAATACTCAAGCTTCTGTTTATCGTAAATGTCTGTCTTGCGTTCGATAGTGCTCCAGAACGGCGCGGCGATCACACTCGCTGCCTCTGATAGTGTTAAGCGTTTTACGCGTACGAGATAGTCGAGAATATACGTTATTACCTCGGTATCAGTCTGAAGCGTACATTTATAACCGAACATTTCAATAAATCGCCTGTTCGCATCGTAAGAAGAAATCTCACCGTTATGTACGACGGAATAATCGAGCAGCGTGAAAGGATGCGCGCCGCCCCACCATCCGGGTGTATTTGTGGGATAACGTCCGTGCGCAGTCCAGCTGTAGCCCTCATATTCTTCCAACTTATAAAACCGCCCTACGTCTTCCGGAAAACCGACTGCTTTAAACGAACCCATATTTTTACCGCTCGAAAAAACGTAAGCACCGTCCATCCCGGTATTGATCTTCATTACGGTGCGGGCAACGAATTCTTTCTCGTCCAGCTGCAGGTCTGCGAGCACCGATTTGAGCGGGGTCACAAAATAGCGCCATATAATTGGCTCGTCAGTTATTTCAGGTATCTTCCGCGTAGGGATAAGCTCGCCTTTCACGACTTCAAAGCTTTCCTTCAAAAAAGCTTCGCACTTTTTACGCGTGTCGCGGCAATCAAAAAACAGATGAAAAGCGTAAAGGTCTTTATATTCAGGATATATGCCGTACGCCGCAAATCCGCCGCCAAGGCCGTTCGAGCGATCGTGCATCGGTCTCATTGCGTCAATAATACTTTCTCCGCTCATACGCCTACCTTCTTTAGAGATAACGGCGGCGATCGCGCATCCGGACGGTATCCTGACGTCCCCTTCCAAATTCGAGGTCAATTTTCGTGCTTCCATACTACCATTCCTTCTTTATGACCTGATGTAATTGCATTATAAAATGAAAAAAGCGCCCATTTCGCGCGCAGACCTACCGCGTGGAAATGAACGCCTTTGCTCATTTGAAAGAATTTTACAACTAATGAAAAAAATTGTCAACAAAAAAACTGTTGACAACCGCTTTTTTCTGGTGTAAACTTCGCATCGTTAAAGGCAATGGCGTCTTTGAGCGAAGAACTCAAAGGCGCCTTTTCTTTTAACAGACCGAAGGCAAAGGCGTCTTTTGTACATGCGGCGAAGGTAGATATTGACTTCCCGTCGCGATACGTCACAGAAGGCGCCTTTAGCAGTTTATAAAGAAAAGGAGACAGGATCATGGGAACGGTAAAAGATTATTTCGGAAGTATGGTATTTGACGACCGGGTTATGAAGGCATGTCTGCCGGGAAAAGTTTACGCTTCGCTTAGAAAGACGATCGACGAAGGAAAACAGCTCGATATCGGTGTTGCAAACATCGTAGCTGAAGCGATGAAAGAATGGGCGATCTCAAAAGGCGCGACACATTTCACCCACTGGTTCCAGCCTCTTACAGGTATTACAGCCGAGAAGCACGACAGCTTCATTACCCCCGCTCCGGACGGCGGAGTTATAATGGAATTCAGAGGAAAAGAACTGATCAAGGGCGAGCCTGATGCGTCTTCTTTCCCGTCCGGAGGTCTTCGGGCAACGTTCGAAGCGAGAGGCTACACCGCATGGGATCCCACTTCATACGCGTTTATAA
Source organism: Mageeibacillus sp. UBA1255 (assembly GCA_002308795.1). Classification (GTDB taxonomy): domain Bacteria; phylum Bacillota; class Clostridia; order UBA1212; family UBA1255; genus UBA1255. Next base: position 33,269 of record DBVV01000046.1, on the reverse strand, counting down.
AAGGCAAAACGCTCTGCATACCGACAGCATTCTGCTCATACGGCGGACATGCGCTCGATAAGAAAACTCCCCTGCTGCGCTCCATGGAGGCACTCAATACTCAGGCTCTTCGCATATTGAGGCTGTTCGGAAATACGACCGTTAAGCGCGTTCATTCTTCAGTAGGTCCGGAGCAGGAATATTTCCTTATCACCAAAGAAATGTATGACGCGCGGCCGGATCTTCAGTTCACCGGAAGAACACTGTTCGGGGCAAAGCCTCCTAAAGGTCAGGAAATGGACGACCACTATTTCGGCGTGATCAAGCCGAGAGTTGCCGCGTATATGGAAGAGCTCAACGAAGAACTCTGGAAACTCGGAATACTCGCCAAGACCGAGCACAACGAAGTTGCCCCCGCACAGCACGAACTGGCACCGATCTATTCGACAACTAATATTGCCACCGACCACAACCAGCTGACAATGGAGATCATGCAGAAAGTTGCCGCCAAACACGGCCTCGTATGCCTGCTCCACGAAAAACCGTTCGCGGGCGTCAACGGCTCGGGCAAGCACAATAACTGGTCGATCGACACGGACGAAGGCCAGAACCTGCTTTCGCCCGGCGAAACACCTTACGAGAACGCACAGTTCCTGCTGTTCCTTTGCGCAGTCATTAAAGCAGTTGACGACTATCAGGATCTGTTAAGAATATCCGTTGCCACCGCCGGAAACGACCACCGCCTCGGCGCAAACGAAGCGCCGCCGGCAGTTATTTCGGTATTCCTCGGGGACGAACTGCAGGCAATATTTGACGCTATCGAAAATGATAAGCCATACAAGGGCGCCGAAAAGACCCAGATGAAGCTCGGCGTAGACGTGCTTCCGAAATTCAACCGCGATACTACAGACCGCAACAGAACCTCGCCGTTCGCATTTACGGGCAACAAATTCGAGTTCCGTATGCTCGGTTCTTCGAACAGTATCGCATGCGCGAATATCATGTTAAATACCGTTGTTGCTGAGAGTCTCAAAGTATATGCAGACAAACTTGAAAACGTTCCTGATTTCGAAACGGCGCTTCATGAGCTGATCAAGGAAACGATAAAAGATCATAAACGGATAATTTTCAACGGCAACGGTTACGACGACGCGTGGATCAAAGAGGCGACCGAAGTCAGAGGCCTGCTCAACTACCGAACCACAGCAGACTGCATGCCGCACCTGATGGATAAAAAGAACGTTGACCTGCTCACCTCTCACGGTGTCTACACTTACGAAGAGCTCAGGTCAAGGTGCGAGATAATGCTTGAAAACTATTGCAAGACGATCGGTATCGAGGCCAATACGATGATCGAGATGTCGAGGACGCTTATCGCTCCCGCTATCGAGTCATACGCGTCGGATATGGCCAGAAACGTTTCGGCAAAGAAAAAGGCGTGCGAAGGTTTAGCTTGCGCTTACGAGACTGGCCTCATCAAAAAACTCTCTGATGCTGCGGACAAGATCGCTGTTAAGACCGATGAACTATCTGATGCGATCATCAAAGTTCATGACGCCGGTGGCGTTATCGAAGAGTCCGCAATGCTTCGCGATACCGTTCTTCCGATCATGTGCGAGCTCAGGGTCCTTTGCGATGAAGCCGAGACTGTAACAGCCAAATCCTACTGGCCTTTCCCGACTTACGCAGACATACTGTTCAGCGTTAAATAAGCTCCTCAAAATCATAAAATAATAACCGATCTATACGGCACGAGGTACAATAGTATGGTCACTGATTCTATCACTCAATTAATTCAGGAAACAGCCACTTCCGAAGTCTTCGGAGTATGGTTCCTTATCGGAGCAGCTCTCGTATTCTTTATGCAGGCAGGTTTTGCGATGGTCGAGACCGGCTTCACCAGAGCTAAGAACGCGGGCAACATAATCATGAAGAACCTCATGGATTTCTGCATCGGTACGGTAGTTTTCGTACTGCTCGGATTTTCTCTCATGATGGCCGAAGATTACGTGCTGGGCTTCATCGGAGTGCCTAATCTCAGAATATTTACAGATTTCGGCGGATTTTTAAAGAGCGGCAATGCACCTTCGTTCGTTTTCAACCTGGTGTTCTGCGCAACGGCAGCGACGATCGTTTCCGGCTCGATGGCTGAGCGTACGAAATTCTTATCCTACTGCATCTATTCAGGCGTGATCTCGCTGTTCGTTTACCCCATCGAAGCGGGCTGGGTATGGAATGCAAACGGCTGGCTAGCGAAGCTCGGTTTTCACGATTTTGCCGGATCTGCAGCGATCCATTCGGTCGGCGGTATCACAGCGCTGATCGGGGCTATAATGGTAGGCCCGAGGCTTGGAAAATATATAAAGGACAATGCCGGAAAAGTGACCAGGGTCAATGCATTTCCCGGCCACTCTATAACGCTCGGTGCTCTCGGATGCTTCATTCTCTGGTTCGGCTGGTACGGGTTCAACGGCGCAGCGGCATGGGACAGTTCTTCCCTTGCGTCAATATTTGTGACAACGACTATTGCCCCCGCTGTCGCGACCTGCACCACCATGATATTCACTTGGATCAAGAACGGAAAGCCTGACGTATCCATGTGCATAAACGGCTCATTGGCCGGACTTGTGGGCGTTACCGCAGGCTGCGACGCCGTTGACGCACTCGGAGCTTCCGTTATCGGCATCGTCTCCGGACTGCTCGTTGTAGGAGTAGTAGAATTTCTCGACATCAAACTGCATATTGACGACCCAGTAGGCGCAGTAGGTGTACATTTCGCGAACGGTGTATGGGGCACGATCGCAGTAGGGCTGCTTGCTAATCCGAACGCTCCTGCAGGACTTAAAGGCTTATTCTATACAGGAAACTTCAAACTGCTCGGTATCCAGCTGCTCGGAATCGTTGCCATCCTCGCATGGACTGCCGCGATGATGACGCTTACGTTCTTTGTTATCAAAAAGACAAACGGTCTTCGGGTCTCTAAAGAAGAAGAGATCAAGGGCCTCGATAAGACTGAACACGGTCTTCCGAGCGCTTACGCAGATTTCGTCCCTGCAGTCGAAAGCGTCGATTACGGTTACGATGGCGCCTTAGCTGTCACAGGTGACGTACCTGTCGCGGAAGCAGTGCCTGTAAAGAAAGAGCCCGTTTTCAGCGACGGATCTCCGAAGTTTACCAAGGTTGAGATCATCTGCAAAGAGCCCAGATTTGAGGCGCTCAAGAACGCTATGATGGATATAGGGATCACGGGTATGACTGTAACGCACGTGCTTGGATGCGGTGCTCAGAAAGGCCAGCCTGAGTACTACAGAGGCGTACAGGTCGAGGCCAATCTGCTGCCGAAGATTCAGATCGATATCGTTGTGAGCAAAGTCCCTGTAAGGCTCGTGATAGAGACGGCAAAGAAAGTGCTGTATACGGGTCACATCGGCGACGGCAAGATATTCGTTTACGACGTTGAGAACGTTGTCAAAGTCCGTACCGGTGAAGAAGGATACGACGCGCTGCAGGACGTTGAATAATTTTGAATGATAAACTATCTACTTGCAACTATTGCAATTTGCAACTTGCCATTTGCCATTTGCAACTTGCCATTTGCCATTTACTTAAGAGGTGCACGATGTGTTCGATCATTGGATATTGCGGGAAGGTTATTGACGAAGCGACTTTTAAAGCGGGGTTTGCTCGCACGAAATCGCGAGGACCTGACTCGACTAAAATCGTCAGCGCGGGCAATGGTTTGATGGGGTTTCACAGGCTCTCGATAATGGGCCTGACCCCGTCGGGTATGCAGCCTTTCGAACTAAACGGCAGCTTATGCGTCTGCAACGGTGAACTATACGGGTTTAAGAAGGACCGCGACACACTGGAGGCGAAAGGATACACTTTTAAGAGCGACAGCGACTGCGAGATCATCCTTCCGATGTACAAAGAATACGGTACCGAGATGTTCAAAAAGCTTGACGCCGAATTCGCATGCGTAATATATGACGCCGAAAAAGACGAATTTATTGCCGCCCGCGATCCGATCGGTATACGGCCACTATATTACGGATATGATACGGAAGGGACAATTATCTTTGCGAGCGAGCCTAAAAACCTTGTCGGCATATGCAAAAAAGTATTGCCCTTCCCTCCCGGCTGCTACTACAGCGGCGGTCAATTCGTGAGATATTGCGATATTGCCGCTCCGGAGGGCAAAATATCCGGGGATATTGACGACGTTTGTTCCGGGATCCGCGAGCGCCTGATCGCCGGTGTTGAAAAAAGGCTCGTTTCGGACGCAAAAGTTGGATTTTTATTGTCCGGAGGCCTCGATTCATCTCTGGTATGTGCAATTGCTGCGCGCAGCGAGACAGAACATAAACCGATAAGGACGTTTGCGATAGGAATGAGCAAGGATGCGATCGACCTTAAATACGCGCGCTTGGTCGCAGATTTTATCGGAGCTGAGCATACAGAAGTATTTATGACGCCAAAGGACGTTATCGATTCGCTCGAAACAGTTATAGAACTGCTCGGCACGTACGATATAACAACGATACGCGCGAGCATCGGCATGTACCTCGTTTGCAGAGCGATACACGAAAACACCGATATTCGAGTGCTGCTTACGGGCGAGATCTCGGACGAACTGTTCGGATACAAATATACGGATTTCGCGCCGGATGCGGAAGCGTTTCAGAAAGAAGCGGAAAAGAGGATCAGAGAGCTTCATATGTACGACGTGCTGAGAGCCGACAGATGCATCTCCGTAAACTCTTTAGAAGCGCGCGTACCGTTCGGAGATCTCGATTTTGTCAGATACGTGATGTCAATAGATCCGGAAATGAAGATGAATAAATACGGTAAAGGCAAATATCTGCTTCGCCGCGCTTTTGAGGGGCTCGGATACCTGCCTGATGAGATACTTTGGCGCGAGAAAGCGGCGTTTTCTGATGCTGTAGGACATTCGATGGTCGATTATCTTAAAGAGTACGCCGAAGAGAAGTATACGGACAATGAATTTGAAGATTTGGCGTCAAAATATAAATTCGCGACGCCTTTTACTAAGGAATCGCTGCTGTACCGGGAGATATTTGAGAAGTATTATCCCGGTAACGCTGAAATGGTCGCGGATTTCTGGATGCCAAACAGGAGCTGGGAGGGATGCGACGTCAACGATCCTTCGGCACGTGTGCTGTCAAATTACGGAAACAGCGGGATATAAGAATTTAGGGAGTTGATCGTTTATGAGAAAAGTCAATATGATCTACGAGGGTAAGGCTAAAAAGGTCTATGCAACTGATGATCCGGATCTGCTTATTGTTTCATATAAAGACGACGCAACTGCGTTTAACGGTCTAAAGCGAGGAACTATAATAGGAAAAGGCGTTATAAACAACCGTATGAGCAATATACTAATGGCTAAACTCGAAGAAGCGGGAGTGCCTACACATTTCGTGAGTGAGTTGAACGAACGCGACACACTTGTGAAGAAAGTTAAGATAGTACCGCTCGAAGTTATTGTCCGCAACATTTCAGCCGGATCGTTTGCCAAAAACTACGGCGTTCAGGAAGGAATAATTTTCGAAGAGCCGACGATCGAATTTTCATATAAAAACGATGAACTCGGTGATCCGCTCATAAATGATTATCAGGCCATAGCACTCGGGATAGCGACTCGCGCAGAGATCGAAACGATCACTAAATATGCATTTACTGTCAACGAGATCCTGCGCGCTTTATGGGCATCGCGCGGTGTAACCCTCGTCGATTTCAAACTCGAATTCGGCAAGACGTCAGACGGGACAATAATTCTTGCCGACGAGATCAGCCCGGATACGTGCAGACTCTGGGACAGCGAGACAGGTAAGAAGCTTGATAAAGACAGATTCAGGCGTGATCTGGGCGGTGTGGAGGAAGCATACCACGAGATAATGAGAAGACTTTTTGACTGAACGGAGGATAAGATCATGACAAAGTACATTTTCGTAACAGGCGGAGTCGTATCCGGATTAGGAAAAGGAATAACCGCGGCATCACTCGGAAGGTTATTAAAAGCTAGAGGATTAAAAGTAGCGGCACAGAAACTTGACCCGTACATAAACGTTGACCCGGGGACAATGAGCCCGTACCAGCACGGCGAAGTATTCGTGACCGAAGACGGCGCAGAGACAGACCTTGACCTCGGCCACTACGAACGTTTCATTGACGAAGACCTGAATAAATATTCGAACCTGACGACCGGCAAGGTGTACTGGAACGTGCTTAATAAAGAGCGGCGCGGCGAATATCTGGGCTCCACGGTGCAGGTCATCCCCCACATTACGAATGAAATTAAAGAATTCATATATAGCGTAGGACGTCACTCGGACGCTGACGTAGTGATCACAGAGATCGGCGGAACGATCGGCGATATTGAATCGCAGCCTTTCATCGAAGCAGTCAGGCAGATATCGCTCGAAGTAGGGCGCGAAAACAGCCTGTTTATACACGTGACGCTTGTTCCCTACCTTCACGCTTCGGAAGAGCATAAAACGAAGCCTACGCAGCATTCGGTGAAGGAGCTTCAGGGTATGGGCGTGAATCCCAATATTATCGTTCTTCGGTGCGACGAGGAGCTTGAGGAGTCAATATTCAAAAAGATCGCTCTGTTCTGCAACGTTAAGGAAGATTGCGTGATAGAGAATATTACTCTTCCTAACCTTTACGAAGCGCCGCTGATGCTCGAAAAATCCGGCTTCTCGCGCGTCGTATGCCGCGAGCTCGGGATAGAGGCGAAAGAACCGGACCTTACTGACTGGACGGAGATGGTCAAACGTATAAAATCAAGGCCGTATACGGTGCATATCGGGCTCGTGGGCAAATACGTGGGACTTCATGACGCGTATCTTTCTGTAGCGGAGGCAATGCGCCACGCGGGTTATTTTCATAATACTCATATTAAGATCCACTGGATCGATTCGGAGACGATCACACAGGACAACGTCGATTCGGTGCTCGGCGGGCTTCACGGAATAATTGTCCCGGGCGGGTTCGGAAGCCGCGGGATAGAGGGTATGATCCTTGCCGCCGGATACGCGCGGAAACATTCTCTGCCCTATTTCGGGATCTGCCTTGGAATGCAGATCGCCGTCATCGAATACGCCCGGAACGTGCTCGGTATCAGCGGCGCGAACTCCGGCGAGTTCGACGAACAGTGCAAGAATAAAGTGATCGATTTTATGCCTGGCCAGAGTGATACGATCGATAAAGGAGGTACGCTGCGTCTTGGCGCTTATCCGTGCGTCATTGCTCCGGGGACAAAGATGGCGGAGTGTTACGGGAAAGAGCTGATTTACGAGCGACACAGGCATCGTTACGAATTTAACAACGATTACCGTGATCCTATGCGCGAGGCCGGATTGGTGATAAGCGGTCAATCCCCTGACGGCTTACTGGTTGAAACTGTTGAGCTCAGTGAGAATCCGTTTTTCGTTGGCGTCCAATACCACCCGGAATTTAAGTCGCGTCCGAATAAACCGCACCCGCTGTTTTTAGGTTTCATCGGCGCTGCCTTTGATCTGATGAAAAAAGAAGCCGGCGTATGACGCCGGCAAAGGATCGAAATATTATTATTGTTCAGCTTCAAATCAGCTTTCGCAACGCATCAAGAAAAGCGTCAACGTCAGCATCGGTTGTCCCCCACGACGTTACGAGACGAACAGGCTGCATATTGCTCTCCGGCGATGCCCAGTCATAGAAGAAGAAATCGCGGCGAAGTTCGTTGATCGCCTCTTTTGGCAATATCGGGAATATCTGATTCGTCGGTGAATCACTGTAGAACCGGATGCCTAGTTCTAAGAGCCCGTCTCTTAATTTATAAGCCAGCCTGTTGGAGTGCTCTGCGATCTGATAATATACGCTATTTTCGCCTCCTTCGAGGAGAGCCTCGAACTGGACGCCCAACAGCCTGCCTTTTGCTAAAATACCGGCCTGACGCTTCATCATCCAGCGAAAATGGTCGTTCACAGCAGCATTTTTAACGACGAGCGCTTCACCGAAAAGCGCTCCGTTTTTTGTGCCTCCGATGTAGAAAGCGTCGCACATTGACGCTATATCGCGAATGGAAAGGTCGTTTGAAGAAGACGTTAAAGCGGTACCAAGCCTCGCACCGTCCATATAAAGCAGCATTCCGAATTCGTCGCATTTATTGCGTATGGCTGTAAGTTCTGCCTTGCTGTAAATAGATCCAATTTCTGTAGATTGCGAGAGGTAAACTAATTTGGGTATCGCCGTATGCTCGTCCTGATATTCGCTGTAAGCCTGTGAGATATTGTCAGGGGTCAATTTACCGTTTACGCCTTCTAATGCTACAATCCTGTGCCCTGTGGCTTCCACTCCGCCTGTCTCGTGAACGTAAATATGGCCTGTCCTGGCGGCAATAGCGGCTTCGTATGGTTTTAACGCTGCGGAGATCAGTGTGACGTTGCAGGGCGTTCCTCCTACGAAGAAATGGACTTCACAATCGTCGATCCCGATAAGTTCTTTTATAATTCCAGCTGCTCTTTCGCAATGCGGGTCGATCCCGTAGCCATCCGTATATTCAAGGTTTGTTTTATTGAGTGCCTCCATCACCTTTGGATGCGCTCCCTGACCGTAATCCGAGTGAAAATAGATCATTATCCTACCGTCCTTCCGTAATTCACTGTATGTGTTTAAATTTATGCTTTTGGTTTAAACATTGACGCCGGTATGTGACAATATCCTCCGGGGTTCTTTTCAAGATATTTTTGATGATATTCTTCCGCGGAATAAAAGTTCTTGATCGGCTCCAACTCAACAGCGAGCTTCTTCCCCGCCTTTGCTTCCTGTGCATCATATACGCGTCTGATATCGTTTAGCTGCTCGTCTTCGGTGTAATAAATTCCGGTACGATATTGAATGCCGGAATCTTCTCCCTGTTTATTAACAGACAGCGGATCTATCACCATGAAATAATATTCGATGATCTTATCAAGGCCAGTCAACCTCTCGTCGTAATCTACTTTTACCGTCTCTGCATGGCCGCTCGAAGCGCATACGTCTTTATACGTCGGAGATTCTTTGGAACCATCCGGTCCGTTAGCGTAACCCACTTCGGTGCGGACAACACCGCCTATGCCGTCAATATATTTCTGCATTCCCCAGAAGCATCCTCCTGCAAGGTATATCGTTTTCATATTCATTCCTCCCGGTCAATGCCGCGGTCGATCTACTCTTTTTTACAGTCGAGGCGGACAACGTTCATATCCGCTTCGTTGAAATTATATATTAAAAACCAGCCTAGTGCAATCCGTGAAATTGATTGTTTATTTAAAAACAAAAATGCCGGACACAAGGTCCGGCAAATAACAAATCAATTGAGTGCATCAATCTTTCACATCATTGATATCAATAGAATCGAGTTCTAACTTATCAATTTCTAAGATTTCAGTCCTTGGCTGACTGGCAGTCAGAATATCATCTTGATTTAAAACTACTACTTCAATTTTTGACTCTAAGTAAGTATCTTTCATGTTGTCTCTCCTTTCGGAAATACTATTGTTTTGGATTTATCTTTTGAATCCAATTTCAATAATATTATACTTCCAATCAAAATAAATGTCAACTATATCCGCGGCGCATTATGCGCCGCGGATGAATAGAGAATCAAGCAAAATAATCCTCTGCTGCAGCATATGCAACATACATTGCTTTTGCAAGAACGACCATTTCAGCGGATGCTTTGTCAGAAGACAGAACCTTGCGGATATAGCTTAGAACACTGTATTCGACTTCGTAAGAATTTTGTCCGTCACTAACTGTGAACGTAACAACATCCTCAAAATCAGCAAGATCAAAACCAGATGCTGAAATCATATACTGTGTATCGCTAATTTTTTCTGCCTCTACCTCTTCCCCGTTAACATAGAACTTGTATCCAGAAACATCAGTACCTTCTGCAAACACAAAGTATTTTTCGAGATCTATAACCGTACCGCAAATCAAAGCAGCGAGATCATCTGTTACAGATTCGAGCGATGTGTCGTTGTAAACAGGTGCATATGCTTCCAAAGTATCAAGAGTAATGGCATCAAGATCATTATAAAATGTTCTTGAAGTAATATTTTGTATATGGTCAAATTTTATAGCAGCAGCAAGACCATAATCATGCAATGCTTTTGCTAAAACTACCATCTTCTCATTCTTTGATACAGCTATTGCAAGGTTGATATAATCAAGAGGACTGAAAGCATATCCGTTTTCGGAAATATCATTTCCTTCTTTATCAAATAACGGAACAAGAATTCCTTCGCCAGTATATATTCTGAGAATCATCGTGTCAGCGTATTCCATAGGCATAAAGCCTTTTGTAACTACATAACCATCTTTTTCAGAATAGCAATCGGCAAGAGTAAATTCAAAATCTTCATCGTTAAATGTAACAACTGCGTATGCATCTTCATCTGAAGTGATATCATCAGAAATATCAAGATAGAAATTCAGCCCTAACTCACCACCAAGTGTAAGGCTTCTACCTATTATCCTCGCAATACCCACCTCATAAGTATCGGTATACGTCTTGCCGTCGAGCTCGACAGAAGCGGTGTAAACGATCGCATTGTCCGTAACTTCTCTGGTGATCTCGCCTTCGAGAACGATCTCGGGAGCGCCGTCATCAAGAGTGCAGTTGAGAGTAGCGGTAGCAGTGATCTCACCGTTGTCATCCGTGCTCCAATCCCACTCAGCCTCGTACGTATGTACTGTATGCTCAGCGGAAGCGACGCCAAGGATAACGGTCTCGGTAAGCTGCTGTTCGTCATCATCATTGATATCCTTAGTGATCAGAACGAGCGTTCCGGTGCTGCCCATAGCGAACTTCATCGTGAGGATAGGTTCGCCTTCAGGAATACCTTCGGTATCTACAAATGCAAAGTTGTAGATGTAGAATGCACCTAGATCGATCATTTCCTGAGGTACAGGTTCGCCGTCATAACCGTAGAACTCTGCGGAGTACTCGGCATTGGTAGACGTTGAAAGGAGCGTAGCAGTTACAGGAACACGTGCATGGATGAAACCGTTCTTGCTTAGTTCGTCAGCACGGATCTCAACGGTAACTTCGGTTACTGTGCTCTGTATCCTGTCAGCAGGCCTGCTAACAGGAGCAGCATCAACATTATCAACATTGCGTCCGGAGATACGCTCGATAGCTGTCTTTTCGGAAGCAATGAGCTTAGCATCAGCATGATGATGAGAAGAATTGCCATCGTCTATCAAATCAGAAGCTTCGAGTTCGAACAAACCGCTTACAGGCCATACCTTGTCAGCGAAACGTCCAACAGAATAGCTGGAAGGTTCTTCAGTCCAAACGCCCTGAAGCATGATCATCTCTACGAAATCATCAGATTCAACGAAACGAGACCAGTAAAGATTATCCTCTTCAGCATCGTAGTAGAGGGACTGCCAGTATTCAAGATCGACAGCATCAGCAATCGGGCCGCCGAAAAGTCTTTCAACATCGGTAAAGCCAAGATAGTCATCTTCACCCCATGCAAAACCGACGCTGTAGACGTTTCCGTCTGCATCCAGCAGAAGCACGTAATCAATTCCTTGATAGTTTTCGTCATACGTTATACCAACAAGAGTTGCACCGTTAGTATAATTTCTAAGATCAGCGAAATCAACATATTCACCGGTATAAGTATCGATCACAATGACGTATGGACCGTATACAGCAAGGAGGAAATCATCTCCAAGGTTGGGAGCTGCACACATATCCATAATGCCGATTCCTACACTGCCTATCTTATTGAATGTCCATGTCTCCTGATCTACCCAATACAGGTCAGATTCATAAGTTTCAGTGTCAAGAGATGCGGCATAGAGATATCCGTCCGAACCGTAAGCCACAGATGAGATCGGAGGCTTGATCATGTTTTCGTTCAGAATATTGTAATCAGGTATCGTTGCGATATCAAAATCAACGACAAGGATATTACCTTCCTCATCCCATAATATACCGTTAAGGTCTTTATGTGCAACAACGATTGTTACTTCTGCAGTATCGAATTTAGTTTCGTCAACGGCAGAACGAGCAGTTATAGTTGCGGTAGCGGATCCCTCACCGGTGTATACGCTCTGAATAAGTCCGTTTTCGTCAACTTTAACAACAGTTTCATCGCTGGATTCCCAATAAACCGTCTCGTCATCGTATCCCCAAGGATAAACCGATGCAGAAAGTTTAGCAGATCCGTTGTTAACGATCGTAACTTCTTTAGGTTCGACAACTACGGACAGCTCAGGCTCTACAAGTTCCTCAGGATTGAGGTTGATCTTGTAAGTGGAAAGGTTAAGCGCATAGTCGTAAACTTCGACAAGCAGATGAGGCTCGATCTCTCCGCCGTTTTCTGTATCAAACAGTTCTGCAAGGTCGAAAGGATAGTCGATCTGCTCGCCCTTGCGGACGTCGGCTACGGAGCCGTATGCACCCAGGTAAGTACCATCTTCGGTATACAGCGCAACTGCGGCAATATACTGATTATCGTGAGCGGAGAAAAGAAGCTCGCCTGTCTCATCGTCGTAAATAGCACCAACGATAAACGGATCTTCGTTGTCAAGTACGAGTGACATCGAGTACGTCGTTTTATCGAGATCGGTCTCCTCCCAGTGAGGCACGCCCTGTGCGTCAACGTAATACTCAGGTATCGCCTGCATATAGATCGTGAACTGATCGCCGTCCTTGAACGACCTTGCAAGGTAATTCAATGTAGTATTGTAGTACGTATTCTGCCAGTGACCGTTGTTGGGGTTATAGTAAGCAGCGTATGCTTTACCAAGGAATATCTCACTGACTGTCTTTCCGTATTTATTATTGACGAAGAAACGAGCCGCTCCGGCATTACGGATAAGTGTGAACAGCGCAGACTTGATATAAGTATCGGAATTGATCGCGTTACGCTCAGGCATATACTCTTCATCAGGAAGAAGCGGGTTGCCTCCCAGGAAGTAACTACTGGTATCATCCGGATATTTTACAAGGAACGCCTGGGTATCGAACGGATCAAGACCCTGTCCCTTATTCTGCACGTACTCAAAATACATGTAGGGATAGTAATATTCATCATCATATAGTTCAGATACTTCGTAGGTGCATCTGTCAAACATCGAAGCAGCAGACCAATCTCCCCAGAAACCGAATACAGGAATCGAGTGAAGCACACCGAGAGCTCCGTCGTCGGAATCACCTTCGCGGGCGAAGATGTAACCTTCAATGTAATCACCGGCAAGGCCAGCTTCTAAGAGTTCTCCAAAGATCCCTTCGAGTTCGGAAACCGTCAGAACGACCTGTACGGTCTCGCCTGCGGCAACTGTGATCGAGGTTCCGGTAAGAGTCTCAAATGCAAGACGGGCATCGTAAGAGTCAATATCATCGTCCCCGTCAAAGTCTGCATAATAGTCAAGGCCGTTCAGGTCAACGCTGACGTCGACAAGATATTCAAGGATGTGCTGTGCGTCAAGCATATTGACGACGCCGTCGCCATTGAAGTCGTACATTCCGGGATCGATAGATACGTATTCTTCACCGTCGATCATCCATTCAACCATCGGGAAGATGTCATCGACAGCGATAGTCCTGAAGTCTTCATCGAGATACTGAGTGAAGAAATCAGCATACAGATAATATTCAACATCTTCGTCAGAGAAATTATGGATCGAGAATACGGCGTCGAACGAATCGGACTGGATAGCGCCAAGCTCGATCTTGATCTTTNNTCTTTCCGTCAGCGATCGATTTTGCGGCAGACAGCGGAGCCGTTTCAGCAACTTCGTCGATCGTGATATAAGATTTAGCTGTGGTCGCTTTTTCGATATTGGCAAGGCCGGCACCCTGCTGCATTACAGGATAATATTCGTTGGCAATATTTTTACCTACTACGGCAGTAGACATAAGAAGACTGTTGGCAAGTTTTCTTGCGCTGATTCCCGTCTTCTCATCAAGTCCGGTCTCGCGTATATACTGATTCATCAGGGCAACAAGTCCTGTGACCTGAGGAGCAGCCATCGACGTTCCGGACATTGCCTCATAATTATCATGTCCTTCTACAACATCATAGCCGATCAGATATCCGTAAGCATCATATACTTCGAAAACATGGTCGCCGTTTACGGACATAATGTTTCCGCCGGGCGCAGAGATCTCGGGCTTAAGTGAGAGATCTCCGGGAACGCCCCAGGANNGTGGCGGTGCTCATGAGCAGGGACTGGATGACGGCCCGGCGGGAATAGCCGGCCAGCCCGGGGTTCCGGGCTGAGAAATCCGTTTCCTTCAGATACTGGGCCGTCAGCGCGGACAGCCCGGCGATATGCGGCGCGGCCATGGAGGTGCCGGACAGGATCTCATACTGATCCGTTCCGCCCTGCCGGACGCCTTTCGGACTGTAACTGGATCCGAAGACGGAATAGATGTCCCCGCCGGGGGCGGTGATCTCGGGCTTTATCAGAAGAGAGCCGGGAACGCCCCAGGAACTGAAGTCGCTCATAAGGAATCCTTCGTTGGTATAGCCAACGTTAAGCGTACCGTAAGAATAGATCAGCCCGTCATCGGTCTGAACGATATCTTCTGCTCCGTAAATGAAATCATATAACGAATCCTGAGATATCGAAACCGCAGGAATAGTATATTCGAGTCCGGTAAGGTTCATCGCGATAGTGCCGGCCTGGTTATTGACAACAATAACACCGATCGCGCCTGCTGCTGCAGCAGCATTGACCTTCTGATAGAAACTGGTTCTGCCGCGCTGAACAACAGCTATTTTACCTTCAACAACATCGGCAATTGAAGCGAATTCTTCGGGACCGCCGAATCCCATTGCTATGCCTTCAACTTCTTTTCCGGTATCTTCGTCAATGTATTTTCCCTGCTGAGGATAAAGGAAAACAAATCCATGTTCGCCTGCAAGAGTCGAGAAGAGTTCATTGCCGTATCCGGTGGTTTCAGTTGTAAGGAACGTATCGCCATCTATTTCGACCCAGCTGTATCCGCCGTTTTCGATCGAAGCAACGGTCAGTGCGTTAGCATAAGATCCGGGACTTCCGTTGGTAGCAAAGTTAACGTCATCGTTATAAAGCGTTCCAAATATCGTCTTTTCAGCCCAGTACGAGTTATTACCGCTTGAGATTACAACTACTGTATCGGTGTCAGTGAATGAATCGAATATTGCCTGGAATTCATCGCTGGTCGGGAATCCCGCTACGGCTGAACCGAGAGAAAGGTTAACCGCATCGGCGCCAAGCATGATGGCATCTTCGATTGCTACAACATAGTCAGAGTCATATGCACCGCCGCCTTCTCCGAATACCTTCATAACAAGGACCTGAGCATCGGGAGCCTGTCCCTGAACTCCTACTGCCTCGGCAGCTTCAAGAAATCCGCCTTCGCCGTCAGGAACGAAACGGTTTGCCGCAGCGATACCGGTAACGTGAGAACCATGCTCACCCTGAACGTCCGCCATATGCGAAACGTTAATGTTATTGTCAACGTAGTTCGCAGCAAAAGGCAGTTTCGAAGAGAGGTAAAGGTCTTCACCGGTAATGTTCGGGAGCCTGCCGGACTGGGCAATGTGCAGCTGACTGATGACCGCGTTAATATCCTCAACAGTAAGCAGATCTACTTCTTTGCCTGTCAGTTCGAGAGCGTATTCGAAAGCAGCCTCATCGAAAGAGATGTGATCGGTGTCAAGGCCGGTATCGATTATAGCAACGATGCTTCCGGCTCCTGTGTAATTTTCAGACCATACACCGGGTGTACCTGTCATCGCCGTAGCTGTTGCCATATTCGCCTCGTCATTGTAAAGCTCATATTGAGCCTCGACAACGACGTTTTTAACGCCCATGATCCTTTTAATGGCCGCGATCTTGTTATACGGAACATTTGCGGAAATGATATTTCCGGCCATCGTAATATTCCATACTACATCGAGTTTTTCGCCGTCAAGAACATTTTTAGAGATCTTTTCAGCGATGGCATCTTGCTTCTGACGCAGTGATCTTGCATAATTTACCGCGTCTTTGTTAGCGGCGATGTTTTTGGTCGAAAAGCCTTTTGCAAGGACAGGTGCATCGTTCAGTATGATCGATACGCGAACGATCCCTTCCTTAACATATGCTTTTTCGAAGTTCTCAGCCGCTTCTTTGGTTGCAAAGAACAGACCGCTGCCGTTATTTCCGACTTTTGTGAAGCTCACGTTTTTCGATCTGTCACCTGCCGCGACATCACGCGGTCTTGTAAAGATCGATCCGGTCGCGAGGGCGACAAGCATCGCTAAAGCCAGTACTACGGACAACGTTCTTTTAAAGAACTTGCTTTGCATTTGTTTTGCTCCTTCCGTTCTACTTTATTGTTCTAGTTTCCTGAAAAACTATGCAAGTTAATTATACTAAAAAAGCGTCCGAAATTCAATAGCAAAATTGATTTTCGGACGATAAAAATAGAAGAAAACCATGAAAATAATGGAGAATGGCGGGCGAACCGAGTGATGGCAAATTGCAAATGGCAAATTGCTATCACTCGGTTCGCCCACTTTCAACTTGTCACTTGCCACTTGCCACTTTCAACTTGCCATTTGCCATTTTCCCCGCAGCCTTTAGGCAGCACTCGCGAAAAGTTGCGCGGACGGAAGCCTGATCAACGTCAGAACCGTATGTTGACGCGCCACGGAAAGAATAAGCAAGATCAAAAAGATCGTCACGAGACAGAGAATCATTGACCGAAGAAACAGGACCGGAAGAACCGTAAACAAAACGAAGCGCGGAAGCATTGTCCGCAAAAGAAAGGCCGCAAAGCGCAGGAAGACGCGAACCTTGATTTGCAGTGACCTTGCAGACGCCGCTCTGAACGGTAAGCCAGGTACCTTTATTGCCCTCTGCAGTATCAAAGAAATACGAACGTCTGCTGCCGGCAGCAAAAGCCTTGAGCGTCTCATCGCCGTCCTTCAGCAAAAGATTAAACTCCTCGGCAAGCGCATAAAGAGCCATGCGGACAGCAAAGCCGATAAGCTCATCGTCACCTGCATCGATCGCCTCGGCAGACTGCAGACCGACGCACTCGATCAGAAGCTGATCAAAAACTGCAGGAACACAGCGCGTACCGGACAGCTTCGTGCCGTGAACTTTGGGCTTCTTAGAAGACTTGCCGCAAACGAAAGCAGCTGCAGAAGCAGCAAAAGATTCGAATTCGTCGCCGCTTTTAAAGGTGACCTCGTAATCGGGAGTTGTCTCCTGCTTGATCTGCTTCTTAGACTTTTCTTTGTATTTAAACTCGTCGTTCCAGTCGATAAAAATCTCACCCGTATAAAGGCCGCGTTTAAACTGGCATGAGCCGTCCTGGACGATATAATGCCAGCCTGTCTTTTCTTTCTTTCCGCCTATGGACAACTGAAACACGGATTTTTCGGGTGTAAGTTCCTCCGCCTTTCCGCTGAGGTCAATATAATTTTTCAGATTTGCGGCAATTATAGGATAGATCACGGCCGGCCTCCTGTTTTATCTAATAATCGATCTAATAGTCGATCTGATAGTCGATCTGATGATCGAACCGAAATGATCAGAAATGGAAAGCAGCGCGAAGGTCATTGACCTCGGCGTCAGAGATCGCAACAACGCTGCCGAGAGTCCGGCTTGCGATAACCGCTTTAGCACTGTATTCAAGCACCTCGAGCTTATCGAAAGCATTTAGAAGACTCGACCCGGTAACGATAACGCAGTCATTGTCCACCAGCACGATAGGCGTCATATTGTCAAACATATCTGCGACCATATCGGGCTGCATGAAACTTGCTCCGAAAGGTACTTTTTTAACGTTTCTCAGCATAATGTACGACTCGGGTATCGTGCGTGAATCGAACTCGGCGTCAGTAACCGCGAACGCCATGATATTCGGTGCATGTGCGATGATCACGGAGTTGATCTCAGGGTGTTTGCGGTAAATCTTCTGATGAAGCAAAGCGGATCTTGACGGATTTTTACCTTCCTCTTTCCAGCCTCCCAGAATGCGCACCAGATCGCTTTCTTCAAGGTATTTTCTGTCTTTTTTGAACGGAGTGATAAGGAACGAATCATCCGGAAGACGGACAGAGAACGTGCCTTGCGACGCTGTGAAAAGCTGCTGGTCATATGCACGGTGGATAAACTTGCACATATCGCGCCTTGCCGCCTTTTCCTCGCTGCTTATGCTGGAATTGACAAATTCGCCCATCTTAACGTTCTGCTTTTCGCGCGAGATCATAACGTGCTTTTCGGATAGCGGATGGATCGTACCGACCTTCGACGCTTCGATCTGAAGCCGTGCACAATAATCGAGTGTTTCAAAAGCCATAAATGCTTTGAAAATATCGGATGCGCCGACAAACACGCCGTGGTTTTCGAGGACAACGCAGTTATGTCCTTTTTCAAATTCGTTGGCGATCTTTACGCTAAGCCCCTGGCTTCCGGGAACATCGTACGGCGCCATTGACACCGACCCGCAGACCTGGGAGAAGTTAGGGATAAGGTTCGTCTCGGGAATTTTGCGAACGATCGAAAATGCGACGAGCGCCGGCGGATGTGCGTGAAGAATGCCTTTGATATCAGGTCTCATGCGGTAAATACGTTCGTGTACAGGAAACTCGCTTGACGGCTTATGCGGTCCGATTATCGTTCCGTCAGGCTTTACCTGAATGATATCTGCCCTGGTCAGAGAGCCTTTATCGACAGAACCGGGCGTGATCCAGATATCTCCGTTTTCGTCAAGTATAGATAGGTTTCCGCCTGACGTTGTAGTCATTCCGTAATTGTAAACTCGTTCCATCAGCATTACGAGCTGATCGGCCGGATGAAGCATTTCAAAATTCATAAACAAATATCCTCCTTATTTAATGCCTTACTCATTTTCCGCCACCAGTACGCACCAGCCTTTTAATTCCCGCGAATCAGTAACCGTATAGCCGGAAGCGCGAAGCCCTGACTCAACGTCTGCACGCCGTTCGGTAATTATTCCGGACAAAACAAGCTTGCCCCCCGGTGCCAGGAGCCTGCCTGTATCAGGAATAAGCTTCAAAACGATATCCGCCACGATATTGGCAACGATAATACCGAATTTGCCGTCAATATCTCCGGCGAGGTCGCAGCATTCTGCCTTGAACCTGTCGCCCAATCCGGACCTTTCGGCATTTTCCGAAGAAACCTTTACCGCGAGAGGATCGATATCGATACCGACCGCATCCTTCGCGCCTAAAAGCAGTGCGCCGATTGCAAGGATCCCGCTGCCGGTACCTACGTCAAGAACGCGGTCACCCTTTTTCAGGTGCTTTTCGATCATTTCAAGGCAAAGGCGCGTAGTCTCGTGCTGGCCCGAACCGAAAGCCATTCCCGGATCCATTACGATACGAGTACGGCCGGAAAATTCCTCAGGAAAGTTATCGTCCCACGTAGGTACGACTATAAGTTTATCACCGACAGGAAGCGGTTTAAAATACTGCTTCCAGTTGTTCGCCCAGTCTTCTTCTCGAACGGTATTTTTACCAGACTCGTATTTCACTCCTGCAGCGTTCAGGCGGCTCGTCATATATCTGACCGCCTCCATCGGATCATCCTCGGGGCTGATATAAACGTGGACAACGGCATTGTCTCTGTCTTTTGCGAGTTCGAGCAGTTCCGTAGATACAAGTTCATCGGGAGCAAAACCGGAAACAACTTCTTCAAAGTCGGAATAGTCTTCGATATAGATACCGCCGCTGACACACATTTCGGCGATCGACGAAACGGTATCAAGATCCTTCCTGGCTACTTTGAACGTGAATTCTGTCCAGTCTCCGTTCATCAGACGATCCTTTCGCCCATGTCGCCGCCCGCGAGAATGTGATAATGAATATGAGGCACAGACTGGTGAGCATCTGCACCGCAATTGTTTATAACGCGGAATCCTTTTTCCGTGAGGCCTTCCTGCTTAGCGATCTTTGCGATAGCAAGCTGTATGCCGCCCAGGAACTCCTTCTCATTTTCAAAAAATCCGAGTACAGAAGGAACGTGCTTTTTTGCGGCCACTACTATATGTACAGGCATCTGAGGGGCAATATCCCTGAATGCGACGCAGTATTCGTCTTCATATACTTTTTTTGCCGGAATATCGCCTTTGATTATTTTACAAAAAATGCAATTGTCCATAAAAATGCTCCTTTCGCGTATTATTATCAGACAAGTTCAGGTACTTTTGCAAGCATCTCATCGATCTTCGATACATCTTTTCCGCCAGCCTGAGCCATATCCGGTCTTCCGCCGCCGCCGCCCTGGCAGAGCTGAGCGCAAGCCTTTACAAGCTTACCGCAATTTACGCCTGCGGCGATCGCAGATTGTGTGCACATCGCTACGATCGTCACTTTATCACCTTTTCCCGATGCAAGCAGCACAACGCTGTCACCTGCTTTTGAACGGAGCTGCTCGCAAAGGTCGCGAAGTCCGTCACCGTCGAGTGCGTCGAAACGGCCGGATACTACTTTTACTCCTTTTACGACAGGAGCGTCAGATACGAGTTTATCAGAATCTGCCTTAGCAGCATTCATCTTAGCGTTATCGAGTTCTTTTATCGCATTCTTGTACTGCTCGGTGAGCTGTCTGGCTTTGGAAGCGGCCTCAGATCTTGATGCTTTAAGCACTTCTGCAGTATCAGTAAGCTGCGCTTCTTCTTCGAGGAACAGTTCTCTGGCCGCCTGTCCCGTTACTGCTTCGATCCTGCGTACTCCTGCTGCGACGGCGCTTTCGTGAAGGATCTTGAACAGACCGATGCTGGCTGTGTTTCGTACGTGCGTTCCGCCGCAAAGTTCGACGCTGTAATCGCCCATCGATACGACGCGGACAACGTCGCCGTACTTCTCGTCGAACAGAGCCATTGCCCCGGTCTTTTTCGCTTCGTCGATATTCATTTCGCGCGTGACAACGTCGTAATCCTCATATATTGCGGCGTTGACGAGCTGTTCAACGCGGCAAAGTTCATCAGCGGTCATTGCCTGCAGGTGGTTAAAGTCAAAGCGAAGCCTGTCGCCGTTGACCGACGAACCGGCCTGATGCACGTGATCGCCGAGCACCGTACGAAGCGCTTTCTGAAGCAGGTGTGTGGCAGAATGATTGCGGGCCGTTGAAAGCCTGAGCGTGCGGTCAACAATAAGATCCGCATTGTCCCCTGCCTCTACCGAGCCTTCGGTGCATTCTCCGATGTGGCGGAAAATACCGTCTTTCGATTTAGTTGTATTCATAACGGTGAACGTTCCTGTATCCGTTCTGATAATGCCGCGGTCTCCGGCCTGGCCTCCGCCTTCACCGTAAAATACGGTACGGTCGGTGATGATCACAGCTTTATCGCCTTCTTCGATCGCAGGCATCACGGTGCCGTCATCTCTTAAAATATACAAAATGGAAGCTTTCTCCTGGAGGGCCTTATATCCGTCGAACGTGGTCGAAGGACAATCCTTCGGTACGACGAGCTGTTCTCCTGCAGCCCATGAACTCTCGCGGTCTTTTATGGCATCTCGGGCCATCGCTCGTTGATTTGCCATTTCGGCTTTGAATCCGGCCTCGTCGACAGACATCCCGTTCTCTTTAAGTATATCTTTAGTGAGGTCGAGCGGGAATCCGTACGTATCGTGAAGTTTGAATGCAGTCTTCCCGGAAAGTACGGGAGTTTCTCCTTCCGCAGTATTTGAACGGATCTCATCCATCGCTGCATTCAGGAGAGTTATACCCTGCTCGAGCGTCATATCGAAGCGCTCTTCCTCTATACGGATGACTTTCTTTATGTAATCCTGCTTTTCCTTTATTTCTGGGTAAGCTCCTCCGGACAGTTCTACGACAACGTCAGCCAGTTCGGACAGGAAACATTTTCTTATTCCGAGCTTGCGTCCGTGTCGCGCCGCGCCCCTTAAAAGCCTTCTGAGTACGTAGCCTCTGCCCTCGTTCGAAGGAACGACTCCGTCTCCGATCATCATAACGGTTGAACGGATGTGGTCGGTGATAACGCGGATCGAAACGTCGGTCGCCCAGTCGGCGCCGTAGGTTTTACCGGACCATTCGCATACGGTGTCAAGTATCTTGCGCACGGTGTCAACTTCAAACAGATTATCTACGCCCTGCATCACGCACGCGAGTCTCTCGAGGCCCATACCGGTGTCAATATTTTTACTTTTCAGTTTTTCGTAGCTGCCGTCTTCCTGGCGGTCGAACTGAGTAAACACAAGGTTCCAGACTTCTATGTATCTGTCGCAGTCGCATCCTACGCCGCAGGTAGGTTTTCCGCAGCCGTACTTTTCACCGCGATCAAAATGAATTTCTGAACAGGGGCCGCAGGGGCCGGTGCCATGCTCCCAGAAATTGTCCTCCTTGCCCATGCGGATGATGCGCTCTTCGGGAACGTGCTCCTGATCGCGCCAGATCTCATACGCTTCGTCGTCCTCTTTATACACAGTGACGTACAGCCTGTCTTTCGGGATCTCCATTACTCCTGTGAGGAATTCCCACGCCCAGGCGATAGCTTCTTTCTTGAAATAATCTCCAAAGGAGAAATTGCCGAGCATCTCAAAGAAAGTACCGTGACGTGCAGTTTTACCGACGTTGTCGATATCGGGAGTACGGATGCATTTCTGGCAAGTCGTAACTCTGCGTCTCGGCGGAATCTCAGCTCCGGTAAAGTAGGGTTTCAGCGGCGCCATACCGGCGTTGATGAGCAACAGGCTCGGGTCGTTTTTCGGCACGAGTGAAAAGCTGGGCATGCGAAGATGTCCTTTGCTTTCAAAGAAGCTCAGATACTTTTCTCTGATGATGTTAAGTCCTAATTTTTCCATGGATCGAATCAATTCCTTTCGTGATCTGCGTCTCGGCTATTATGCGGGAAGCATTTTTATTGCTCAAAAAAACACTCCGCCCCTGACAAGGGACGAAGTGCAGTATTACTTCGCGGTACCACCCTTTTTCCCGCTCCGGCCTCGGCCTGGCAGCGGACAACTCTTCCGGGCTTTAACGGTTCCCTCCGCCGTGCCATTTCCTGCACGGTGCTCCCCGGCAGCTTCGTACGTCAGTTTCCTGAAGGTTCGCACCGTCCACCTTCTCTCTGTAAAGCCTTCTGACAACTACTTATCCGGTTCAAAGCATTTGTATTTCATTGTTTTGAGTACGGATGTCAATGCTTTTGCTTTACCTTCCGTACGTTCAGGATTATACCCGTTTTTTCGTATTTTTGTCAATACCGGTGAATTGACACCCTGCCAAGCTCACTGATCCGGTCACTTGATCCGGTGATTGAAACAGAGGCGTAAGAATATTATAATTAGTGCAAGAAGCGAATTTTCGCCGGAAGGAAACTGAAATGAGCAGTGTAACAGATAAAAAAACGGGTCCGCAGAACGGGAACGGATACGAATACGGATACGAATACAAAATAAACGAAACGAGAACGATGCGGATATTGACGGCGGACGGTCTTTTTTCGCCGGGTGGCGTTGACAAAGGAACAGCTGCAATGCTTTCGGTATGCGATTTTTCATCAGACGATACCGTTCTGGATCTTGGATGCGGGGCGGGCGTCGTTGGCCTCACGGCAGCAGCTGGAGGTGCGCGGGTGACAATGTCGGACATTGACGGCATGGCAGTCGGTATTGCCCGAAAAAACGCGTCCGGTAACCTGACTGAGGAAGAATTTTCGCGCGTCGATTTTATAGAATCAGACGGCTTTAATAAAATCGAAAATAAAAGATTTACTAAAATATTGTCCAATCCGCCGTATCATACAGATTTTTCTGTCGCAAAACGGTTTATCGAAGGTGCTTTCGAACACATGGCCGTGGGCGGATCGCTGTATATGGTGACGAAACGGCTCGATTGGTATAAGAATAAGCTTACTTCAGTGTTCGGCGGTGTAAAAGTATATGAACATCAGGACGGTTATTACGTATTCGTATCGCAAAAACGCGGCGGCACTGCATTCAACAGATCAAAGAACGGTTCGAAGATCATATATAAGCGTCACAATGATGACGTCGATCATGAGAGATTGCTCGATTTTGTCGAGTATGAATTCAACATGACTCTGGCTGAAAGCTGGAGCGATGAAGGCCGTCATACTTTTGGCGAACTAATTAAGCATGCGAAGATATTCCCTGCTTTTAATTATTATGAAGCATTTGACGACGTGAAAGGAAAAACTGCAGGAGTCCTGGCTGTCGACAAAGGTTTTTCGCACGTGACGCTGTTGTTTGTCGATAAAAAATATTCGCGGCGAGGCATCGGAAGTAAGCTGCTCTCGTTTCTCGAACGTGATTGCACCTGCGGAGGGCTGACGGTCAATGCCGAACCTTCTGCCGTGGGTTTCTATTTAAAAGCCGGTTTCAGGCCTGTGCGCCCCGGAACGGACGGCTTAGGTGAGATAGATGAGAAAGATGGTATAAGAACAGTCAGGATGTTTAAAAAAATCAAGCGGCAGACCCGTAAGCCTGCCGCGAGTGCTGATGACCGGACTTGAACCGGTACGGACTTTTGGTCCGATGGATTTTAAGTCCATTGCGTCTGCCGATTTCGCCACATCAGCATCGTGTAGTATTCTACACCCGGAGTGATGAAAATGTCAACGGAATTGTCTAGTGAAATTAATATTCTTTACCGCGATAATAGTATTGTCGTAGCAGTAAAACCGCGAGGCTATATCAGTGAATCTGCTGCGGGCAGGAACGGTACCGGCTCTCCGGTACGGTCATTTCCTGATGAGCTGATGAAATCATTGTCCCTGCGCGAATTATTTCCCGTACACAGGCTTGACCGCGAAACTGAGGGGATAATGGTATATGCGCTTAGTGCATCATCCGCTTCAATTCTTAGTTCGTCGATCCAGGACGGACGTTTCATTAAAGGTTATGACGCATGGATCCACGGTGTTCCGGAGTCTCCGGAAGGATCGTTTCGAGACCTGCTATTCAAGGATTCGAGGTCTTCGAAAGTTTACGTGGTTAAGCGCGAGCGGAAGGGCGTGCGAAGCGCGTCTTTATCATACAAATTGGTCGAAACTGTCCGGCTCCGCGACGGATCGCTGATCTCGCACGTGAATATCGTTCTCGATACCGGCCGTACGCATCAGATCCGCGTACAGTTCGGCTCGCGCAGGATGCCTGTCCTGGGTGACCGGCGCTACGGCAGCGCGGACAATTACCCTCCTATCGCTCTTTCGGCCACTTCTCTTACCTTCCCTCATCCTGACGACGGGCGGACAATGTCATTCTCGATCCCGTTTAATTATAACGTTATTTAAAATTTTTTAAATTAATCATTCTGCCATTTCATTTAAAAACCTTTCATTTAATTGATTTTAATAGAAGTGGGACGTACAGAACCCCGTTTTTCACCTTTGATCAAAATCATAGGCAGCGCCCTGTACGTCACATTTAATTGATTTTTATAGAAATGGGACGTACAGGCGCCAAGATTTTCATCATTAAAATTCAAAAACATACTCGCCGGAGCCAACAGATTCGTTAACATCTCCGGCCTCGATCTTACATTTCACGCCGAACGGCACCGATACAGACAGCTGCGTTTTGCCGTACGTACGCTTCCAGCGGACACAGAGCTTGCCCGCAGGCGTCATAAACCAGCCCTGTGCGCTCAGCAGGCCATCGGGGAAATACGGATGAACGGTGTATTCTCTGTCGTTTTCACTGGGATTGTTGATTCCAAGGATATATCTGTAGAACCAGCGGTCGATGCTCGCATACATCGGGTGGTTATGCGAATTCATACCGGGATCTTTTTTCAACTCAAATCTTTCCCAAATAGTCGTCGCACCGTTCTCGAGCATAAACCCGTAGCCCGGATAAGACTCATCGAGAAGGATGCGCATTGCCGTATCAACCTCGCCGTATTCAGTGAGGATATCGAAAAGATAGCGCGTGGTTAGGTTTCCGGTCGTGAATTTATAGCCGCGCGATTCGACGTCACTCAGCAAAACGGAGAATGCTTTTTCACGTCCTTCTTCGGGCAGGATGCCCAGCCACAGTGCAAAAGCCTGGCAGCCTTGAGAACCTGTTGCCACCTTCCCCGTCGAGGGATCGTACCACTTATCAAGGAAAGCAGCGCGGATGCAGCGCGAAAGATTGAGCCATTTTCCCACGTCACCGGTGAGGCCCAGGAGCGACGCAAAACCGGCGAGCCGCAAACAGTTAAAATACGAATAACCTGTTGACATCAATACGCCCGGCGTTGACGACGAACGTGCGTCCTCCTGCGACACGCAGCTCTCCATGGGAGCTGCCCAATCGCCGTAATACGTATAATCGACGATATAATCTTTAGACCGCGACAGCAGATACTCCTCCCAGCGGCGCCAGTTATCGTAATGCAAAGATACGAACGACACGTCGAGCGTGCGTTTGAAATATTCGTATCCGGCGACAAGGAATGATGAGCATACCGGATCTGCAGGCCGCGAGCCGATAACGAACGGCGCGGTACAGGTGATCCTTCCCGCCTCGTCCTGTGCGTCGCATATGTCGTCAACGACTTTCGGGAATATGCGGTCTATTTCGAAATTGTAAGGCGTTTCTTCGAATCTGACGGTTGCGTCGTTCATCCAGCCCATACGTTCGTCGCGCTGAGGGCAGTCGGTCAGTATCGAGTGTATATTAGCTTTTTCAGTCTGTACGCATGCCTTATGGATCGCGTTGAGCGCAGAGCTCCCGCACCTGAAATCACCCGTCTGATCCAGATCTGTATAGAGTGAGACGGCCATAATGAAGTCTTCGGTAAACACGTCGCCGTAGCCTGAAACCGAGCAATAGCGAAAACCGTGATAAGTAAACTCGGGCTGCCAGAAATCACCGTCGCTGCCATCGCCGGAACAAACGTACACGTCTGTTGCCAGCGCTTTGCGAAGCGGAGCGGTGTAGAGTCTGAATCCGTCGTCAAGCACTTCAGAAAAGCGCATTATAATCGTTCTTCCGGGCTCAGGATCTGCAGGCAGTTTAAGACGCACGACGCCGGCAATGTTTTGTCCGAAATCCACCACGTACTCCGTCCCGGTCTCGCCTTCGCCGCGGTTCATAAACACGTCAACAGGTTTGTATACTTCCTGCCTCGTTACAGGCGGGATCGTCATGAGATCAGCTTTTTCGCACGGTTTGGGGCATATGACCGCGGGATGAGGCTCGAACGAACGGTCGCGCGCGTCGTAGATTTCGCCGTCGTATACGCTGGACGACAATATATTGGTGTATGACCATTCCCACTTGTCGTCCGTCACCAGTTCGAGTTTTTTGCCGTGTTCGCATTCGATGACAAGCTTTGCACTGAGGGCGTTTTCTCCGTCGAAGCGCGGTCTCGGGAAGCCAAGTTCGCCTATCAGAAACGGACTGTCAAAATTGCGGTATCCGTCGGCAACGTTAAAAGCAATCTCGTTTTCCCCTTCTCTTAAAAGCGCCTCAAACCCTTCTTCAAATACGAACTGGCAGCGCTTAGAATAATCGGTGAAAGCAGGATCGAGGCGAGCACCGTTAACTCTGACGCCGTTCACGTAAAACGCAGCATAGCCGATGCCGCAATAGAGCGCCATTGCGTGCGAAGGAACTTCATCTAATCTGAACTTTTTACGAAATACGACAGGGCGCCTTTTAGCGCTGTTTTCCGCTTTGATCCAGGGAAAATCAGGTTCAGACGTGAAGCTGTAAAACCATTCGTCTCGCTCAGCCTTCTCGCCGTACGCGTCTGTGATCTCCACGTGTACGTAAAGTTCCGTAAGATCCGGCAGCTGCGGCCCTGTATATTTACATTTTTCACCGCTTTTTGCGCCTTCGCGGACGCCTGAATCCCAGACTTCGCCGTCAAGCGTCAGAACACTCACACGGTACGAAACGGTGCGGTTATCGCCTTTATCGCTAAGCACGCGCCATCCGAAGACGGGATTGCGTTTAGAAGTGATGCGGTATCTCGCCTCTTTTTCAAGCGGCGCGCCGTCAAGCAGGATCGATACGATTTTTAACATTTTAGCAACATTTCCTTTCAATTCATATCTAGTTTGTTATATTACGGTCAAAAAATCAGCCCGGACAGGCCGGGCTGAGAAGCGTCTTTATTTCCCTGCGCTGATCTTAAACGTCCGCTCGTCCGAGGGGGAACCGATCTCGTAGACGAACGAATAAGCATAAGTGCCGTCCGGGGACATTGCCACCGAATAGCCGTCGTAGTCAGCGACGGAAGTAACGTATTCCTTCCACTCTCCGTTCTCGTTGACCTCGATCTTAGGCTTTGCGAGCACGTCGAAACCGTATACGACAACAGTGTTTCTGTTTCTTGACCCGGTAACGGTAAATTCCGCGGAATTACCGTCGGCAAGGACTTTCGGAACGTAAGTGTCTTCGATCACAGTGCCTTTGGATGCGGTGATATTAACCGGATGGAGTACAGAATCTTCGTAAACGACCGGCGCGTGTTTCATTGCGTCTTTTGCATCTCCGCCGTACGGAAGCAGAATCACGTTCAGCACCATCTTATCGCCTTTCTTGAATTCCATCTTCCCTTCGTCGAACGTGAGATAAAGGTTATCGAGGCCGCCGTCAAAGTAATAGCGCACACAGTACGAACCGTCCCACTTTTTACCTCCTACGGTAACGTCCGAATCGCGCATGATGAGTGCGTAATTCATTACGTCCGTGCCCTTCTTATCTTTCAAATTCGAATATTTCGCGCCGTAGATCGCATAGTAGAACGAGTTTTTATTGAGTTTGAACGTCTTCGAGGTCTTCTCGGTAAGCGGGAGCGATTCGGTTACGGGATTCCCGTCAGCACCGAGGTACAGGAATTCGGAGAAGTTATTGTCGCGGCTGTTGAAATGAAGCAGCGTGAATTTGTCCCTCGCGTCGTCGATCGTGAGATCTTTCAGGAACTCGACAGAAATCGTGTAATACGTCCTGTTTTCGTCATTCTGCGGAAATTCTACGTGGCGCAGAGTATACTTATATGAACCGCAGTCCGAAACGTAACTGTAATCGATATCCGCATAAGTCTGACCGCTCGAATGAATATCCGTCCCTGTATATTCACTCTGCTGTTTCTTTCCGTTTTCGTCAGTATACGAAAGCCACTTGTGGATACCGACGGAAGTAAACTGAGGCTGTGAAGTCCACATCACACCGCTGCAGCCTCGAAAGTCCGGAAGCGTCCAGCCGTCTTTACCGTAAACGTAGTACGGCGCGATACAGTTGGATTCCGTCACGCCCGTAGACAGATGGTAATATCCGATAAAGAACTGGATCGATGAGATCTGCTTCAGTGGAAATACTCCCCAGTTCTGGTATAGATGGAGCTCGGTGAATTTAACACTTTTTCCGCTCTTTACGACGAGCGGGAAAATGCTGTCTCCGTACATAGGATCATCCGGTTCATAGAAAGGCTCTTCGTTCTCGCCGTGGAAATTCTTGCAGACTTCCATCGGAACAGGTACCAGCACTTTATTTTCATCTAACAGCGCTGCACATTCAAGGCTTCCGTCAGATCCCTGGAAGCACATATATATTTTTCTGTCGCTGCTGTCGCCGTTCACCGTAACGTCGGTCGTATAATATTTATTCACGTTCTTTTTGGAATATGCCGAGTTAAAGTCGGTGCCTTTCTTGGTGAACATATAGCAGCCTCGCAGATAATTATATCCTGCGAATTTAGTTTTAGCGTTCGTCTCGCCCACGGTCATATCCGTAAGCGGATGGCGCTCTAAGAACGCCTGACCGTCGATAGCGTCGAAAGTGGCGTTTTTATCACAGTATAAGCGGTTACCGACGGTATAATCTTTGCCCTTCTTAAGATCTTTAGGCGAATCCGTGAACTGACGAACGGTATAATATCCGTTTTCATCCGTGACCGTAACTTTATTCGTGCCGCTGTCCTCGGCAGGAATAATGATTCCGACAACGCCGTTGTCCTTTACGTGGAACGCAACGTATTCCACGCTCGAAGCGTCAAAAGAAAGATCGTTGTGCGTACCGTTCACGTCGCGGATCTGAAGCGCGTCAATATTGTCCTTGCTCACTTTCCATACGATCCCGTACTCTTTAGCGCCTGCGAGCGGTGATGCGGCAACGAATCTGAGTGCCTGATGCAGCTTATCTGAATAAACGTGATACACGCGATCCGTGCGTACGTCCATACTCGTATTGCTGCGAACCGCTTCTATACCTGTGATGTAAAAAACGTCGCCTACAGAACCGTTGGCATCCAGACGGACACCCGCGAGGTCTCCTTCGAGCGCCGGCAGAGAAACGTAGTACCAGTGCTCTTTTCCATCACCGATAATAGAGAAAGACGTGTGCTGATCTCCGTTAAAACCGCCGGTGACGTTGTCAAAATAATATATATCTCCGGAGCAGTCTACGTCTGATATCAGCCTTATGCGTACCGCGTCAACTTCATCCTGCGGCACCGTTCTGTCGAGCTTCCTCCCGGCGTACGGATCGGCAGAATTCGTCACTGTATACTTTATACCGTTCTCGACTGCCTCGATTTCGGCCATGTTCGCGTTCCAGCCGTATTTAGAGAAAATATCTGCGGTATGACTGAACGTTATTTCTCCGGCATCTGAGAGCCCGAGCGAAAGATCCATCAGATGGACTTCGGTATAATAATATCCGAGCCTGTACGTATTCTGCCTGCCTTTGGAACCGGAATAGCGGTCTGACCATTCGTTGCCCTCGGAATCGATCACGTACATATCCATTGACTGGGTGAAATACGGCTTTCCGTAATAATCTCCGAAATACGAAATGCCTCTCGCATCTGACTCCGCCAGTTCAAGCTCGAATTTCGCGTTTGAATTCTGAACGGTGAATTTAGTCCGGTTCGGCAACGTGTTATACGCCTGTACCTCGTTCGCAATCCGGTTAGCATATAAAAGCGTGTCGGCAAGCGGCGTATCATTCGAAATATCTCTCATCGGTACCTCCGTAGGCCTTTCGGTAGGCGTGACGTCAATGATATCTGTCGCGCCCGGTTCCGGGCCTTTCTTCCCTGTACAAGACGCAAAAATAAACAACGCTAATAACGAAGTCAAAAACGCAATGATTCTTTTTTTGTTTTTTTCCATCGGTTTCCTCCGGCTTCTACAGCAAAATGGCAAGGAACTTTGCAGGTTTACCGTCGAGAGATTTCATGCCGTGCGGAGCCATAGAGTTGAAGTAAAGAGAATCTCCCGGCTCTAAGATGCACTCCTGCCCGTCGATCAGTATCATCAGCTTTCCTTCGACACAGTAGTTAAATTCCTGACCTTCGTGGCGGTTCAGGTGTATCTCTTCATCCGGAGCGCTGTCAACGGTAACAAGGAACGGTTCCGCGATCCTGTCCGCGAAATTGTATGCGAGGTGCTGATACTTATATCTGTTTCCGCGTTCGATATTGATGCCGCGCCCGTTCTTTACAAAACTGAACGTATGAAGCATGGGACCGCCTCCGGCAAGCAGATCGGTCATTTCCACGTGATAAAATTTAGCAATATCCGAAAGTTCGCCCATCGGTACGTCGAGCTCGGCATTCTCGTACTTTTTCATAAGTTCAACGCTTATCCCAGTACCTTTTGCGGCTTCTTCGATACTGATCTCGGCTATTTCTCTAAGATCTTTTATGCGAGCTCCGATTTCATTGTCCATATTTCCCGCCATTCCTTTCATTGTTATGTCAAAAACCGTGACAGCCGTAAGGACCGTCACGGCGTATTATAGTTTGATAAGACTATTTCTTTTTAGATTTAGAAACGACAATTATAACGATCACGCTGGCTACTACGATCGCGCCGCAAATGCCGAGAATTATCGGAAGAACAGGACTTTTCTTCGATTCGGTTGAGCTGCTCTTCTCTGTTATTTCAGGAGCATCGGTCGCAACGGGTGCATCGGTCGCAGGTACTTCGGTAGCTGCAGGTGCATCGGTCGGTTCTTTGGTTGCCGGAGCCTCAGTAGGAGGATTAGTCACGGGCACTTCGGTAGGTTCTTTTGTAGGCGGATCGGTAGGTTCAGGTCCGAGGTCGCCTGAAATAGCATATGATACTCTCAAAGCGGGACTGATATCGAGCTCGCTTCCGCCCTCAAAGAACATCCATCCTTCAGGCCATTCAGGAGACCCTTCCCAGTAACCGATCTTTCCGTCGTTGGATCTTAAAATGAGAACAAGGTAACTGTATCCATAGCGAAGATTTGTCCCGAACTTGAGCGTAAGATTAGAATTATCCGCGTGGTCAAGTATCTCTCCGGAGTCGATCAATCTTCCCTCGATGCTCTCATCATAGTCGCCTGTCCATTTGTAAACTTCATAAGTGACGTCAGAGTCACCGTTGGTGTTGGTCCATGTGGGAGCAGCGGTAAGGGTCAACGTGTAAAGCACCTGACCGTCGGGGACAACAGGTGTAACGATACCGTATTCAAATATCTCGTGAGCTCCTCCTTCACGAGCGATGACCGTCTTTTCAGGCTGGATATCGATCTCATTCTCTTTTCCTTCAAGAAGTTTAAAGTAATCATTCACGCCTTCGGTTTTTTCACAATCGAAATAGAAAGCGAACGGACCTTTTGCACCAAATTCCAGTCTGTTATCACCGTAGCGCATCGCTGAGATCGCAAGCACGATGTAGGGACCGTCTTCTCCTTCTTCACGGCCGGAAACCTGGGACACTCTGAAAAGATATTGTCCGGCAGGCTGTACCTCGCTAAGCACAAAATGAGACAGATCTCTATGGTCTCCGTCAAAGTAAACGGTCTCATTTAAAACGGGTGTTGAAGACAACGTTTTTTCAATGTCCGTATCCCATTTGAACAGTTCGAATTTAGCTTCAGAATCACGCGTATTTTCGCTTGTACCTGAATAAACGACCGGAAGACCGACCGCTTTTATCGGAGCAGCGCTATTGAAAATGACGTAGTCGGTACCGATAGCGGCGCCTTCATCGTCAAATACATTAAGCCATACCGACGGTTCGATCCCGTTTTCGTCGTAAGGAAGGGCTCTGAATGTTGTATCGTCAGCTGCAGGTTCTTCGCTGCTTTCAGCTGCAAAAGAAGCAATGCCGAGCATAGAGATGATCATTGTCAAAACAAGCAAAACAGCTGTAAGTTTTTTCATTGTCAACACTCTCCGTTTCTTAACAAATGTTCTTAGTCATTATCTGTGCCGGTTGTGTCCGGTATCGCAATCAACCGTGTAAATTTTACAATACATGACGGGTGTTGTCAACGCCGGAGTGCTCGAAGACAGCGTAAAGAGATTGTAGGTCA
>DBVV01000021.1:3597-4124 GCA_002308795.1 Mageeibacillus sp. UBA1255 | reverse complement strand
GTCATCATCCGGTTCGCCTGCCATTTACCATTGCCTTCGCATACTCTGGCAGTACTGGAGCAGGGCGTCGAGGTTGATCGCGCTCTCCCAGGGGCGGTAGCGGCAGCCATCGAAATTGTCATCGACGTAACGTTCGGACCAGGTACCGGCGTTGTCCGCCAGCGAAAGGATCTTGCGGTAGACGCGATCTTTGTCCGGAAGGTCGTATTTAAGGAAGTTGATCAGGAGGAGGCCGTAGTCGTAGCCAATGTACCTGCCTTTGAAGACGCTAAGGCCGGAATCGGGGTCAAAAGAAGAGTTGGCAACATAGTCGCGGAGTGTCGCGAGGACGATATCGTCGCCGGGCAATGGAGAGCCGAGATATGCGGGCATAAGGAGTGCGGACGGAACGAAGAAACGCTTGTTGATCCGCTTCGGGATCAATCCGCGGGATTTGCATTTCGGGCAGAGGTAGACGCCTTCGGCGCAGCGCGACGTCCAGCCGAAAAACACACAGCCGCCGCCGTCATCATTGTCGGGCCCGGGGG
>DBVV01000021.1:0-3465 GCA_002308795.1 Mageeibacillus sp. UBA1255 | reverse complement strand
TTGCGTCATTCTCTCCGGCTGCGGCGCCATCTTCATCATCGCGGCCGAATTCCGCGGCGTAGCTGCCGAGGTTCATACAGACGCCGTACCTGAAAAGGGGCTCAGAAAGCCCTGTAAGGCGCGAAGCATTGTTGAGGGTATATTTACCATCCAGAACGAAATTGTCCCTGTAACGGCCTTCTACGGCCCTCAGGATTGATTCCGCACGTTCGATATCGATCGCACCGGGATCCGCGTCCCTCAAAAACGCCAGAAGACGCCTGCCGGACAACACAAAAAGCATTGTCGCCTCCGCCGAACCTTCGTTGATAACGTCACGCGGCAGGATCCAGCCGGCGATGTAAGTCTCGTCACCGTTAAAAGGCAGCATGTCATTGTGCACCTGCGACAACTGCTCACGGAAAAGCCAGACAAGAAAATCGATATTGTCCCGAAGCAGCCCGAAATCACCCGTAGCCTCCGCATAACGGAAAAACTGAAGCAGCAGATAGCCCGTGATCTCCGTACTGTCATTCTCCGCAAAATGAAACAGACCAGGCACGCCAAGCCCCTGAGCGTTAAGGACCTTACCGCTTCGGCGAAACACGTCGATATAAAAACCGAGCATCTTACGGGCGCGGCGGAACATCCCGAGCCTGAGCATGCACATACACACGCCGTACTGGTCGCGCACGTAGCCGAGCGGGAAAGGATATCCGGCCAGCACGCCGCCTGCGTCAGACTGCTGAACGATCAGGTTGATGACGGTATCGTCGATCAGATGAAGCAAACGGTCACGCTCGGGGACGTTGTCCGGGACAAGGCTGGAAGCGGTGACATCCGCGAATTCGTCCGCCCAGAAGGCAAGCGTTTTTTTTAGCATCGCGTCGTACGTGAGGCGGTCAACGCGTTCGCAGGCTGCCAGGCATTCGGGGTATGACGGGCCTCCGATGATCAGTACGTCTGCGGATCCGGAGGCGGTGATCTCATAAACGAACGGCGCCCTGCGCTCGATTCTCGCGTCGCCACGGACAACGAGCCTGTAGAACTGTGGAAAAGGCAGCGGATAGTCGTTATACACGAAATTCCCGCCGCGCGTCTTGATCAGAAAACCCTTCTCGGGCGCGGATCCGTCTGCGTAAATATCATAATCGAAAAGCTCCGTCCGTCCCGCGCACGGTCCGAGTTCGAGGACAATATCTTCTGTCGTTTCGATATGGCGCACGAGGCATGGCTCGCCCGGAAGCGCAAAATCCGTGATCTCGGCGAAATAATCATTGCCGCGGCCGATTTCCAGCTGCCAGACGCCCGCTTTATCGAGATGGCGGGGAAGAGATTTATTGACGCCCTCGCCGAGAACGAATCGGCTTCCGAACAACGACGGAGACGAATAGGGAGGTCCGAAGAAATTGACGATATCGCCGTCGTGAAATGCACATACGATCAAGCCGTTACCGGCCATGTAGATCAGATCATTGTCCCTCATATTTACCTCACTTAGCCGGATCGTTTAAGGGCGTGTAGCCTGTCTTCCTGATCAGCTCCTGTCCCTGAGGACCGCAGATCCACTCGAGAAGCTTGCGGGTGTTTTCGCTGGCGTCGCTGCGGACAACGGCGTAAAATTCGGATGCGAGCGGGTATTTTCCGTTCTCGATATTTTCGATAGTTGGCTTTACGCCGTTGACGGACAAGAGCTTTACGTTGAAGTCCCTCATCAGTTCGGTGGTGTAAAACCTGAACGAATAACCGATGGCGCCGCGGTTGTTTCTGTACTCGGAGACCTGGTCAACGATGCCGCCCATACCGTCGTGAACCTGTTCCTTTTCCGGTGTCATCATCGGTGTGTCGCGCATTACGAAGCGCAGCATCGCCGTCTGACTGCCGCTGCCCGGCTCGCGCTGAAACGCCTGGATCTTTCCGATGCCTTTCACGCCCAGCTGTTTCCAGTCAGTCGTTTTTCCTGAATAAATGTCGCGGATCTGGTCGAGTGAAAGGTCGCTGACCGGATTTTTAGGATGAACGAAAAACACGAATGCTTCGCGGCCTATCGGTACGTATTCGAGTTTTACGCCTTTTTGCGCGGCGTACTCTTCCTGCTCCTTGCTCGGACCGCCTACGAAAATAATATCCGCATCGCCGTCAACGATCTTTTCATATGCGTAAGTGGTCGTGCTGCAGCTAACGTATTCGATCTTTCTCCAGAGATCCATCCGCTCCATCGATTCGGGGTACGTTGCCTGCGCAAACGCTGCGTAGATAGGGTAGAGCGCCGTTGCCCCGTTCATCGCCGGGAGAGAATCGTAGTCTTGATCGGTGAACCTAAGCGTTGACTCCTCGTCCAGCTGCTTGACCGGGCTGTCCTTTTCAAACGGTACATACGTTATGTAGTCAAAATAATCGTGCATCGTGTTCTTTTCCCTGACGACGTCGGATATTATGCTGCCTGCGATCCCGCCGATGACCAGGGCGCCGCATATGGACAATACGATGACTTTTTTCTTGGTAAAGATCTGGAGCATGAAGAATATGGAGAAAACTTCGACCAGTATCGCGAGCAGGATCATAAGTATGCGGTAATGCCATTGTATGACAAAGATCCACGTTAAGAATACCATGAAGGCAAGATCTATTGCGTTTATGATCGCCTGTATGATGATAAACGGCAGAAAGCGGGAGTCTCCCGGGTCTTTTCTGAATGCGAAGCGGCGTTTTTCGCGGAATCTCAGGATCCCAAGAAGTAACGTGGCTAAGGGTATCAATATAATCAATAAAGGCATGATCAGGGTCCTTTCGTTGTATTTTCTAACTTATGTGCTTTCTCGATCGATCACTCGGGACAATATCTCGCCGATCGGTCCGTTTATTTCCAGGTCTGTTTCAGGATCGAGGGGATAATCGAGGTGTTCTTTGTTTATGATGACGAGGTGTTTTCCTCTGAAATATCCTACGTATGATGCCGCCGGGTAGACGGTGAGCGACGTGCCTCCGATGATCAGCGTTTCCGCGTTTTTTATCGCGTTGATCGCCTTGATGACCGTTTTTTCCGGCAGCTGTTCTCCGTATAGTGTCACGTCGCAGCGGATCATCCCGCCGCAGTCGCAGTGCGGCACGCGTTCTTTTGATTTGAATATGTGATCGGCGGGGTATGTTTTTCCGCATTTCATGCAGTAGTTTTTTTCGGTGGTGCCGTGGATCTCGTACACGTTCCGGCTCCCGGCTTTCTGGTGNNAGGCCGTCAATATTCTGTGTCACGATCGCTTTTAGTTTTCCTTGCTGTTCGAGTCTGGCGAGGGCAATATGTGCGGCGTTTGGTTTTATGTTTCGTGTGTCTAGTTTCTGCCTGTAAAATTCGAAGAATACTTCGGGTTCATTGTGCAGGCAATCGGCGCTCAGCAGGTATTCGGGGTGGTATCTGTCAAATCTGACGTCGTGCTGGTTGTACAGTCCGTCCTTGCTCCTGAAGTCCGGGACGCCGCTTTCCGTTGA
>DBVV01000010.1 GCA_002308795.1 Mageeibacillus sp. UBA1255 | reverse complement strand
ATGATCGCAATCACGATGAGGAGTTCTATGAGGGTAAAATTCCTGATTTTGAAACATTTTCCGCTGATGATTTTCATCATTCCGATCCTTTCTTTATTATTGTTTGAAAACCTTTTTTACTGCTTCCAGATAGCCCATGCCGTATTCAGCTTCGGGTTCGAGCATACTGCCCTCGGTCCACTCGTTCCAGCTGTTGACCGTGATGAGGGGCGGATCCTCCGGGTGAGCGTCAGCATATCTGCATGCCCGGCGCATTGCCTCCCCGAAGATCTCAGGTGTGTTGTTCAGGAACGTACCGCCGGTGTATTCGAGGAAGCGCGGGGATGCGTCCCAGCCTACAGAAACGTGCGGGTAATACGGGATGCCGTATGCGGAAGGGACTGCTTCCCATTCTTTGCATACGTCTTCAAGTGCTTCGGCGTACGGGCGCCCGGCGCCGGTGAAGTGTACGTACTGGTAGTGTGTTATGCTGTCGAATCCGAGTGCGTTGCAGATCGACGGAGTGGTCGCCGTGCTGTGGTTCGCTGTTACGGGGTGGGTGAGGACGAGCTGAAGGTGAAGCCCCGGAAGCCCGGCCCTTACACACATTTCGCGGAATTCGTCCAGGGCTTTTCGCGTCTCGTAAATGCCTCCGAGCCCTTTTCTTAGTGAACTGCATTCGTAGATCGAAAATACGGGCTTTCCGTCAATGGTGTAGTAGAGCGGATCGAAGAAGTAACGTTCTATCAGTCTTTTGCATATGATGCGGAATTCATTTATGTCCTGATCTCCTCTCCATACCGGAGGCTGAGGCTCCGGCAGGAACTGACGGTCAGCGTTGCGCTTATCCCACGTCATGCCTGCGTCGTGGTTCGCCCACATCAGGTAGAATTTTACGCGCGGGTCTTTATGTGCTGCGGGGAGATATCCGTCGTTCAGGCAGTTTTCCAGGAACGGTCTGCGGTCGTACCAGTACCAGTCGTAAATAAAGACGTTAACTCCGTGCGTCGCGGCAAGGTCGATCTGTTCCGCCATCGTGGCAGGGTCTGCTTCGTCTTTATATCCGAGAAGCGGTCTTCTGGGCCAGTCGTGCCCTTCATACCTTGCGCCTGCCTGCCTTACGGTCTGCCATTCGCCTTCTCCGTCGGGCCAGAAGATGCGGGTTCTGATCTCTTTACCCGTATATGATGGCCATATGTAGGCGGCAATATCGTATTTCATCTTCTACCCTCCTGCCTGTGTGTGTTTGAGTTTTGTCAAGTGAAATTTTACCACTTCGCAGATACGAGGTCAACATCCTTTTTTGCGTGGGAAAGAGCATTTGCGAGTTTCGTGCCTGCGTCCGTTCCGATGCGCGCCAGTCCCAGCGCGCTGAAATGGCCACCGACGAAAGGATTCATTGACGGCGGATCATCGTAAAGCGAGACGGCGATATCGGTCAGCATCATAAATCTGCTGTTTTCGCGGCATATCTCATCCTGCGCGTCCATGATCTCTTTATCGCGTTCATCGCACGTGAACCTGCCCACCCGGATCAGGCAGAATCTATCGAGCCCGATCGTCGAACGAAGCGCGGAATCGATCGCCGCCAGTTCATCCTTATATTGACCCTTTGACTTACCTATAATAGCGTCGCTTTCGCCCTGCAGCCAGACCAGAAAAACGTGTCCGGGGACGATACCGGCACGCACCATACTGTCCCTTGCCATCAGCGCTTTATCTGTCAGCGCCTTGTAACCGGAAGCGCCGGGGAGCCAGTAGCCGAGGTCTGTAGATCCTTTTGCAGCATGTACCGCAACGATATTCCTGCCCGAATTGACCGTATATGCGGCTGCGAAAGCCGGAAGCAGCGTAGAATGACCGTACGCGGCACTGCCAAGAGCATTGCCCTTATGCCAGGAATCACCCATCCAGTCTTCATAAGCATACCCCGGTCTCCCGTCGTATCCTATATCTTCTCCCGCCGGATCTTTTAAGGGGACAAGCTCGTCCGTAAGCTGCCTGTATTCAAGCGCTCCTTTCACGCTCCGGGTGGTCAATAACTTTTCGCTCTGCCCCTGCATGTTGCTCTGGCCGCTGAATATGATGAGGTCGGTCGCCGCTCCGATCGCCGGACCGCCAGCGATCCCGCGCTTAAGATCAGTTCCGCCTTTTTTGTACCGTGTAGATCCGTTCATTTTAAACCCGCCTCCGGAATAATAGTGAATTCGCAGGATATCAGCGTTATCTCTATATTCGATTGTAGCACCAGCCCCGGTAAATGACAATGAATATTTGATCCCGGCGCCGGTTGGGCAATTTGCATATTTTTAAAGCCGCAAATTTCACATTTAAAGCTATTTACAATCGGCAGCAAAAGTGATATCATTTAAGAGCGTCAATATGATTTGGCTTACCTTTTATAGGAGGAGTATCTGTATGGCAAGTGTTGTACTTAAGAACATTTACAAGAAGTACCCCGGCGGTGTTACCGCTGTTAATGACTTCAATCTTAACATCACCGACAAAGAATTCGTTGTCCTCGTCGGACCTTCCGGATGCGGAAAGTCTACCACCCTGCGTATGATCGCGGGCCTTGAGGAGATCACTTCCGGTGAACTGCTGATCGACGGAAAACTGGTTAATGATATTGCCCCCAAGGACAGAGATATCGCGATGGTTTTCCAGAACTACGCTTTGTATCCGCACATGACCGTGTTTGAGAACATGGCATTCGGCTTGAAACTTCGCAAGACGCCCAAGGGCGAGATAAAGAAGAGAGTTACCGAAGCTGCCAGGATACTGGAGATC
Source organism: Mageeibacillus sp. UBA1255 (assembly GCA_002308795.1). Classification (GTDB taxonomy): domain Bacteria; phylum Bacillota; class Clostridia; order UBA1212; family UBA1255; genus UBA1255. The sequence continues at coordinate 117 of DBVV01000010.1, read as the reverse complement.
GAACACCTGCTCGACCGTTCCATCAAGGCGTTGTCCGGCGGTCAGAGACAGAGAGTTGCGCTTGGACGTGCTATCGTCCGCGAACCCAAGGTATTCCTGATGGACGAGCCGCTGTCC
>DBVV01000079.1 GCA_002308795.1 Mageeibacillus sp. UBA1255 | reverse complement strand
CCACTGACACGCCCTCCGGCGATAACCTTTGCAAGTGGTGCGGCGAAAAGCACAGTGGCTTCTGGGGCAGCATCGTCGGCTTCTGGCACACGATCTTCTACTTCTGGGCGCACCTGTTCGGACTGAGATAAGAGCAGAAAAGAATTAACAGTCATAGACGAAAAAGAAATCATCAGCACTATATAGTATCATGCCCGCAACTCGTTTTTAACGAGCATTGCGGGCGGTTTTTCTGTTTGTGGGATTGAAAAGAGGAGAGAATTCAGGTATAATACAAATATCACTATGCTTGTCTGGGCCTGTATGATGACTATTATTATCTATATGTCGCACAGGGCGACGTGCCAGCGGATGAACCGGCGGCCGAAGACAGCGGCTATGACGGTAAGCCCTATGTCTTGGACAACACCGGGTGGATTCATATTCTCCACCTCGTGTTATCGTTCCTTTTGGATGTGCTGCGGATTTTTAATGCATAAATGAATGAAGCTGAACAGTGAGAAAAAACTCGCGTTGGCTTTGCCCGAGGCAGTTGACGCCGGTGAAAATGAAGAGGAATCTCAATATGACAATAATTGAACATTAATTTGGGTTCGCGGTAGAAAGAAGAATGTATAATATGGAAACAATAGGGCTTTTTTTGATCAATAGTATTCTACTCGGTGTTGGTCTTGCAATGGATGCTTTTTCTGTATCGTTGGCGAATGGTCTTAACGCGCCGAAACTCTCTCGAGGAATGCGAGCGGCAATTCCACTGACCTTCGCTGGATTTCAGTTCCTGATGCCCATGATCGGCTGGTTTTGTGTGCGGAGCATCGCGGAAGCGTTTACCGCCTTTCAGAAAGCGATTCCCTGGATCGCACTTGCGCTACTTCTCTTTATCGGCGGAAAAATGCTGGTCGAAGGGATCAAAAACAGAAACACGGAAAACAGGGAGGACGCCGCGTTAAAACCTCATACTTTGCTCGTTCAGGGTATCGCAACCTCCATAGACGCGCTGTCTGTTGGGTTTACGATTGAGGATTACCGGTTCGGACATGCGCTTGCGGCGTGTCTGATCATAGCGGTAGTTACATTCGTGATTTGTTTCTGCGGGTTAAAAATCGGGCAGCGCTTCGGAACCCGCCTTTCCTGGAAAGCCACCATACTCGGCGGCGTGATCCTTATCGGTATCGGTATAGAGATCTTCATTACCGGCCTTTTCGGCGGTTAAACCAACATAAGAATATTTGGGGGATAAATCCAAATGAGTTTGATTTATGATCTGACTGCCTGCGGCATAAAGCCGGACGCGGGCGCGCCGCAGACGCATGCAATACAGAAGGTCCTCGATTTCTGCAAAGAAAACGGAGGAACGGTCGTTTTCACGAAAGGAACGTATCGCGTTTCCGGTCTGCTGCTTTATTCCGATACCACAGTCCTGCTCAAAAGCGGCGCGGTGCTGCTGGGAAGCGAGAACTGCGACGATTACGAAGTGTTCGACGTGCCGGAGAACGTTTCTCTGCGCACGGATCAGGAGCTGATCCCGCAGTACTTCGGGAACAAAAAAAGAGCGGAATACCGCAGAGCGATGCTCTCGGCATACGGCGCTCGCAATATTTCGATCATCGGCGAGCCGGGAGCCGTGATCGACGGACAGAACTGCTTCGATCCGGACGGGGAGGAGCACTACCGCGGCCCGCATGGGATCTTCCTCTCAAACTGTGAAAACGTCGTGCTGAAGGGGTATACCGTCCGGCACAGCGGCAATTTCATGCACCAGCTGGACGCCTGCGAAAACGTTTCGATGACGGACGTGACGAGCCTCGGCGGCAGCGACGGGATCCATCTGCACTGCTGTAAAAACGTGGAGATCAACCGCTGCGTCTTCCGCACCGGTGACGACTGCATCGCCGGGATCGACGTCCGGGACCTTCACGTCAACAATTGTGTGCTGAATTCCTCCTGTCAGGCGTTTCGTATCGGCGGCGTCAATATCCTGGCGGAGAACTGCCACGTGTACGGTCCCGGCTATTATCCGCATCGGGTGACGGTGGTCAAATCGAGAACGGAGATCCTGCCCCGGGAGGCGGGAAGACACAATCTTTACGCAATGATGATCTTTTTTGCCAGCGAGACCTTCCCTGCGGGGGAGCATTCCCACGGTATCGTATTCCGGAATCTGATCGTGGAAAACGCCGATCGGGTGCTGCATTACCATGCCGATTCCTCAGGAGACCTGCAGTCGGGCGACAGACTGCGCGAACTGACCTTTGAAAACGTGCGGTTTACCGGGCTGAAACACAGCTCCCGTGTGGAGGCCTCCGCAGAAGAACCGCTGACCGTATATCTGCGGGACGTGACCGCCGAGTTTCAAACCGGCGTCGGCAGTCTGTTCGATCCGGGAAGTCCGAACCTCAGGATCATCACGATCTGAAATCGAGAGAAACAGAATTTAAGTTCGATTAGTTTAATTTACGTTTTGGCTCTTTTCATAACGCAATAATTGTGATATAATAAATTAAATACGCCGAATCGCTTTTAATAAAACCGAGAGATAAGCATAGAAGGGAGAACCGGATGCAACACTCAGCATGGACAAAGGTTGACACAGCGACGAAACGAGGAGATGGAGGAGGCAAGGAAGAAGGCGCAACAAGCAAAAGCCCAGCTTGACGCCGTGGTACCGAAGGTCGAAGCGGTCGAGGAGCTGGCGCGACGATATTCCGATGATGTTGACAAGGT
>DBVV01000083.1 GCA_002308795.1 Mageeibacillus sp. UBA1255 | reverse complement strand
CGAAGGGTTGTTGGTTCGAGCCCAACAGGGGGAGCTTCGGATCGCTGTAAACAAACCGTTTACAGCGATCCGTTTTTTTATTATAATAACTCCGAACGGACGGGCGAAGAAAAAGCCCTGCACCAAAAGCGACGAGCTGCGAGCGACGAGGCGCAAAAACGAAACAGAGGAAAATGTATGAGCGAAAAAAACAAAGGGCTTATAATAAACCTGATACTATACCTGGCCGCATTTGCGATCGGAGCGATACCGTTCGCGATCGTTGACAATATCTTCCTCGCTTCGGCACTTTTCACGGCAGTCGCGACACTCGTGATATTTATTGTCACCTGCTTTTACCCGGACACGTCGCTGTACGACCCATACTGGAGCGTTGCCCCTCCCGTCATACTGCTCGCGGCGATGATAAAATACCGCCTTTTCAGCGCAAATGCATGGCTTATGTTCACGTTCGTGCTCATCTGGGCGGTCAGGCTCACCGCAAACTGGGCAATAACTTACAAAGGACTTGGCCACGAAGACTGGCGCTACGCCATGTACAGGGCAAAATGCAGCAAATTTGTATTCGGACTGATCAACTTTTTCGGCCTCCAGTACGTACCCACCATCGTAGTATATGCCGGACTTGTCGGCGCCCTTTTCGTGATCCAGACGGAAGGCTTCAATCCGCTGATATTCATCGGACTCGCCGTGATGCTCACAGGCGTGGCGTTCGAATTCTTCGCAGACACCTCGATACACCGCTTTTTGCGCGAAAACGCAGGAAAGCGCAAAACGTGCGACATCTCGATATGGAAATATTCACGGCACCCCAACTATCTCGGAGAAATGACGTTCTGGACCGGAATATTCATAGCATTCGTGCTGCTTCGCCCCGACATCTGGTATTACGGACTCGGATTTCTGCTGATAATCGCACTGTTCTTGTCCGTTTCAATCCCGATGATGGAAAAACATAATCTGGAACGGAGACCGGACTACGCGGAATACAGGCAAAAAACGTCGGTGCTCCTGCCGCTTCCGCAAAAGAAGATAAAAAAAGACGCGAAATAATATAATAAGGTCTAAAACAGAATGTCGAAAACAGAAGGCAGTAATAAAAAAGTAAACAAAAAGAACAGATCCAAAACCACCGTAATCATACTCAGAGTCCTGTCGCTGGCCGGACTCACACTTGTATTGACGGTGATCCTTCTATATCTGGTTTTATTGTCCGTATTCAAAGGCCCTTCATCCACCGCGAAAGAACTGCTCACACGCACGCTGAAGGAAACAAGCGCGGTTTACATGATACCGGACTGGTTCCTGAGCGAATCGGAAATAAGACAGATAATGGCGCCGGGCGGGCAGCAGGTATTCAACCAGGACACGTCGCTGATATCGATCCCGACTGAAGATCCCTTCGGATTTACGACGGAAGCGCCCGTATCGGGGCCGACACTCCCGCCGGACGCGACGCCGTCACCGACGCCTGAGGGCGGGAAAACAGGAGAAGACCACTACGTAGAGCCCGGGATCGAGATATATGACGTTATTTCGTCCACGTACCGCGGCAAGATGATGATCGTACACGATCCCAGGCGCGTCAGGGTGGGAGTTCTGGACGAGTACAGATACGACAGGCAGGGATGGTTTTTACCGGATTTCGCTGACAAATACGGCGCGGTAGCCGTAATAAACGGCGGAGGGTTCGAGGACGTCAACGGAAACGGCGACGGAGGATTGCCGGTCGGGCTCGTTATTGACGGCGGAAAGATCAAATACGGCGATCCGGACGAAGTGTGCAGCATATGCGGATTCGACGAACGCGGCATTTTGTACGTTGGCGACATGACGGGCAGACAGGCGCTGAAAGCCGGCGTGATCAGCGCATGTTCATACGGGCCGGCACTGATCGTAAACGGCACCCCGGTGCGGCTTGCCAACTCCGGCGGACTGAATCCTAGGACTGCCGTGGGACAACGCGCGGACGGTGCGATCCTCCTGCTTACTCTTGCCGGCAGGCAGATCGACTGCATCGGTGCTTCGTACGACGACCTGATCGAGATAATGTATTCATACGGCGCTGTCAATGCCACCAACCTTGACGGCGGTTCCTCAACGATGATGTATTACAAAGGCGAGCGGCAGATAAAATCATCCAGCCTGATAGGTGAACGCAGGCTCCCGACGTCCGTCGTCGTGCTGGGCGCGGAGGGATAAAAATGTCAGATACCTCACGCCGCGTTTTTTCAAAAAAATTCAGATTTGGGTTTATAATTTATGCACTCGTTTTCACGCTGGTCGCCGCTGCCTCGCTCCTGATCCTATGGGAATATCTCAAGTCATACGAACGCTCCCAGACGAAACCGGTCGTTGACAGCTGCGTCGGGGCTCTCACGCCTGACCAGGTGACGGACGTATTGATGAGCGATGTCACGCGATCTGAGTTCGAGGACGTGCGGTCAATGATCAGAGATGATTATGCCGTTCCGTTTTGCGAGGGAGAAAAGATCTGCGTAAGAGATATCGGCGGGCCGGACAACTGCAGCATGACTTATATCGTTTCAGGCGACGGTCTAAAGCTGCTTCGCATAGTTCTGCGGCCGGAAAAGGGCGGCGCAGGTTTCGGCAGGAATCTGTGGGCCGTATCAGAGATCGCTCCGGCAGAAGGCTGGCGGCGCGGATCACACAGCGTTCAATGCGCCGTTCCGGAAAACGCACGCCTTTATATCAACGGCAGGGAGGTAAAAGCCGATAAAGCGGTATTGACGTCGATCGTCTACCCGCGCCTCAGACCATCGGAGCAGCATATTTTCGGAAATTTCACGGTCTACCGCGTATCGGGACTGTTCAGAGAGCCGGAAGTGGCGGTCATATCAGGAGACGGCACGCACTTAACGTCAAAATCGACGGTCCGGAATCTCACGTATTACCTTCCGTTCGAGCCAGAATTCCACGCTGTGACCGTATCCGCACCCAAAAACGCTGAGATTTATATCGGAGGCCATCTCCAGCAGCCTGAAGGAACAGCGGAGACGTTCTATTATCCTACGAACGCCTACGAACCGGACAATTCAGAAGCAGCAGCAGGAGAGAAGTACGTATTTGAAGGCTTTATAGACGTCCCGGAGGTCGAAGCGATTCTTTCAGGGAGACATCTGGAACTTGAAAAGCCTGACGACGATACGTATATGTTTTCATACCCGGAAAGCGAGCTATACACGTTGACGCTGTCCGTGCCGAAAGGCGCGGAAGTAAAACTGTGGGGAAACAGTCCGGAGGAGCCGCTCAGTTATTCGGAACTCCCGGGGATAAGGTTCAACAAAATAGAAAAATATATTGACCGCCTGCCTGAACAGGGCGAATTGACGTTGACCGGATTTTACACGAAACCGGAAGTGACTGTCACGTTCGAAGGCCGGACGCTCGAAGCAGAAATCTCGGAAGACGGTAAAACGTTGACGTACACGTACGCCTGGCCGCGATCCGACCCTGACAGCGAACGCAAAAACGCCGTTCTCAATATGACCGAGGCGTATCTCACGTACGTATCCCAGGGGCGCAAAAATCTCGATGAAAACTATTCACGCGTTATCGGGCTTATGGTGAGCGGCTCGGATGCCAGGACGCGTATGGAGGAAACGTATGATTCATACTACTGGGTCAACGGCTACAAGGAGACGCTGGAGCGCAATATCGATATCGATTCATTCACGTCCTACGGAGATGATCTTTTCGAGGCGACAGTCAGCTTTTACGTTCACACGATCCGTTCTTCGCACGAAGTCGAATCTTCCGGCAGCATCCGTATGGTCTTCGTGAGGACCGGCTCGGGCTGGCGGGCGGGAACGTTCGATATCACGGGCTGACCGTCAGAAATAGTAATAATAACTGAGGCGGCCCATCGGGAGCGACTTTCCCTCGATATATGTGCTCAGGATATCCTCCTGGCTGTCAACGCCGTCCGTCACTTTAAAATACACGCCTTTGCACGACGAAACTTTCCCGATACCGAGCGACTTTAACGGAACGGCCACCTGCACGTATTTCCCCTGCACCGACGTACTGACCTGACCTGCCTCTGTAGAGGCGCCGGTTTCGTCAAGGACGTACAGCGTGCCTCCGTCGGGCGTGCAATCCGCCAGAAACCCGTATCCGCAATACCCGTCCGCAGACACGTCGCCCGTCCCGATCAGGACGTTCATCCACTTGTATTCGTCAGAGATGACAACGTCGTTTTCGCACCTGATCATGAAATACAGGTTCGATTTATCGTGGGCCAGCTTGATCTCCTGAATATTATTGTCCGGCGCGGCCTGATTATATTTATACTTGTTGTCTACCGAACGTTCCTTCCGCTCGCGGACCGTCTGCGAAAACGCTTTATACGAAGCGGAAACCGCATCCCATTGACCCGGATCACCGTTAATATCGATCGAAGTAAGCGGCGTATGAGCGGCAGAAACGTTACCGGCACCCTTAAAACGGCGGATATTGTCGCAAAGCTGGAGGTAGAAATTGTCCCCGTACCCCTCTTTAGGCATCTCGATGTCGCGCGAAAACTCCTCATTGAACTGGTCAACGAATCCCACCACGCCGTCGACGATATATTTCTGTGCGATCCACTCGTTCCAGCCCGTCACGAAAACCGTGTGAACGTCGTCAATATTATTAAAGACCGTGTCCCACTGCTGCTGGAAGTTTATACCCTCCCTGAACGATTCACCGTGATTTATCCCGTCTGTATGATCGTATCCGCGGCCCCAGTTCCTTTCGCGCTCCGTCCAAGACCTGCTTAGCGGTATAGCGGTATGCTGACATATGGATACGTTCATCACACCGCCTCTGACCTTCTGAGGGTACGACCATTCCATCCACGGCAGCACGTTTTCGGTCATATCTTCGGTGGGCCAGAGCGTGTAAATAATATCGAAAAACGCATCCAGCTCTTCATACTTATCTTCGAGCCCCTCTTGCGGGCAGCCGAGTATGACCGGTGTCGAACCGTCGCGCGTGTACCAGAGATCTTTGTAAAGGCCGCCCTTATAAAGCGCATCGTATATCTTCTCCATCGTCTCGACCGATTTGCTCCGCGTCATAAAGCAGATCTTAGGCACGTTCCAGCCGTTGTCAAAATATTCCTGAAACACTTCGCACAGCGCCATGAACTGGTCGGTGTAGATCGCAGCGTTCGACGTATCGAATGCCAGAAAATCGACGCCGGCTGCCGTCAACATCTCGCAGTGCCGCGCAATGACCCATTTATCCGTCGATTTGTAGTACCCGAAAAGTGGCTCGTTCCAATAGTGAAACGCATAAAGCGGGCTCTTCGCATCGCCGTTTTTGTTCCACAGCGACTTCGGGCTTTCGCGCAAAAGCTCGGTGATATTGTAAGTGGTCGTACCTGACGCGCCGTGCCAGAGGAAATAGAACATCCCGACTTTTTTTGAAGGATCGGTCTTAAGCACAGGCTCGAACGTCCTGCCGAACTCGTCAACTCCGCAGACAAGATTGATGTTATATCCGTCGTTATCGGCGTACGGGTCAACTGCCTGTTTTTTGCTGCATCCGCTGAATATTGCTGCCGCTGCCGTGATCACGATCGCTGTTGTCAATATAATAAATAATGTTTTTTTCATTCGTTTCCCGACCCCTTTTCCGTCCGCGTTGAGCGGAGATCACGTTCGCAGTTTACCACAAATGGTGGCGGGCGGTCAACAACATTGACGGCTGCGGAGGCGGCATGGAGCGGGCCAAAAACATAAAGTTGCAAAGCGTTGACAACCTGTGATATAATTAAACTGTAGGTTTGTCTACGGAAGCAGCTTTGCTTTGCCATCGAACAAAGTGGCAAAAGGAGTGATACAAATGAAAAAAGCACATGTGATCATTGTGTTGATATTGACCGCTTTGATACTTGCATCCTTTGTTGTCGTAGGAGGCAAGGTTTTGTCTTCATCTCTTGACGACATCCAGGAAAAAATCGGAGACGCGGGAGACAGAAAAGACGACATCGCCAGTGAACTCGAAATAGTAAACGCTAAATTATCCAACCGTCAGGACGAACTGGCAGAGCTCACTAAAAAATACACCGAGATGCTCCGCGAAAAACAGCAGAACAGCGACGAACTCCAGGCTCAGCTCGACGATCTTGAAGATATATACGGATCCATACTCGAATTAAATCAGACTATCGAAGAAGCACAGGCTGAATACGACGAAGCACTCGCGATGTTTTATAAACGCGCTTCGATCACCAGCCGTTATTCAAATTACAGCCCGCTTAAACTGTTCACAGAATCACGCAGCATATTCACGTACACTGACCTCACGAAACTCGTGTCGAACCTTCTCGAATCCGACAGGACCGAGATGGAACGGCTCGCATACATGAAAAAAGATCTTGAAACCAAACGCGAACTCGCCGAGGCAATGTCTGTCGACGCGAAAGCAGCCATAGCCGAGAAGGAGAGCATCATAGCAAAGATCAAAGCCGATCAGGCTATCCTTGAAGAAGATATGCTCACCAGCAGGAAAGCCATAGAGCAGCTTGAAATAGAGGAAGACAAACTCGATCAGGAATCCGCAGCGATCGCAAGAGAGATCAAGGAACTGCGTGCGGAATATGACAGGATCCTGGAAGAGCAGAGAAGAGCTAAGGAAGAGGCCGAACGCAAAGCGCGCGAGGCAGCCGAGAGAGCCAGACGTGAAGCCGAAGAGGCAGAGCGCGAAGAAAGAGAACGTCAGGAAGCAGAAGAGCGTGCTAAGAGAGGCACGCCCGAGGATGAATCCAAGATGGTATTCCCGGCTCCTTCCGGCATCAGAATATCGTCACCTTACGGATGGCGCATCCATCCTGTATATAAAACAAAAAAATTCCACAACGGTATTGACATTGCCGCTCCCGGAGGAACGGACATACTTGCCGCCCTCAGCGGAACGGTGACCAAAGCAAGATGGAGCGATTCATACGGCTGGTACGTGCAGATCTATCACGGCGACGGAATGACGACGCTGTACGGACATGCTTCCAAACTGCTTGTAAAGGAAGGCGATTACGTTGAGAGAGGTCAGCGCATCGCTCTGGTCGGTACGACGGGTGTTTCTACGGGTAATCATCTTCATTTTGAAGTGCGTATAGACGGTGATACAAGGGATCCTATGGATTACCTGCCGGATTTCTTCGGCTGAGTATTTCAGCCGCGTTGACCGGTCACGGGTATTGACGCGGTCAGCCGTCGGAAAGGATTAAAAATGAATAAGATCAAGATCCTGAAAGCAGCGTTGTTAGTGCTCCTTGTTATTGCCGCGGTTTTTTCGTGTGTCTCCTGTAAAAAGCAGGTTATACAGTACGGTATCGTCGAGAAGGGACAAACGGTAGACGTTAAGGGGACGCTCAAGATCTCCGCTTACAATTCCGCGGGCGAAGAGGGAAAGACGTCTATCCGCGCATTTGCTTCCGCGTTCGAGAGCAAGTATCCGAGGACGAAGGTCAACGTCGATATTTCGATCACAGACCAGAACAGTACCGCAAACCGCATCGCGTCAGGCGACATCGGAGACGTGTTCTTCTTCTGGGAGGAGGACACGTATAATTATGCCGTATCCAACAACGCCATAATGAACCTGACGCAGTACCTGGAGCCGCTCGGGATCGACATCGGAAACATCTACTCCGGCACGATGGACCTGGGCAGAGTAAACGGAAACATCTATATGGTTGCCCGCGACCACACCCACGTTATACTGTATTACAACCGCGACGCACTCACGGCAGCAGGTCTTTCCGATCCGCAGAAGGGTTGGACGTGGGACGATTTCAAAGACTACTGCGAGAAATTAACGATCATCGGCGATGACGGAAAATACGAACAGGTCGGAGCTCAGATCGATTTCAGTTACGGTCCGGCTATTATTCCGGTACTTCAGGGCTGGGGAGGAAAATGGGTCGATACGATCAATAAACGGATCGATCTTACTTCCGAAGACGTGATCAAAGGAATAGAGGAACTCATCGGATTAATGGAGAAGGGGTATATCATACCCACCGGCGGAACGGGAGAAATGAATTCCAAATACAGCAAAGTAATGAACAATCACATGCGCACGGTCTTCTTTGACGGCGTTTTCCCCGGACTGGCTAATCAGTGCAAAGAATTTGAAAGCTACAACGTCGACTGGAACGTGTGCGACTGGTTTGCGTACCCCGTACATTCGGTCGGAGCCGGAGCCACAGGATTCGGAGTATATAACAGAACGAAGAACCCCGACGGAGCCGCTGCGCTCGCGCTATTCTTCTACACCGAGGAAGGTCAGAGGGCGTACAACGGCCAGATCGGCGGTTCTGTCCCGAACGTCCGTTCGCTCGCTATGGACTCGTTCTGGAGAGTCGGAGGCAAGGAAGATACCAACTACGATGCGTTCGTGAGTTATCCGGACAATGACGTGGTCGGTAAATTTGAGTGCTTGATGCCGCCGGAGATCGCGCAGGTCATCCGTTCCCAGATCGGCAGTATTTTCTCGAATTATTTCTCCGGAAGAGCCGGATACAGAGATACGCTGCAGAAGATCGAAACACAGTGCAACGAAAAATGGAAGGTCATCTACGGAGGATGATCTGATAAGACCGCCCGGAAGCTGTCCGGACGCACTAAACAGGCGGGCGTCTTATTCGTGTGAAAGCCGGTATTCGGCAAGGAGTAGATCGACCATACGGCCGTAGCTCCTGGTACCGTCCGGGATATTCTGGATCTGAAGATAAGTATTATTGACTGCCGTCGAAATTTTCGCCGGCAGTTCATTTTTTTGCTCAAAACTGCGCCAGAAATTGCCCGCGATGCTCATATCCCTCAGTATCCCGACGTTGATGCGTGGCCGGATCTGGTCATACGCGGTAGAACTAGCCCGGTAAAGTGCGCTCAGGCAGTACGAAAGCGCCTGGGAATAGCCCGAATACTGAAACAGAGGATCCGGGTTATTGACCGCCGCAAGATACCCGACGTAATTGGCCTCGTCTTCGCGGGCAATTCCTCTCTGGTGCGCCATTTCGTGGCAGATCGTGTGGGGAAGCTCGGAAACGGGCGTTTTTATGTTGACAACGGCCTCGGGTGATATGTACGGGTATATGCCGCTTATCTGCAGGTAGCACATTGCCTCCGACGTGAGCGCCGGTTTCGGTGTCGTGTAAAACCCTTTAAATTCCGGGAATCTGTCCTCGATCGCGTCGTAACCGTTCTTTGCCATATAAAACATATCATATGCGGTAAGCTCAGTCGTGACCGCACCGCTCGCGTCCTGTGTGAGCCTGTTCCTGCACTCCGCCGCCCGGTCATTTAAATAAAGGCACAGATCCATCAGCTCGTAAACGGTTGACTCCTTAACGTCGTAGCCGCTTCTCTCAGCGAACGTCAGCGAACTGTAGTTGAAACCTCCGAACAGCACGAAAAGGATGATCGCCAACGATGCGATCGAGATCACGTTCAGGCCCCATCTGGCCATCGGCTTTCCGTTCCTTCTTGTGAAGCACATTATGATCGAAACGATAAGCCCGATGATCGTGCCGGCGGCAATACATATGAGTATTATTTCTCCGACCGAGAACGGGAAAAGGTTAAACAGCCATTTGACCGGCAGTGATATGTATTTGAAGATGTTTTTCGTGTATACGTTCGTGGTCAATTCCGGCATCGTTCTGCTGATCAGCAGCAGGCCAATGCATATCAATGCTCCCGTCAGCAGTGAGGCGGCAACGATCACGCGTGTCTTCAGTGTTTTTTTCTTGTTCTTTCTATTTGTGTTCGTTTCTTTGCTCATATCTCAAATATTTAACACCTTTCGCATGTTTCCGGCAAAATCGTGTATCATGCGCGACCGGCCGCCGATCAGCTTCGGTCAATCATTGTATCATCATCCTTCTCAAAAAACAACATTGCCGCAGCATCCCTCCAGCCCCCGGTTTTCAAAAAAAGGTTGACAACGCCCGGTTATTATAATATAATCGCGTTCGACCTGGAGAAATCGCGTAGTTGGTCGAGCGCGCACGACTGGAAATCGTGTAACCGCCAGAAGCGGTTCGAGGGTTCGAATCCCTCTTTCTCCGCTCAACAAAAAAGCACCCCTTGCGGGTGCTTTTTTGTTGAGAAACAGCAAGGGGATTCGAACCGAGCGTTAGCGATCTGAAAGCACAAAAAGATGATAAGTAAACGGAGCGTAGGGACATGCCGGTGGCATGTCCCAGAGAGGAGGGCCCTTTAAGCAAATTCCAAATAAAGCAGAAATTGGTTGGAATTTGCGTGGGCGAATCCCTCTTTCTCCATTGAGAGAATAGATAGGATTCGAACCGAACGAAAATCATTATGCGTGGGCGAATCCCTCTTTCTCCATTGAGAGAATAGATAGGATTCGAACCGAGCGTTAGCGATAGCAAAGCACAAAAAGGGGCAATTAAGTTGACTCTACTCCCATTTTCGTCGAAATCAGTGAGATATACAAATATTCATCCGATCCATCTCATTTTATTTGTCCGGCGCCGTCTAAAGAATTTTCGAGACAGTAAAATGTGTCGAAAATTGTATTTTGCTGTTTTCGACCCATCTCGGCTCTGTCTGTTGCTGAGTAAAAATGATGATCACCTACAAAATAACAGTTGTTTTTAACTTTTCTGTTATTTTTAGCTTTAATAAAACAAAATCATCCAATCTGTACGAACTTGATGCCATCAGACAGGCATAAAAGACAAAGCCGTGGGTGCTGAATGAAAAAAAGATGTGTCGAAAATTACATTTTTGAAATTTCGACCCAACTATCAGATTATTTTCGAAGAAAATGAGCAATACCGGACGCGGAACCGGGCTTTACTGCATAAGGATTAAGCCCATTGTCACGATCCACCACGAAAACGGGAGCAGAGCCGGCTCTTTTCCTGTTTCCGTGAAA
>DBVV01000159.1:7541-13530 GCA_002308795.1 Mageeibacillus sp. UBA1255 | reverse complement strand
GCCGTTGACCTCCGGTTCCCTCGGCATTGACAGCGGCTGGCGCCGGTGCTCTAATCCCAACCATACGGAGGACCACATGAACGAAGGATGGACGAATAAAAAAATTAGAGCATCAGATTGCGTAGACTACGCATTCACCTATGCCAGAAGAGAATGGAAAACGATTCTCCCTCTTCTGCTGATATTCCACGTCCCGTTCACCATCATTAGAGCAATGACCATGAACTCGTTCGTGATCGTAAGTCTGCTCGAAGACACGTACGATGACGCATTTGCCGCGCTAGGCATAATAATGATGATCATGCTCAGCTCGACCATAACGACCTTATACTACGCAATATTCATTCACGTCATTGACGGCGGATTGATATACTCCACGTACCGGTACACCGTCTTCGGAGACCGCCCCGGCCTGAAAAGAAGAGTATCCAGAGGATTCCGCCAGCTCCTGCAAAGCATCGTATTCGAACTCTTCGCCTCCGCAGCAGCAACGAGCATCATCTGGATAATTTACATAATATTAATTGCCATCATCGCCAACATTGCCGCCAGATCAGAATTCGGAGCCGCGGACAATTCACCGATAATTATATTTGCCGTATTTTTCGGATTTATGATGTTAATAATTATAATAGGCATATATTTGACACTCCGGTTCACATACATGTCACAGTTCGCATTGATCGAAAACAAAGGAGTCTTCGCCGCTATGGGAGCATCATGGAAAGCAACCAAAGGCAAGATGCGCAGGCTCCTCTCGATATACGTGGTAACAATAATCGTTTCCTCCGGGATCGAAACAGCTATCGGCGCCCTTCAGGCATTCAGCGTATTCACCAGCAACTTTGTAACTGTTCTGTTCGGGGCAATATTAGCCGTATTCTCCGGACTCGGGTACTTCTTCGGAACGATCGCGATCACGTTTTCATTCATCCACGACATGCCGGACAATGACCTTCGCAAACAGGAACTGGCAGTAGCAGCATATCTAAGGGAGAACGACCAATGAACGGCAGCTACCAGGAAGCCGAGAAAGTGATCGAAGAGGTACTTTCAAGGAGCGAATTCAACCGGAGCAAAGAACGCCAGATAAACCTAGACTGGCTAAAAAAAATACTCGACAAAATACAGGAATTCTTCTCCAAAATACTAAAAGCCATTAACGAATGGCTCGAAAAACTGCTTGGCCGCCTCAATCTCAACTTCGGAGGCGGAGGCGGAGACGCCACAGCAGCTAAAACGATCGCAAAAATAATAATAATCACACTGATAGTTGCCGCGATCATAGCCATCATAATAGTATTCATCAAAATACTCAGACGCGGAAAAATAAGAAAAATGATCTCCGAGGAAGACAGAGAACTCGCAGAATACTCACACGACCCAGACGCAGCACTCGCACTCGCCGAAAAATACAGAGCTGAAGGACAGACGAGGCTCTCGTTCAGATATCTGTTCATAAACCTCCTCACCGAACTGAACAAACGCGAGATCATAAAAATAGCCCGATACAAAACAAACAGAAGCTATATGAAAGAAACGCTCGGATCAGGCAGGGAAGGAACTGAAAAAGTAAAACCGTTCTTCGACACGTTCAATCGCGTATGGTACGGAGGAAAGAAGATCGGGATGACTGAACTGGACAACTTCTTCCGGGAACGAACCACGATACTCGGCCTGATCGACGGCCGCACGGGAAAGTCAGGTGACCGGGACAATGGCTGAAAAAACACCGTCCTACACCGGCAGACCGAAAAAAAGTCCGGGCAAGACCATACTCAAGATCGCCCTGATACTGCTCGCGACGATCATTCTGCTGGTCATCGTCGACAAGCTGTTCATACCCTCCGAAAACCGCAATTCGGACAATACGTACGGGTCGTCGGATCGGGGCCTTAAAGCGATATACCTTTCCGCAAAACAATATCTGGAAGAAAAAACAGACGCAAAAGTCGAAAGATATACAAAAATTGCAAGATTCCTGCCCAAAGACTCTATAGCAGTCTGCACCGTCACCGAATATTACGGCTTTTCGGTATCTGAAATAGAAGAATTGTTTAACTATATTGAAAACGGAGGCATTTTCACCTTCATAACAGACGAATCACTGTATATCGTGATCAACGACATACTAAGAAACGCCGGAAATAAAATATTCGAGACACAAGACACAGAAAAGAAAAACAAAGCACTCTCTGCGCAGGCCCAAACACTCGAAGAATACGATCCGGAGGAAGTCCCGTACGAAGGCCTGATCGACCCGGAAATGATCGGAAAGATCGGTCTCATAGGAAATATCGAATTTGACGACGAAGATGGACTGTGGGTCACGATCGAATACGGAAAAGGAATGATGATCTTCTCCGAAACAGTCAGCACATTGCGAAACGAATCGATGAAATCGGACAAGCATTACGGCGCAAAACTGCTTGTGAAACTTGAGCAGATATGCAAAGAAAGAAACATCAAAAAAGTACTTTTTGACGAATATTACGCCGGGATCCAGTCAGATCCGGTACCGGATATCCTCGGATACGGATTCGTAATATGCCTGATAGAACTTGGCCTCGCCGCCGTCATATACTTCGTAAGCACCGCCCAGCGATTCGGAGCACCCGTAAAAGTCGGAGCAGAAGAAAAACGGAACGAAACAGAACATATTGACGCCATGGCGAAACTCTACAGACGCACGGGATCCGGAGCCATCGGCTTTAAGATACATATGGAAGCACTCGCAGAAGATATAGGAAGATCTCTGGGCATACCGGAAGGAACGGCATACTCAGAGATACTCGAAACGGCACTCGAAACAGAAACATTCAAAGGCAGCGGACTGGACGAACTGTCTGCCGTGTATAAAAACGCGGACAATATCCGGTTCCCTGACAAGCTGCTTGAAAAATACATCCAGAAAATGGATCAGATACGGAAGGAACGGTTGCAATGACGGTAGAACAAAAATCAAAACAGATACTCGAAGAACTATCAAAGGTGATAATCGGGCAGGAGGACTTCTTAAGGCACCTGCTCATCGCAATGATATCCGGCGGTCACGTACTCATGGAAGGCGTACCGGGACTGGGCAAGACATTGTCCGCGAAATCACTGGCAAGAGCGATCAGAGCGGATTTTAAAAGAGTGCAGTTCACGCCCGACCTGATGCCCTCCGACATACTTGGCACGAACGTATTCAACGCTAAGGACGCTGAATTCCACCTGAAAAAAGGACCGGTATTCACCAACATACTTCTTGCCGACGAGATCAACCGCACCCCGCCGAAGACACAATCGGCGCTGCTGGAGGCGATGGAAGAAAGATCGGTAACGATCGACGGCGAAACGATGAAGCTCCCGGACCCGTTCTTCGTTGTCGCGACACAGAACCCGCTCGAATACGAAGGAACGTATCCTCTGCCGGAAGCACAGCTTGACCGCTTCTTAATGAAACTGTACGTGAACTACATATCCCGCGAAAGCGAAGATCAGTTGCTAAAAGGATACAGCGGAAACTTCACCGGAGCGCACGCCAGAGTAGAAGATATTGAGCCCGTCATCACACCGGAAGAATTAGAAGAATGCAGAAAAGAGATCGCCGCGGTCAACGTCGAAGACGGTGTGCTCCATTACATCACGGGCATAACGTTCGCCACAAGACAGTCGATACAGATAATGCTGGGAGCTTCGCCCAGAGCGTCAATAGCCCTCCTCCTCTGCGCCAGGACCGCAGCGGCAATGAACGGCAGAGACTACGTGCTTCCCGAAGACGTTGTCGACATAGCGCTACCCGTGCTGAGACACAGAGTAATATTAAGACCCGAAGCCGGAGCATCCGGCGTGAACGTTGACAACGTTCTTATGAGCGTTATCAGAAAGGTGGAAATTCCGCGCTGATGGGAGTAACTAAAAGGCTTGCTCTTCTGCTGACGATATGCGCCGGCATCATACTGATCGCGGGACTCGCCGGAGGAAAGTTCTACGCCATCCTTTCCTGCGTGCTGGTGAACGTTATTGTCCTTTCGCTGGTCATCTATGATATGATCGCCACGCCGGGGCCTAAAAAGATCATACCGGACAGGGAACTTGAAGAAAAAATGTCGCTCGGACACACGCATACAGCGAGCCTGACAGTAAGGAACACGTCCGACGTTCCGCTGAAGATCGAAGTACGCGACGACGTACCCGAATACTTCGTACGCGCAGACGACCCCGAACCGTGTGAAATAGCGCCGCACACCGAAGGCACATTTACGTATGACCTGAAACCGATCAAAAGAGGAGAATACACATTCCCCTGCATCAACGTCCGCTATCCGGGAGTGCTCGGACTTATAAGAAGGACCGCGAAATACTCCGACGGAAGAACGTACAGAGTATACCCTAATATGCGCGATCTGTCCGATTACGGCATATCCGCGCTATCTGCAAGCCTGTTCAGTATGGGACTAAAACGGGTACGGACGAACTCGGACGGAGGCGAATTCAGCAGTCTTAGGGAATACGTTCCCGGCGACAATTACCGCTATATCAACTGGGCTGCAACGGCGCGCGCAGGTAATATCATGGTCAATACATACGTCCCGGAAAGGAACCAGTATATTTACGTATTGCTTGATTCAAGCCGCGTCATGAACACAGTCTATAATGATATGCTCATACTCGATTACGGAATCAACGCTGCGTTCCTTCTGGCAGACTACTGTATCCGCGGCGGAGACAATATCGGCATGGAATTGTTTTCAGCTCAGGTTTCTCATTTCATAAAAGCAGATAAAGGAAGCGCCCAGTTTGAGATGCTTGCGGATAAACTCTACGCGGTGCGGAGCGACGAGAGCGCGGCTGATTACGACAATGCAATGGCAGTTTTTTCCTCGGCGGTGAAGCGCAGGTCGCTCGTATTCGTATTCACTCAGCTGTTCAATGAAGAAGAAGCTCTGCGATTTGTAAAAGCGGTCAAATCATATATGGGAAGGCATCTGCTGTGCGCGATAACCATAGGAGACCCCAGGCCCGAAGAGATTGCATCCGGAAGATCTAAGACGCCCGGGAACGATGACGCATACCTTCGCTCGGCCGCTCTCAAATATGTAAAAGACAGAAAGAAAATAAGCGAGATATTGTCCGGGGCAGGTATCCTCAACTTTGACACCAGACCGGACCAGTTATCCTTAACGGCCGTTTCAGCATATCTGAACATTAAGAAGCAGGGAATATTATAAGATGAAAAAGGCAAAGAAAAGCAATCTGGAAACGGTTAAAGATCCTTTGTTCGTGTTAGGCCCCCGGAACGGAGAATCTGACGGAAACGGCGTCAGACCGGAGCATTTTACTGATATTTCTACGCACGAGAACGTTTCGCTGTACTACGAGACCGCAGGGATAGCCACGCGATACGCCGCGTTTTTTATTGACATGCTCATCCGCATTGCCGGATGGCTTCTCATAGCCGCTGTCGTATATTTCGCTTATATAAGAGATTTCATATTCGGAGAAAAAGAACTGGACTTCTCCTGGGATTTCTTTGATAAAATCGGGATGGTCGTACTCATAGTTTATATAAGTATATTCTTTGTGCGCCTTTTATACTACATACTTTTTGAAACGTTTATGCGCGGACGCACTCCGGGAAAGCGCGCTATGGGTATAACTGTTATCTCAGTAAGCGGAGAGGCTCCTACGGCGTCTCAGATCGCGGTGAGAAACGTGATGCGTTTCTTTCATCTGATCCCCGGAGGGGAGCTGGCAGACGGTATCGTGGCGATCTGTTCAAAAAAAGCGCAGAGAGCCGGTGATATGGTCGCAGGGACAATGGTTATAAAGGTCCGGAAAATGGCAGGCTTTGAACTGCCTGAAAAGGCTGAAAACAGTGATGAGAACGTCAATGCTGAGATCGACGTGCTTAATCAGACTGCAGTTATGGAGCAGATGGAAAAAGATGAGGCTGATTTCCTTGCAGAGATGAAGGAGAAGCTGCGCCGGGAGGCTGCCGCCG
>DBVV01000159.1:0-7532 GCA_002308795.1 Mageeibacillus sp. UBA1255 | reverse complement strand
TCCACAGCTGCGGCCGCAGCCGCGGCCTCTTTGTCTTCTGATGCTCCGTCCGCGCCTGCATCCTCGGCCGCGCCTGCGTCCGCGGACAACGCCGCTATGCCTCTTATGGGCGTTGTCCCTCCCGGCGGCTTCCTTACGCTCGGCGAGACGATCCGCCTTAAAGACTACCTTTTGATCCGCGAAAAGTTTTTACTCAGAAATGAATATGACGAAAAATACGCGCGGATCCTGCTCAAAAAGAGCGGCGCCGCGATCCCGGAGCGCATGACTGCCGCGAACATACAGAAATACATTCAGGACGTATATAATTACCACGCAAACCTGTGGAATTCCGGAAAAGGAGGTGCTGTAAATGGCGTCAATAACTGAACAGGAATTTATTGACCTCCACAGTGCCGCCTGGCGTGAATTAGAGTCCGAGACAGCGTATTTCAACAAACATATGGGCAGGCTGCGCAACCGTATCGATTCCGGATCGCTGACGCGCGAGCGCGTTGACCACTACATTGAGCTGTACAATCAGGTCGCGAACCATCTTGCCTACAGCAGGACGTTCTACGGAGAAACGCAGACTTCGGAATATCTGAACAGGCTCGCGGGAAACGCGCACGCCGTGATATATACAAAAACCGTCCTCAGGCCCGGCGCGGCTCTGTCGTTTCTCGGGAAAGGTTTTCCGAAACTTTTCAGGCAGGAGATCAGGTTCTTTATCGTCGCTCTCCTCGCGTTTTTCATTGCCGGTCTGATCGCGTTTATATACGTAAGCATCGACGGCAGGAATGCGCTTGCATTTGTGGATGAATTTACGCTTATGAATCTTAGAGAGGAAGGTTCGTACGATGACTTTACGGCGTCAATGGCATCTCTTAATGGTTCGTACATCGGTTCGAACAATATATTCGTTTGTCTCCAGGCTTTTGCCGGCGGTCTGACTCTCGGTATATATACGCTATATATGCTTATACAGAACGGGATCATTATCGGTGTTCTCGGGGCCGTATACGCCTCGAAGGGTTCCTCCGCATTCTTCTGGTCCCTGATCCTTCCTCACGGAGTTACTGAGCTTTTCTCTATATTTCTATCAGGTGCCGCCGGTTTTATGATCGGTATGGCGATCATACGGCCCGGAAAGCTGACTCGAAAGACCGCATTGGTAGAAGCGGGTAAAAAATCATTGAAACTGATGATCATGGCTGTTTTATTCCTTATCCCGTCTGCGCTGATCGAAAGCTTCTTTACACCGCTCGATCTGCCTTACTGGAGCAAATTCGTTTTTTCTATCGGTATGTTCGTACTGCTGACGTTATATCTGTGCATTGGCGTCATACGCGAGATCAAAGATAAAAGAAAAGGAACAGCTGGTGATTTAAATGATCTGCAGATCACAGAATAAATATGTTTTCAGGAGGGTCACGGGAATCGCTTTGACCGCGGCGCTTTCCTTGACCATGCTTTTAGGATCGGCATCGTGCGATTCATTAAAGAAAAACCGCGAGACCGCCAGAAGGCGGGAGAGGGAAACTTATCTCAGGGAGGAGCATGAGACTGTGGAACTTTATGAAAACGGATATAATAACAATATGATCGTCGGCTTCGACGAGTACGGGCGCACCGTCGAGGCGGCGGCCGGAAAGAAGGAAAAGCGCGACGTAGGTATTTTCTATTTTTTGTGGCTCGGTCAGCCTTATGCCACCGGGATATATGACGTATCGAAAATAATCGAGGAACACGGGAAAGATATCGTCTTTCACGAAGAAGGCGGAGAGATCAGCCCGAACGGACAGGCTCACTGGTGGGAGGAGCCGCTTTACGGCTACTATAACAGTGCAGACAGGTGGGTCCTGCGCAGGCATATGGAGATGCTGACGGAAGCCGGAGTCGATTTTCTGATCTTTGACACGACCAACTGCGTGCTTTACGAAGAAGTTGCTACCGCAATAATGCAGCTGTCACAGGAACTAAGGGACGAGGGCTGGGATGCGCCGCAGGTGGTTTTTTACACACACAGCCGCTCGATCCAGACTATGAACAATATCTACAACAAGTTTTACAGATCGGGTCAATACAAGGATTCGTGGTACTGCATTGACGGTAAGCCGATGATAATCGGATACACGACCGCTCTTAAGGACAGGCGCGAAGCGAAAAGCCGCTCTGATAATTCGTATGATCCCTCTGATCTTTCGCAGGAACTGCAGGACTTTTTCTATATAAAAGAAGCATGCTGGCCGAACGACTTCCACACTGCTAACTCATTTCCGTATACAGAATGGGTATATCCGCAGCCGCTTAACGGCAACACGATGAACGTATCCGTTGCCACCCACCCGATGGTGCCTTTCAGCTTTTCGTTGACGCACGAGAACTGGTGCAACTGGGGCAGGGGCTACGACGTTGTCACCGGCGAGAATAAGCACGAAGATATATACCGCGGGACGTTTTTCCAGTCTGAATGGGAGACTGTCCACGCATCCGACCCGCAGCCGGAGATAATAATGGTCACGGGCTGGAACGAATGGATCGCTTACAAACAGCCGTACGGCGGAGAATATATGCTCTGTGATAACGTGGATATGGAGTATTCGCGCGACATCGAACCGATGAAGGGCGGATATGAGGACGCTTATTTCATCCAGATGATATCTAACATCCGCAGGTACAAATACGAATCATCCGAAGGTGTTGTGGGTGACAATATTTACAAATCGATCGATATTAACGGTTCTGCCGATCAGTGGAACGACGTTAAAGCGATCTACAGGCGCGTGGGCAATGATAATTCTGCCCGTGATTACTACGGCGGTTCGATGACGGTCAGCTACCATACCGATCCCGCGGACAATAACGTCGTGACGATCCGTGTCACCAATGATTCCGAAAACCTGTATTTCCGAATCGAATGTGACGGGAACGTTAAAGTATCGGACGATCCGTCCTTTATGGATCTGTTCATTGGCACCGGTAAGCCTGAGGTCAAGGGCTGGGAGTCGTACGAGTTCGTTGCCGGCAGGGAAAAGGATCTGACAGCCGGAATCGCGTCCGTTGAAAAGCTGTCTAAGGACTTTACCGGGAAAAGATCCGGTGATGCCCGTTTGTCTGTTTCGGACAATGCCGTAACGTATGCCGTTCCTTTTGCTGCGCTCGGCCTGTCCCCTGATAAGGCGGAAGTTACGCGCATATATTTTAAAGTGGCTGACGGAGTTGAAAATCCCGGGGATATAATGGATTATTACTGCACCGGGCGTGCTCTTCCGATGGGAAGGCTCAGCTTTGAGTATAAATTCCGCTTTTTGCCAGAATAATATACATTTTTAGATCATATGGAGGCGAAAAAAATGAACGTATCAGGAAAAAAAGTTATGACTGTAACGGCACTTTTGGCGACAATGCTGGTTTTAGCTTTGTTGACATCTTGTTTTTTGCCGCTAAGACCCGGCGGCAATGCCACGCACGTTCCGGATGTTACCGACGTTCCTGCGGGGGAGGTAAATACAAACGCGCCTGCTACAGGTGCACCCGCTTCAGTTCCGCCAGTACCGACCGATGTGCCTTCTTCTGCTCCTACTGACGCACCTACTAAAGAGCCTACTGCAGGACCTACTGAGGATCCCGCGGCCGCTTCCGCAAAGCTTGCACTCGAATTCGCCGAGACGTATGCAGGCACGTGGACTGCCAAACAAGCCGCGATCTTCATGCACTTCTTCGTTGAAAATGGTACGCCGTACGTTACGTTGGGCGACTGGTCTTTGGTACGTCCCACGTTTACCGGAAAGATCACCGGTGCTGAAAAAGATGAATTTGGAAGGCTCAATCTGAATTTTGATTTTTCAGGTACAGAGTGGACTTCTGAAAACGGTGTCTACAGAGTTGAATCAGATGAGCCTGTGGACGGAGATCCCGTATTGTCTATCCTGAATATGTCGATAGAGTACGGCCACAAGTTCGTAAGGCGTTCGAAGCACCAGTATCCCGAAACGACACAAACCGTAAACTGCAGCATTACGGATTTCCTCAGGGACACAGAAGGATACTGGGATAATTCAATCGACGGCTCCTCTTTCGGTTACCTTATAACCAGACTCGATAAAGACCGCGTGCTGATCTCTCTTTCTACCTGGAGTACCGGCGAGATCATCAATTCTTATACCGTAAAAAAGATTACCCGCAATAGAAGTGCAGTCGGTGATTCATATGATATCGAGACGGTGAATGATTTCGTTTACTCTGAAAAGAACGCCACAGTTTCATTCGAGGCTCAGCATTCACGGTTATTGACCGGCATAAACAGATATTCCGATAATAACGGCTCTCCATGGGTATATTATAAAGGAGATCCCGATCCTCATAAAGAACAGTTCGATCGTTTTATGTACCTGTATAAAGGGACAAGGATAAACACTGATGATAATACGTATATCCACGTCACTTATATGAACGGTAAACCTTACTTCCAGATGGGCAAGTGGGGTGAATCAACTCCCGATTTTGCAGGCGAGATCGTTGCCGCCGAATACAGTATAAATCAGGAAACATATATTTTCGGTGCAAAGTATAAATACGGTGATATACTGTATTGCGAGATCAAGCCTGAAGGTTTTTCAGATAACGCTCCGGTAATGTTCAAGACCGGATACAGCAATACGGTGTACAGTAAGTACGTGTATGATGCTTCAAAACAGCTGTCTTAAAAATCATAAACAGCATCGTCATTATAGTAAAAGCCCCGGCCGCGAAGGCCGGGACTTTTAAATTTACGGATCATATAATGATTTTACGGTCAGGAAGCGTCAGCGGAGTACGGATCCGTATAAAACGGTCAAAGCCTGTATATCTTTGTGAACTTGTCCTCAAGATATTTTACGTATACTTCGGGCCTGAATTCGCCGCATACTTTTTTGAAAAGATCTGACGGATCGTACATCCTGCCGTATTTCCAGATGCGTTCGCGGAACCAGCCTGAGATTGGTGAGAGATCGCCTGACGATACTGCTTCTGCGACGTTGAAACTCTTGTTCATCTCGAGGAGGTATTGTGCCCCGTATGCAGAACCGATGGCGTAAGAAGGGAAGTAACCGATAGCGCCGAATGACCAGTGGGAATCCTGCAGGACGCCGCGTTTATTGTCCGGAACGTCTATACCGAGGTATTCTTTGTACAGCCTGTTCCACTCCTGAGGCAGATCGTCAGCGGTGATCTTTCCTGCGAACATCATGCGTTCAAGTTCGAAGCGGACCATGATGTGGAGGCAGTACGTGAGTTCATCTGCTTCTGTGCGGATCAGTGAAGGCGAAGAGACGTTTACCGCGCGGTAAAGTCTGTCCTGGGTGAGTCCAGACAGTTCGGCGGGGAAGTGCTCGCGGAGCCAGGGGAGAATGATGCCGCAGAATTCGTAGCTGCGCCCGATGATATTTTCATAAAAACGGGACTGGGATTCATGTATGCCCATTGACACGCCTCCGCCCAGGCACGACATCGTTATATCATCGGCAATATTGAGTTCATACAGCGCATGTCCGCCCTCGTGGATCACGGAATACATTGACGACAGCAGATCATCCTCGTGATAATGCGTGGTGATGCGCACGTCATACTTTGAAAAATCAGTCGTGAACGGGTGTTCGGTCTCTCCGATGATAGAGCGCTCCGGGTCAAGTCCCATGACACCCATTACGAAATCGGAAAATTCGCGCTGGACCGGAATGGCAAATTTCCCCTCCAGAAGAGGCTCTCTGACCTGATACGGAGAATCGATCACTTTTTTCAGCAGCGGAACTATTCCTTTTTTTAGCGTGTCGAAGAATACTTCGCACGTTTTTGCGGTAAGACCGCGCTCAAACTGATCAAGCTGCGTATCGTACGGATCTTTATCGGGCTCTATGCATAAAGCGAGCTGTTTTGTCATATCGAACATTTTCTGAAGTAGCGGTTTAAACGATTCGTAGTCGTTGTTCGCTTTTGCTTCATGCCACACTGCATCGGACTCAACGCACAGCTTCTCATATTCCACGAAAAGCTCCTTCGGTATCTTGCGCATCCGGTCAAGGTCGCGGTAAAGCTCTTCTGCTTTACGGGCGAGCGTGGCGTCAAGTTCGTTCTGATGCGCTTTCAGCGTTTCTATCATTTCGACCGTTTCGGGCGCAGTGGTCAATTCGTACGACATCCGCGACAGTTCTCCCTGCGTTAAAGCGCGCACGCGTGCCGATTGTTTTGGGGCAACGGTCGATCCGTCGTAATTCAGTATTCCCATCGCATGCCCCAGCGCAAATGACGTCTCTTCGTACTGTTCCAGTTTCTGTAAAGCTTCTTTGATTGTCACGTTCCCATCTCCTTGTCTATTATGCAAAGCTTCCTGTATATCGCCGCGAGCGGCAGACCGACGACGTTGAAATAGTCTCCTTCGATGCGGTCAACGAATACGGTAAAAAATTTCTGTATACCGTACGCTCCTGCCTTGTCCATCGGCTCGCCGGTGTCAATATATCGCCCGATCTCTTCTTCCGTTAGTTCAGCGACAGACACGTGTGTTACCTCGTCAAAAGCGTGTATTGCCACGCTCTTGCTTTTATCCTGCATAAGCCCGATGGCAACGCCGGTGATGACCTGGTGCGTCCTTCCGGAGAGCTGCCTTAGCATATCCGCCGCATCCTGTCTGTCACGTGGTTTTCCAAACATTTTCCCGTCTATCCATACCGACGTATCTGCCGTCAGCACGACCTCGCCTTCGCCCGGATGGATCTCACCAAGGGCCGCGCTCAACTTGGATATGGCGATCTCCCTGGCTGCTTTTTCAGGCTCATCCGAAGTGCAGCTTTCATCTGCCTGAACCTTTACCACTTCGAAAGGGAGGCCCAGATTAGCGATAAGTTCGATCCGCCTCGGCGATCCGGAGGCGAGATATATCTTTTTTATATTTTTAAACTGGCTCATTATGACCGATGCGTTCCTGTCATTCGCGGATAAGCTGCCTGATCCAGCGCTTCTCTTTCATTGACACTTTTCCGTCAACTGCGCAGACCATCAGACATACGGTTATGATGTCGTTTTTAAGGTCGTCGGACAACATTCCCAGCACGTCCACCATGTAATCTACCTCGTTTTTGAGGTCTTTTCCCATCGTTCTGTTTTCTTTGATGAGCGTTTTGCAGTATTCGAAATCCACGTCTCCGCCGAAGAACCGCGCAAGCATTGGCTCCATAAATACGTATTCGTCCTCGGACAATTTTCCGTCTGATACGATCGCGCCCATTAAGAAGCGTGCGAATATCAGTTCGCCCTGTATTCCGTCGTCGGTGATGAACTGCAGCGCCGGAATTATGCGTGCGGACAATTCATCCAGTATGGTGTTGTACCTTTGTGCGTCCATCTCTTCGAATTCTTTGCAGAGTCTGTTAAATTCTTTCATTTCTGACCGTCTCCCGTAGTTTTATTTTCAGCGCCTTTTTTCAGCGCTCCGTCTATGAACTGATTATATACCGGGAGGAGGGAAATGGCAAATGGCAAATGGAGGCGGACAGCGTAAAGAGATTGTAGGT
>DBVV01000110.1:14533-48976 GCA_002308795.1 Mageeibacillus sp. UBA1255 | reverse complement strand
CTACAATCTCTTTACGCTGTCTTCGATTTCCTTAAAATTGACTTTTAATTATGCATTTGATATACTTCAGGCAGGTTTATTAATGCGAAGATCCGTGATCCGGTCAGGGGAGCGCTGCTTTTTAGAAGGGGGGCAGAACGGCATGCAGAGAATAATAAAAGCGAAGGAGTCAATGAACTCCCGTGAGCGTGTCGAGCGAACGTTCGCTTTTGAAAAAACAGACCGCGTAACGATCGGATACGAGGCCAACGGAGTTGTCCACAGCCGTTTGTGCGCTGCTCTCGGAATAAGGCCTGAAGACAGACGCGCGCTTGACGACGCGCTCGGCGTAGATTATACCGGCATCAACGCGCCCTACGTCGGACCGAAACTGTATCCCGATAAACCTGACAGGATCGTTGACAGCCTCGAGGGATGCTATATGCGCCTCGTCGCAAATCAATCAGGCGGTTACTGGGATTTCTGCGATTTCCCGCTTAAAGATGCTGAAGATGAATTGTTTGCATCTTATCCGATCCCGGATCCGGATGATTTTGATTATGATGCCGCGCTTGAGGCAGCGAAAGTGCTTTCTCCCAGGTACGCTCTTTACGTCGGGCACGCCGGTGTCCCTGACGTGATTAATTCAAATGGGCGCATAATGGGGATGGAAGACGTGCTCGTGCATCTTTTGATGAACGACGATGCTGCAGTTGATTTTATGCGCCGCAGGGCCGCTTCTCAGCTTGAGGTCATGTACAGAACGATCGAAAAATGCAAAGAGCATCTGTCGTTCGTATGGCTTGGCGAGGATCTTGGTACGCAGCGCGGCCCGATGATCAGCCTTGAACTATATCGGGATATTTTAAAACCGATCCACAAGCAGTTTATAGATCTGGCAAACGTCAATTCTCTTCCCGTGATGATCCACTCGTGCGGGTCTTCATCGTGGGTTTATGAGGATTACATAGAAATGGGTGTCAAAGGCGTTGACTCACTCCAGCCCGAGGCGGTCAATATGTCTGTCGACTATCTGATCGGGCATTACGGCGGCAGGCTTACGCTGAGGGGATTGATATCCACCGCGGGGCCTCTCGCGTACGGAACGCCTGAGGAAGTGGATGAGTATTGCCGCCGGACCCTTGAGTCGTGTATGGCGTATAGAGGCTATCATTTTGCGCCGTCTCATGCTATTCAGGACAATTCTCCGGCGGAGAATGTCATCGCTATGTATCAGGCCGCCCACAAATACGGCATCTACAACTAGAACGGTGTGATTTGAATGGAACAAGAAAGCGTAAAATTATTCAGAAAAATGATGAGATCAAAGCAGCAGCTCGATCCGGACGAATGCGTTGAAATATTGAAAAAAGAAAAGCGCGGAGTTTTATCCGTAATCGGGGATAACGGTTATCCTTACGGGGTTCCTCTGAATCATTTTTATAATGAGGAGGACGGCAGGATCTATTTTCACAGCGCCAGGAAAGGTCATAAGATCGACGCGATCAGGCGCTGCGATAAGGCATCGTTTTGCGTGTTCGGCGAAGTAAGCAGGGAAGAAGGCGGATGGGCGCTCAACTTCAAAAGCGTGATAGTATTCGGAAAGATCGAATTTATTGACGACGTCGATACGATATATGATATCGCTGCGAAACTGAGCAGAAAATTCACGTGCGACGAAGAATATATCAGACGCGAGATCGAGAAATACGGGCCGTCAACTATGATGTTCGCATTGTCCCCGGAATATATATCTGGAAAGGCGGTCAACGAGTCGTAACGCACGGGCGGCAATGAGTCGTGGCGCGCGGGCGAAGGCTATTGAAAAAACGAACGTACTGTGTTAGAATTTATCTGTAAGAAAGGGGTGTGTCTTATCATGCAAAAGACTCACAGAAGCGGTCTGCTGCTGAAGATAGTAATGCTGACACTCGTGCTGGTCATTACGGCCGGACTCATCGGATGTAAGAGAAGGGTCGTTCAAACAGGATACGTCGAACAGGATAAAACTGTTGAAGATCTTAATATCCGCGGAGTGATCACATTTACTGTAAATAACGAGAGCGGAACGGAATCGGAATCACTTGCCCCCAAGGGCGTCGTGAACGCATTTATGGCGGCTTTTCCGAATGCACGCGTTATTTATGAGGAAGCAAACCGTTCTTCTTATCCGACGCGTATTTCTGCAGGAGATATCGGCGACGTTTTCTGGTGTGACTCGAATGATACGGTTAACTACCACACCAACCATAACGCGCTGATGCCTCTCGATTCATATATCAAGCCTATGAACATTGACCTCGGCGACGTATATACAGGAGCGATCGATGCCGGAAGGATCGACGGAAGACTCTATATGGTGCCCAGAAAGATAGGCGAATCGGTACTTATTTACAACAATGATATAATCGAAGCCGCAGGTGTTGATTTTGACAATACGATCGCATATCAGTGGGAGGATTTCAAGGCACTTTGCAAGCAGCTTACAGTAGAAGAGAACGGCCAGGTGCTCCAGTGCGGCGCGTCAATGAAACTCGGCTGGGCTCCTATTTGGCAGATGTTCTTCCGCGGCTACGGCGGTAAGTGGATCGACAACGTCGAACATAAAGTTACCATTACGGACAGCAATGAAGTCATGCAGGGCGTGAACGAGCTGATCAATGCCGTTCAGGAAGGCTGGCTGTTCCCCGAGGATATGCTCGGAAGCATCAGTGGCGCAGTTAAAGATAAGTTTGCAAAGATCCCTGACGGAGATTCGAACGTATCTTACGTCTGCTTTAAAACGTTCAACAATATGACGTGGCTCACGAGACTCGGAAACGCGTACGACAGAATGAAGATCAACTGGGATTTCTGCCCGTTCCCTGCTTTCCCGAACCACAATATCTCCACCGACGCTACCGGTTACGTTGTTTATAACAGAACTGATAATCCCGATACCGCTGCAGCTTTTGCGCTGTTCTTCCTTACCGAAGCGGGGCAGAGGGGATATCACAGCCAGACCGGAAGCAGCGTGCCGCTCCTTAAGTCGCTTTCGGAAGAGACTTTCTGGTACGGACCGGGTACCGTATGGACGGATAAGAACTACAAAGTGTTCGTTACCTATACCGACCGTACGCAGCCCTGCTTCGTTTCCACACAGGCTCCGATGGAGATCTCCGATATATTTATGAACAATATGTCAGGCGCACTCGCAAGGATATTGTCCGGCTCGGTCGATGCGCAGACAGCATTAGAGAAACTTCAGACTCAGGCCAACGAAAAATGGCTCACATTGATGAACTGATATTGACGTCCGGGAGCGTTAATCTAAAATGAGCGAAATGTTCTTACACAAATGTCCGAACTGTAACGGAACGCTTCAATTTGATATTGAGAGCGGGATGGCGTTATGCAGTTATTGCGGCAGTAAATTTGACATCGATTCCCTGAAGACCGAGAACGGGCTGCAGAACGGAGCTAAACCTGAGGGACAGGCTGCTGATCAGAATGCTGCCCAGGCGGACGCTGCAGCTGCCGGTTCGTCTGCAGGCAAGGCGGATAAGGTCCCGCTTAAGGAATTTGACTGGAAACGGTATAAGAAAAATCTTAAGAATGAGCATCTTGAAGGGACGGTATCGTACATCTGCAAGACGTGCGGCGCCGAAGTGATCCTTGACGCGATCACAGCTTCCGCCAAATGCCCGTACTGCGATAACTATCTTATATTGACCGAGAACGTTACGGCAGGACTCAGGCCGAACGGTATCATTCCTTTCAAGATCCTTCCGGATAAGCTTCCCGCTGCAGTAAGAGACTACTACAAAGGAAGAAAACTTTTGCCTTTCAACTTTTTCGCAGATAATAAAATGAGCACGGTAAGAGGCATCTACGTTCCTTTCTGGCTGTATAACTGCACGCTCAAAGGCGAGATGAAACTTTCCGGCTCAAAGGTAAAGTCTTATACGAACAGCGGCTACAGATATACCGAGACTTCGGAATATGACCTCGAAAGAGCGGCTGAAATGAGTTTCGACAGGATCCCGGTAGATGCCAGCGTTAAGATGGATAATGACCTGATGGATTCGATCGAGCCGTTTGATTACAGCCAGATAACAGAATTTAACAGCGGTTATCTGACGGGCTTTTCTTCAGACAGATTCGATTCGGATCCTGACGAGAATCTGCCGCGTGTATCCGATAGAGTGCGAAACAGCGTTGTCAATATGGTCGTTAACAGCGTTAGTGATTATTCTTCCGTTCACGTTACCGAGGACAGGATGGAGATCACAGATTCATCGGTTAAATACGTGATGCTTCCTGTGTATCTGTTCGAGTGCAAATATGCAGGGAAGACGTACAGGTACGCTGCGAACGGCCAGACAGGCAAGGTCGTAGGCGAGCTTCCCGTGAGTAAGGGTAAAAAATGGCTCTACTTCGGGATACCTTTCCTTATTGTCGCAGCAATAGCGTTCTTTTTCCTAAGATGGTTTATGGGAGGTTGATTATGAACAGATTTGTAAAGATATTGCTGTTTTCGATAATCATCATCTCATTGTCCGTATGCGTCGCGTTCGCGTCTGACAGCATAGAGGATGATTACAGCTTGGAAGATGAGTACGGTTATACACAGACCGGAGTCAGTTCTGCCGGGATGCCTTCGTGGTATAAAGAAGGATTCGGCCCTTCAGACGTGTTCCATAACGACCCGTCGACCCCTCGGGTGGTCGATTACGCCGGCATTTTCAACAGCGGGGAACTGGAATCGCTCAAGTCACAGCTGGCGCAGATGAAGCAGAAATATAATATGGACTTCGTGCTCGTCACCGACGATAGCGCATACGAACTCGGGCGCAGGATGTACGCCGCGGAATTTTATGATATGAACGGATACGGTGTCGGACCGAATTACAGCGGCGTCGTAATGTTTATTTCGATGGAACCGGGAAACAGAGGCTGGTTTACCGCAGGTACAGGCGATGCAGAGAAATTCTTCACTGAAAAGAACGTTAACCATATGGATGATACGATGGAACCGTACATGCACAGGGGAGAATACGCCGAAGGTGTGAGCGCATATTTCAATGATCTCGATACGCTCCTGACGAACGGCAAATTCCCGCTCACTTTCGGATCTGTACTGAAGTATTTGTTTATAGCATCGATCGCAGGTCTTGTCGCAGGTTTAATATCTCTGTCATCGGCATCGGTGTCAATGAAAGGCCTGGCCCAGTCGGTGGTCGCTTCTAATTATCTTGTGCCTGATTCCGTTAGAGTAGACGTGCTGAACGATACGTTCCTGCGGACAAACGTTACGAAGACTTTGATCCAATCGTCGTCATCGCGTTCCGGAGGCGGCTCGTCATACAGCGGCGGATTCCATTCGTCCGGAGGACACAGCTTCAGCGGCGGAGGAAGAGGATTCTGATCTTTTTGATATAGCAGCAAAACGATTTGCTGAAATGATGATAATAATAAAAACGGCCGGATCAACCAAAATGATCCGGCCGGTTTTTTTGATCATCGTAAATGATTGGGATCAGACGTGTTTAACGTTTTCCTGTCATTTATACGATACCGTGTACTCGGTCACGTCGAGCACAGTTTCTCCGTCGATCTGCAGAGGAGACGGTGCGTCAAATTTAACTGTTATATCGTGGCCTGTGAAAACGGAGACTTTCTTGGTGTGCTTGACATGCTCGCCTTTGAAAATGGAAGGGAATATGATCAGCGTTCCGATACGGCTCTTACCGTGCATGATCGTAAGAGAAACAGTCTTCTCCTCGGACAATCTGTTCTGCTCGGGAGCTGCGTTCATTCCGCCTCCGTAGAAACGGCCCATCATAGTAGGAGCGATCCAGACGTTCTTGAATTCGTAATGTTTACCGTCAATGGTGATATCCGCGTTCTTGGATTTGAAGTGGAAAAGCAGGCCGTTGATGGCGATCGACGTATAGTTGGGGACCTTGCCGCTTGCTTTCATCTCATCTCCGACCTGGCAGCAATATCCGTCGATACCGAAACCGACGTTGTTGATAAACTTGCACGTCTTGCCCTTCACGGTAACTGTCGGGAGATTCTTAAGATATTTGCTTATCTCAACCGGTCCTTGCGTAAAATCGAGTTCTACGTCTCTCACAAAATCATTTCCGGTTCCGGAGGGGAAGTAGTAGATCTCGCGATCAGCTATAAACTCGTCCGCCTCGTTAACGAAACGGTTAAGAGTACCGTCTCCGCCGCAAATAACGAGCTTGCTCTCGGCATCGAGATCGCCGAAAAATCCGGCATATCCGCCTAACGTCGTGATGTCCTTGAACTCCACGCTGCCTTTACCACTGATAAGCGGCTCCAGCTTCTTAATAGCCTCTTCAGAAGTACCGGATAGCTTATTGTACAGTACGACATATTTTTCCATCAGAATCATTCCTTTCGATTTTGGTTATATTATTCGGTTTATAATTTCTGCTTAAAATATTGATTTATAATTATAATTTCAATCAATATTTTATTTTACGTGAGCGGGATCATCGTCGCTTCCGAACTTTTCTTCGTGCGTATTCATCAGCTGATTGAAACTGATCCCGTATGTGCGGGCAATATCCAGAGCGAAGCTTTTTCCCTGTGGAGGCATCGGAAGAATAAGATACGTACGCTTTGATCCTGCATACTTTTTACGTCCCTCGTCTGTGAGCACTTCCATTTCGGTCGATTCGTCAACGCCGGCGACAAGGCTGACCAGATCGCTCAGTGCAGGCTCTTTATTAAGTTCGGGGATGTTCTCGGCAAGTTCATGGATGTGGGTGGCAAATACGCATCTCGCTCCGACTTTCCTGAGATATTTCATTATCTCTTCGGCTATAAACAGGCATTCCTGGTGGCTCGTGCTCGAAAGCGATTCGTTCATCAGGATCATACTGTACTTCGTAAGGCGCGGAAGGATCTGCTCGAGCCTTATGCACTCTTCACCCAGGCGGCCTTCGCTGATCGAATTCTTCTCAAGCTCAGGGAAATGAGTGTATATGTTATCTACCGGGCTTATACGTCCCTCCGAACCGGGGATGGCGAATCCAGCCTGGAACAGCAGCTGCGTGATGCCGACCGCTCTTGTAAACGTGGTTTTACCGCCCTGGTTAGCACCGGTAAGAATGAATATGCGACCGGCTTTATCCGACATCTCTGCCGTATTGGTCACGACGACGTTCGACAGCTCGCTAAGGCCGATGTCGCTCTGTATGCGGATCGCGAAGCTTGCGTCATAAATATCTTTAACGTAGAAGATACGCTCATCTTTAGGTGCGGGAGTTGGGAAACATACCGGAAGACCTGTTTTTATAAGATTGCGCGCCAGCCTGCTGCCTCCGATGAAATAATACACTTCCGGAATAAGGTCGAACAGGAACTGAGTCTCTATATACTCGAATCTGGCAAGCACGGTGGCAAGGTGTTTGAACGTGTCACCCATAACGCTCTCCAGATCACGCATGATGGCAATATCCAGTGTGTTCGCGCGGTTATCCTTAAGGATCGAATAAAAAGAACCGAGTCCGAAATAAGTCTCGTCATTCTTCTGACGGCCAAGGATAGAAGTAACGAGCGCTTTATTCCTGAACGGCTTGGGCTCGATCGAAAGGAGCACGGCCTCAACAGGCCTCAGTTCGTTGTCAAGATTCACACCGATCGTTACAGAAGTCATCGTCTGGATCTTTTCGGAAAGTGCAGGAAGCTCGTGGCGCAGATCACGGAAATTATCGCTTTCATAAATGCCCTGTATCATTTCCCTGAGCCGCTTCACACCGTCGGAGAGAAAATCTCTGTCCGGAGAGCAGAACAGCGAGTGCAGAATGTCGACGCACTGCATGTATACTTCGAGCATATCGATCCTCCACGCGATGCGCCGCATATCGTCATCGTGTGAAATATTGGCCTTCTCCATCTTTCGAAGATTGTTCGTAAGAGGCAGAAGAGAAGTATCAAAAGATTCTTCCAGCTCCGGATAATCCATAAAGTCCTGAAGGATATCCTGTCTGTATTTGATCACTTCCGCATCGGGGATCATATCAAGCATACGCGCTCTTATATATCCGCGGCTGTCGTT
This sequence comes from Mageeibacillus sp. UBA1255, assembly GCA_002308795.1. Taxonomy (GTDB): domain Bacteria; phylum Bacillota; class Clostridia; order UBA1212; family UBA1255; genus UBA1255. Next base: position 40,923 of record DBVV01000110.1, on the reverse strand, counting down.
TCTGATCTGCATGCCGTCAAGGATCATATCCATATTCATGTCGCGCTCTAAAAGCTCCTGATTGAACAGCTTGCGTCTGCCGCTCTTAACCTCGCGCTCGGTTGCGCGACCCCTCTCATAATCGGGCCACAGAAGGCTGAATGCAAATTTCTCGTCCATTCGCTTACCTCGTTTCGTATTTGTTTAGGGGGATTATATCATTTCTAAAGAAAATTGACAATATCGCGTTAAAGTGGTATTATCGGACTATCAGATTAAAGATGACCGGCTTTACACATCCGAAATGCATCAGGTAACGGCAATGGCCGGCAGGTCTGTTTCGAAAGGCGATTTGAATGCTTTTTAGCGATTCGTTCGAAAGAGAATATTTATCCGGAAACTGTTATGACGCATATAAGCGGCTGGGCTGCCATACCGTGACCGAGCGGGATAAAGGTCGCGCGCGATCCGGCTTTAGTGATGCGCCTGTCAGGCTGTCTTTTTACGTTTACGCCCCGGGGGCGATCTCCGTCCGCGTCGCCGGTGATTTCAACTCCTGGGGAGGATCGTCATATCCGGCGGATACGATGTTCAGATCGGACAACGGTTTCTGGTACACGGAGATCGAAGCCCTTCCTGAAAATACGCTTTACAAATATATGATCACCGGCGCAGACGGAAGCGTCCGTTTCAAGGCGGATCCGTACGCGGTCACTTCCGAATTAAGACCGGGAACGGCGTCGGTCGCGACGGATCTCCATAAATTCACCTGGTCAGACGCGGAATGGAATAAAAACAGGTCTTCGGCAGATACGTATGCTTCTCCTGTTAATATATACGAAATACATGCGGGATCATGGAGACGCGGCCGAATACCGGGCATCGATTACGAGAAAAACTGGCAGGAGGCCGAAGCGCAAAGAGCGGATGAACCATTCCTGAACTACAGAGAAATTGCAGATGAATTGTCCGCATACCTGACCGAAATGAATTATACGCACGTCGAACTCATGCCACTGTGCGAACACCCTCTGGACGACTCGTGGGGATATCAGACAGGCAGCTATTATGCGTTGACGTCGCGGTTCGGAACACCGGAAGACTTCATGTATTTCGTTGACCGCATGCACCGGAGCGGGATAGGAGTGATAATGGACTGGGTGCCTGGCCACTTCTGCAAAGACGAATCGTATCTGTATAAATTTGACGGCACTTTTCTGTATGAATACGGCGAAGAAAACAAGCGCGAAAATCCGCTCTGGGGTACGGCGAACCTTGACTACTCGAAGAATTTTGTTAAGAATTTCATGATATCGAACGCCGCATACTGGCTTTCGGAGTATCATATCGACGGTCTGCGGATCGACGCGGTGGCGAATATTATCTATTACGATTATAACTGCATGCACCGGATAAGGCCGCTCAACGCGTACGGCGGCAATGAAAATCTGGAAGCTGCTCTTTTCCTGCGTGAACTTAATACTGCCGTCCACGGACTTGTGCCCGGCGCCGTTATGATAGCTGAAGATTCGAGCACGTACCCCGGAGTTACGGCTAAACCTGAATGGGGCGGCCTCGGATTCGATTATAAATGGAATATGGGCTGGATGAACGACACTCTCGAATATATGAGCCTGAGCCCGGCAGAACGCGTAAATTATCACAATAAAATGACTTTTGCGATGATGTATGCTCACACTGAACGGTTCATGCTGAGTTTATCGCACGACGAGACTGTACACGGCAAAAAAACACTTATCGATAAGATGTACGGGGATCTTGACACCAAATTCTCCGAATACAGAGCGTACCTGCTCTATATGATCTGTCATCCCGGTAAAAAACTGCTGTTCATGGGCTCCGAATTCGGGCAGATAATGGAGTGGAGATTTTACGAAGCGCTCGAATGGAAGATGCTTCTTTATCCGTCTCACGGCATGCTGAAAGAATATACGAAAGCGCTCAACGGGATATATCTTATCGAGAAGTCGCTTTACGCAGGTGATTTTTCACAGAACGGATTCAGATGGATCGATGCGGATGACAGGGAGAGGAACGTTTATTCGTTCATACGGCAGGATCCTGAAAACGACAGAGATTTTCTGATAGTATTATGCAATTTCTCTGACAGGACGTATGATGATTTCCGCCTCGGCGTACCGAGGTTCTGTGATTACAGCATTATTTTCAGATCGTCAGGCAGTGACGGGACAGAGGAATGCGACGGAGGACTGCTGACAGGCGCAGAAGATCTGTACAGCAGCTATATACGACCCAAGCCTGAGGGAGAATCATCGATGCCTTTTCACATTAAACTTAAACTAAACGCATACTGCGGATTGATAATAAAACCGTTTTTCAGGTATTGAAATATAAAGAGGAGTGACCGGACATGATCCAAAAAAACATGGTTGCACTGATATTGGCCGGCGGGCAGGGAAGCCGGCTGGGGGCAATGACCAGGAAGACAGCTAAACCGGCTGTGCCGTTCGGAGGCAAATACCGAATAATCGATTTTGCGCTCAGTAACTGCTCAAACTCAGGAATAGACACGGTCGGGATATTGACCCAGTACAAGCCCCAGCAGCTGTCAACGCACATAGGAATAGGAACGCCGTGGGACCTTGACCGCGTACATGGAGGCGTAACGATATTGCCGCCGTATATGAGCGAGGCGGGAGGAGACTGGTACAGCGGCACGGCAAACGCCGTATACCAGAACCTTAATTTCCTTGACCAGTTCAACCCGACGTACGTGCTGATCTTATCCGGTGACCATATATACAAAATGGACTACAGAAAGATGCTCGCCGCTCATACCGCTGCGGGAGCGAAGGCAACCATCGCTGTTATCGACGTGCCGATCGAAGAAGCTTCGCGTTTCGGGATAATGAATACTGACAGCGAAGGCACGATCACCAGTTTCGAGGAAAAGCCTAAAAAACCCAGGAGCACCCTGGCGTCGATGGGTATCTACATTTTCACGTATGCCGATCTGAAAAAGTATCTTAAGGCAGATTCGCAGGATCAGTCCTCGGACAATGATTTCGGCAAAAATATCATTCCTGCGATGATCGGATCAGGCGAAAAACTGATCGCGTACAGGTTCGACGGATACTGGAAGGACGTCGGTACTGTAGAGAGCTACTGGGAGGCAAATATGGACCTCCTTAAGGCTGACAATGAAGTCAAGCTTTTCCAGAACGACTGGAAACTTTATACTGTTACAGGTTCTATACCGTCGCAGTACATCGGTCCGGAGGCTACTCTTAAAGACAGCCTGATATCCGAAGGCTGCGTTATTATGGGAGAGGTCGAACATTCAGTCATTTTCCCGGGTGTGACAGTCGGAAGAAACAGCCGCGTGGTAGATTCGATCGTGATGGAAGGGTGCAAGATAGAAGAAAACGTGATCGTTAATAAGAGCATCCTTCTGGAAGGCGTAACGGTCAGATCGAACAACGCTGTCGGGGACGGCAGCACGATCGCAGTTATTGAAGAAGGCCGCGAATTATCCGGCGGCGGTTTTATGAAATGAGGTGGCATAAATGAGAGATTATATGGCTATACTTAATCTGGCCGAAAACGAGAACGATATACGCGCTCTGACGACGAACCGCCCCATCGCTTCGATCCCGATCGGAAGCCGCTACAGAGTCATAGATTTCATGCTTTCGAACCTGGTCAACGCCGGTATCGGAAACGTCGGTATTTTTACCGAGAGCAACTCCCGCTCTCTTTCCGACCATCTCGGAACCGGTAAACCGTGGGACCTTAACAGAAAAAACGACGGTCTTTTCCTGTTCAATCACGGGCTTTGCAATCTGATGTACACAGACTCGAAGCTCATAAAAAACAATATGGAGTATATCTACAGGAGCAAAAGCAAAGACGTTATACTCTGTTCGTCATATATGGTGTGCAATATGGATATTGCCGACGTCATAAGATCGCACGAACGCTCGGGTGCAGATATAACCGTAGTGTATACGCATACGGGCAATGCCGATAAGGAGTTTTCGAACTGCTTTACGCTCGATATTGACGGCGAGACAGGGGAACTTCGCGGTGCGGGCAAGAACATCGGTATCGGTCCCGAGGCTGACGTGTGTATGGAAATTTTCATTATGACCAAAGCACGTCTTACCGATTTTATCTACAAAAGCACTTCGCTTACGTCGCTGACGAGCTTCTATAATCTTGTCTTCGATCAGATCGGTTCCGCTTCGTTCAACCTCTACAGGTTCGACGGATACGTTTCTTGCATAAATACGGTTTCGTCTTATTTTAAGAGCAATATGGATATGCTTGATCTGAACGTCAGCACTGAGCTTTTCCGCTCAGGCGTAAGACCGATATTTACGAAGATAAAAGACGAGCCTCCTACGCTTTACGTTGACGGGTGCCACGTGAGCAATTCGCTGATCGCTGACGGATGCATGATCGAGGGAAGCGTGAAGGATTCTCTTCTCGGCCGCTACGTAAGCGTAGAGGAAGGAGCTGTAGTTGAGAACAGCATCATTCTCCAGAACGTCCGGATACATAAAAACGCAAGGCTGTCACATGTTATTATTGACAAAAACGTCGATATAGACGAAAATACAGAATTGAAGGGAAACGAGTTTTTCCCTCTGGTCATCGAGAAGAAGAATCTTCTGCGCTGACCTGTAATTGCTGATATGCAATGAAAGGATTCTGAAAATGAAAGTTTTATTTGTGACCACCGAAGTCAGGCCGTTCAGCAAAACCGGAGGGCTTGCCGACGTATCTCTCGAACTGCCTTCAGCGCTGAAAGCAGCCGGTGTGGATGTCAGGATCATAACGCCGAAATACGGAGATATTGCCGACGAATACAAATCCCGTATGATACCTCTTTCCACATTCGGGGTGACCGTGGGCTGGAGAAATCAGTATTGCGGGCTTCAGTATATGCTCTATAAAGACATACCCGTGTACTTCATTGACAACGAATACTATTTCAAGCGGCCAGGATGCTACGGCTTTTACGACGACGGCGAGCGTTTTGCATACTTCTGCAGAGCGGTGATGGAATCTGTTGTTCACATGAACGATTTCTACCCGGATATCATTCACTGCAATGACTGGCAGACCGGTATCATCCCTCTGTACTTAAGGGACGTTTACTACGAAAGGCCGGAATTCAAGCGCGCCGCCGCGGTGTTCACCATCCATAATCTTAAATATCAGGGCGTTTACGCGCCTTCGATACTTGAAGATCTGCTCGGACTTAATTACGGATACTACAATGATGAAAAGCTTAAATTCCGCGACGGTGTATCGTTCATGAAAGCGGGCATCGTTTTTGCGGATAAAGTGATCACCGTATCGGAAACGTACGCGCAGGAGATCACGACGCCGTACTACGGGGAGGGTCTTGACGGGCTGCTAAGCGCTAAGTCATTTAAACTCACCGGAATTACGAACGGAATCGATTATTCACATAACAATCCTGAAAACGATAAGAATATCGTCAGGAACTATGACGTGAAGACGAGAGACCTTAAAAAGGTCAATAAACTTGCTCTCCAGAAGGAGCTTGGTCTTCCGCAGAACGAGAACGTACCGATCGTAGCTATGGTCACGAGAATGGTTAAAGAAAAGGGACTGGACCTCGTTACGTGTGTGATGGAAGATATTCTTAAAAACGACCTCCAGTTCGTCATCCTCGGAACCGGCGAGCGCGATTATATGGATTTCTTCGAATATTACGGCTCGGCCTACCCGGGTAAGATAGCAGCGCGCACTCGTTTCGACAGCGCTCTGGCGTCACGTATCTATGCAGGAGCCGATTTGTTCCTGATGCCTTCTATGTTTGAACCGTGCGGCCTTTCCCAGATAATCGCCATGCGCTACGGAACGATACCTGTTGTCCGCGAGACAGGCGGCCTTAAGGATACTGTTAAACCGTATAATAAATATACCGGCGACGGGAACGGTTTCTCTTTTGCCAATTTCAACGCTCACGAGATGCTTGCAGTTCTTCGCACTGCGCTTGAATGCTACGACGACGCTGAGATCTGGGATAATCTTATGATCAAAGCTATGGAGACCAGGATCGACTGGAAGACTCAGTCTGAAAAGTATATCGCGATCTATAACGAACTTGCGATCTGAGACAGTCATTTTCGATCGGCAATCACATTTAAAAAGTCGTTTTCGTTCTGTTATGGAGGAACTATGCAGCTAAATAAGGATACTTTTATCCGCGATTATAAAAATAAGATAGTCACGATGTTCCGTGAAAGCTTCGACGAGGCAGGGACGGAGGAAAAATATCTGGCGCTTGGGGCGCTTATCCGTGATTATATGGCTCCCGACTGGCTTTTTACCGAAAAGAAGGACAGCGCAGAGAAAAGAAAGCATATTTATTATTTTTCGATGGAATTCCTGATCGGAAGACTGCTCGATTCGGCACTTATAAACCTCGGGATCAGAGACGTTGTCTTCGACGGCCTTAAAGAGCTGGGACTCGATCTTCCGTCGGTCGAAGCTGCCGAACCTGATGCCGGCCTTGGAAACGGCGGCCTCGGANNATCAACAAGAACGCGGAGGAAGCCCGCGAGGAATCCAGGCAGATCCACCGCGAAAAGAACGACAAGAAGGTCTACTACTTCTCCATGGAGTTCCTCATCGGAAAGCTCCTGGAGAACTACCTCATAAACACCGGCCTTAAGGAAGTAGTCGAAGAAGGCCTCAAGGACCTCGGAATCAAACTGGAAGACCTGTACGAGATGGACCCGGATCCGGGCCTTGGAAACGGCGGCCTCGGAAGGCTTGCGGCGTGTTTTATTGACTCAATGGCATCACTTGACATCGCCGGTACCGGAATAGGCATCAGATACAGGTACGGCCTTTTCCGTCAGCTTATCCAGAACGGATATCAGGTCGAGACGCCGGATAACTGGCTCAAGATACCGAACGTCTGGGAGATCTGCAAAGCGGAAGATGCCAGGATCGTAAAGTTCGGCGGAAATATAAATATGAACTGGGGAGGCGACGGTCATCTTTACGTTGAACTGGAAGATTACGAGCCGGTCCTCGCCGTGCCGTACGATATTCCGGTCCCCGGGTACGATTCCGAGCGCGTGAATACACTTCGCCTCTGGAGCGCCGAGACGGAGAATTCCGGATTCGATTTCAGCGAGTTCAGCAAAGGCGACTATGACAGAGCAGTTGAAAACATAACGACGGCCCACTCGATCTCGAACGTACTTTATCCCGATGATTCTACTCCAAGAGGCAAGCTTTTAAGACTTAAACAGGAGTACTTTTTTACGAGCGCCGGACTGCAGGACATCCTCAGCAGGTATCTTAAGGGCGGCGGAAATATCCGTGAATTTCATCTTTACAACGCCATACAGATAAACGATACGCATCCTGCTCTGGCCATACCCGAGCTTATGCGCCTGCTTATAGACGAACAGGGGCTAGGCTGGGATGACGCATGGGCCATAACGGTGGCAACGTTCGGATACACGAATCACACGATCCTTGCTGAAGCGCTTGAAAAATGGCCTCTTGATATGTTCAAGAAGCTGCTGCCGCGTATTTATATGATCGTCGAAGAAATAAACAGACGTTTCGTGGCAGAGCTGTCGATGAAAGATGGGTACGGATTCGACAGGATCGCAAAGATGTCGATTATCGGCGACGGAGCTGTTAAAATGGCTCACCTCGCGATAGTCGGCAGCCACAGCGTGAACGGCGTGGCAAGACTGCACTCGGATATCCTGAAAAACAAGGAACTCAGGAATTTCAGCGAGTTTTATCCGGGCAAGTTCAATAACAAGACGAACGGTATAACGCACAGGCGATGGCTTATCGGGGCGAACCCGGAACTCGCCGGAGCTATTGACCGCACCATCGGGACAGGATGGCGGAAGGATCCCGGAAAACTGACAGAGCTCGAGAAATTTATTGACCGCGGTTTTTCGGACGAAGCGTATGCTATTAAGCAGAACAACAAGGAACGGCTTGCAGGATATATTCTGAAAACCACTGAGATCGGAGTGGATAAAAATTCCATCTTTGATATCCAGGTAAAGCGTCTACATATGTACAAGCGCCAGCTGCTGAATATTTTCGGCGTAATGGATATGTATAACCGTATAAAAGCCGGAAATACTTCCGGAATGTACCCGAGAACCGTTATTTTCTCTGCCAAAGCGTTTCCGGGCTACGGTCTTGCTAAAAACACTATCAAGCTTATATGCACGGTCGCTGACAGGGTGAATTCAGATAAAGAAGCAGCCGATTTTCTGCGAGTCGTTTTCCTGCCTAATTACGACGTAAGTCTGGCCGAGCGGATGATACCGGCAGGTGATATTTCCGAACAGATATCCACGGCGTCCAAAGAGGCTTCGGGTACGGGCAATATGAAGTTTATGATGAACGGCGCCGTTACGCTGGCAACTCTCGACGGGGCGAACGTCGAGATCCGTGAGGCGGTCGGTGATGATAATATAATTCTGTTTGGCCTGACTTCCGACGAGGTGATATCGTATGAGCAGCACGGCGGATACGATCCTTACAGAGAGGTCAGAAACGATTCCAGGCTCGAGGCGATCATTTCCCAGATAAGGGAAGGTTATTTCGGCTTTGCGGGGAAGAACGAATTTACTCCCGTGCTCGATCATCTTTTAAAGGACGGAGACCCGTATTTCGTTTTGAAGGATTTCGATGCGTACGTGAGCGCGAGGGACAAGATCGACGGTATTTACTCCGACAGATCGAGGTTCAGCAGGATGTGCGCGGTCAATATTGCCCGCTCGGGACGGTTCTCCAGCGACAATACCATTGCCGCCTATGCCGATGATATCTGGAACGTGAAGCACAGATGAGATTTATCCATATTCCGGAAGACGAACGGTTCAGATCTCCCCGCGGCGCGGCAGCTACGGGGACGTCTTTATTTCTTTCTTTGATTATAGAGGGTGCCCCGGAAGGCTGCTTTCCGGTCCTTACTCTGACGCGCAAATTTCGCGATGAAGAGTGTTCGGGATCTTATTATCCTAAAGCAGCCTCACCATGCGAAGAAAACGGTGCGATCTGTTACCGCTTTGAACCTGGCCCCGCCGCTTTCTCAAAGCCGGGAACTTATTATTACGAATTTTCTGCCGGGGATGAAAGTTCCGGGATTGCAGGCCGCATAACTGTATATGAGCCCGGTGTTACGGTCCCTGAATGGTTTAAGGACGGCGTGATATATCAGATCTTTCCCGACAGGTTCGCTTATGCTGCCGATCCGGACGTGGTCCCGAAACCGGATGCCTATATGTATCCTTCTTTTGATATTCATCCGCATTATACTAAAAATGACGACGGAGAAGTGACGAAGTGGGATTTTTTCGGCGGAAATCTTTCGGGGATCTCATCGAAGATCGATCATATCCGGGGTCTGGGTGCAGATATTATATATCTGAATCCTGTTTTTGAATCTGTTTCCAACCACAGATATGATACTGCGGATTATGAGCATATCGACGGGCTTTTGGGCGGAGACGCGGCATTTTCACGATTCACCGAAAAAATCAGCGAAAACGGGATACGCCTGATATTTGACGGCGTTTTCAGCCATACGGGCCGCAGAAGCAGATATTTCGAAGCGGCGAAGAGAGGCGAAAAGCCTTATTGCGACTGGTACGATTTCAGGGAAGACGGTTCTTATGACTGCTGGTGGGACGTTCTGGATCTGCCTTGTGTAAAAGAACTCGAACCAACTTATCTTGATTACACGGTAAAGGGGAAAGACAGCATAGTCAGGCGCTGGCTGAGGGCAGGAGCATCAGGCTGGAGGCTAGACGTCGCGGACGAACTCCCTGACGAATATCTAGAGGCTCTGTTTTCCGCGGTAAAAGAGGAAAAACCGGACGCCGTGATATTCGGAGAGGTGTGGGAGGACGGTACGGATAAAGTCAGTTACGGAATTCACCGCTCTTATTTTACAGTTCCCGAGCTTCATTCACAGACCAATTATCCTTTTCGCAAGCGTCTTCTGGAATTCTTCGAGGGTAACGTCAACGCAGGTGATATTTCTTCCGATTTTTTCAGTGATTCGGTCAATTATCCTCCCGAGGTGTATTATTCGCTTGTCAATATGACCGGTTCTCATGACGTGGAGCGGCTTTTTACGCACCTTAAACAGATAACGAGGGGCGACGAAAGGCTTGCCCGAGGCCTTGTGAAGGCGTATTCACTTATTCAGTTCTGCTTCCCGGGAGTTCCGCTGATCTATTACGGCGACGAGATATGTATGGAGGGCGGTACCGATCCGGACAACAGACGTTTCTTTGAGTGGAACAGTTCAAATTTTGATATGGCCGGGTGGTTTTCGGATCTGTCCGCGCTAAGGTCGTCGCACGAGGAACTGAGGAGAGGGTCAATATCGTTTATTGACGCGGGTGAGAACGTTTTTGCCTTCAGGCGTTATTTCCCCGAAAAATCAGATCGCTCGCGTGAACTTTACCGCTTAGACCGGGCTGATCCTGTTAAAGCAGATTTGAGACCGCTCGATTCGCCAAAAGGTCTTTTATGTGCATCGGACAGATTCGGCCGCGGTCCGGAATTCATTTTAAAAGCGCTTGAAAATCATATAGAATCGGGATATAATATATTAAAACAGGCAGATGGTTATGCAATTTTGCTTGAATTGTATTGATTTTGATGCGCCTGGATCAATTAATGCCGGAGAGAAAAAAATGAGATGTCCATATTGTTCACATACCGAAGATAAAGTTATCGATTCCAGACCGGCGGAGGATTTCTCCGCTGTGAGGAGACGCCGTGAGTGTCTGAAATGCGGGTCAAGGTTCACCACATATGAGAAAATAGAAGATACCCAGCTGATGGTCATAAAGAAGGACGGAAGCAGGCAGCCTTTCGAGAGAGCCAAGATCACCAATTGCATTATGAAGGCTTGTGCTAAAAGGCCTGTCTCAGTCGCACAGGCTGAAGAAATATCGGGCCAGGTCGAGCAGCAGCTGCTCAATTCGATGCGCAGAGAAGTTAGCTCGAAAGAAATCGGCGAGCTGATCATGGCGAGGCTGAAGGAACTTGACGAAGTAGCGTACGTAAGATTCGCTTCAGTGTACAAGCAATTCAAAGACGTTGACTCTTTCATGGACGAGCTTAAGAACATGATCGAGGTAAAAGGCAGAAAGGACAGATGATTACGGTCTTTTCCGGATATTTCCCGTTTTTTCCCGGGAAATATTTCGGAAATATTTGAACAGCATCCCCCGGATGGCATATGCTTTACCCACGTTCAACGGCGCTTCGCCGTGTTCGGGATAAAAAGATCCGGGGGTTATTCTTTTATGATCAAAATTATTAATTCGATTTGCATCAGCGGCGTGACAGGCCTTTTAACAACGGTCGAGACTTACGTTACGCCCGGCATCAGAGAGTTCTCGATCATCGGGCTCGCAGGTGCTTCGGTAAAGGAATCAAAGAACAGAGTCTGCGCAGCGGTAAAAAACTGCGGATTCGATCTGCCAAAGGGCAGGATAACGGTAAACCTTGCTCCGTCGGATATCCGGAAGGAAGGAACGGGATTTGACCTTGCGATAGCGGCAGGGATACTGGCAGCGGGAGGTTATATCGATGATACCGCTCTCGATAGATACGTCCTGGTAGGCGAGCTTTCGCTTGACGGTATGGTAAAACCTGTGTCGGGACTGTTTTCGATGTGCATTTCCGCGAGCAGGGAAGGTATTAAAGATATCGTGATCCCCGAGGGGAATATAAAAGAGGTGATGAGCCTCGAAGGTGTCAGGATATGGCCGGTAAAGTGGCTCTCTGATCTCATCGGACTTTCAGATCACGAAAAAAGCCCGCTCACGGGCTCTCTGAGCGATTTTTGCGCGCCGGACGCATCTATTTCAATCTCGGAGATAAAGGGGCATAAAACGGCTAAAAGGGCCGTTGAGATCGCAGCGTCCGGAAGGCATAATATTCTTATGCTCGGAGCGGTGGGCAGCGGTAAAACCATGCTGGCACACAGCATACGGTCGATATTGCCCCCGCTTGAACGTAACGATATATATGACGTAACTTCGATCTACAGCTTATGCGGCCTTTTAAACGATGATCTGCCGGTCGTACGCTACCCGCCTTTCAGGGAAGTGCATACGGGCGTGACGAAAACGGCACTGATAGGAGGCGGGAGGCCCGTTGTCCCGGGCGAGATATCGCTCGCTCACCGCGGAGTCCTGTTTTTAGACGAGGTGACGGAAATCGACCGCGGTGTGATCGATTCACTCAGGCAGCCGATGGATTCCGGAGACGTGACCGTATCGAGAGTCGGACACATCGAGAAACTGCCTGCTGATTTTATGCTTATCTGCGCGATGAACCCGTGCCGGTGCGGTAATCTTCTTGAAGGCCCCGAAAAATGTACCTGTACGCCTAAAATGATCAGCCATACTCTTGAAAAGATCTCTCGTCCGATACTTGACAGGATCGATATACATATTCCTGTAAAAACGCCCGGGTATAGCGAAATACAGTCTGACCGTTGCGAACCTGATGAAGTTATCAGAGAGCGTGTCAGGAATGTGAGAAATATCCAGAAGGAAAAGATACGCCAGCACGATTTTAACCAGGATACTTATTCACGCCTTTCCGGAGATGAACTTGATACAGTGCTTTGTATCGAACCAGAAGCCGAGGAAATCCTTTTAAAATCGGCCGAGCAGCTTTCGCTAAGTATAAGGGCATTTAATAAATTAAAAGCGATCTCGGGGACGATCTCCGATATGAACGGACACGGTTCTGTTAAAGTGGAGGATATGGCGGAAGCTGTCCAGTACAGGATCATCGACAGAAAACTGTTCAGGGAAGGAGGGGTGGCGGTCAATGCTGCGTGAGATCAATGAAAGATCTGTTATGATCTGGCTGAGCCTTTTAGGAAGGCCAAATTCTCTGATATATGACCTGCTTCTTGAAGAATTCGGTTCGGCAGAAGGCATTTATAACGCCCGCCTGTCGTCGATACGTCCTGAATCGCTTCGGCGTCATGAAAGTGCGTTAAAAGCATTCAACGACGATCAGCTCTTAAAGCAGGCCGCTGATATTTATCATTCTGCCGAAAGCAGCGGTATGAGAATCATATCGCTTAGGGATAACGACTATCCTTACAGGCTAAAAAATCTTCCGTGCGCCCGTCCGATCGTTCTGTATTATTACGGGTCATTTGATGAAAATGACGTAAACGGCGGCGGAACGGTTTTAGCGGTAGTCGGCTCCAGGCATTGTTCATTATCCGGCGGGGCAAATTCTTTTTCGTATGCGAACATGCTTTCGCGTTACGGTGTGACTATCGTTTCCGGAATGGCGCGGGGATGCGACGGGGCTGCGCACAGAGGAGCGCTAAAAGCGGGCGGGCGCACGGTCGCGGTCCTGGCAGGAGGCGCTGATGTTGTTTATCCTCCGGAACACCGGCAGTTGTATAACGAAATAATAAAGACAGGCGGTGCCGTTATTTCCGAATCGCCTCCGGGAACAGCTCCGGTAAAACAACTTTTTCCTGCACGGAACAGGATCATAGCCGGTCTGAGCGACGGTGTCATCGTTGTCGAGGCGGCGAAGAAAAGCGGAGCGCTGATCACGGCGGACAGAGCGCTCGAGGCAGACAGGATCGTGTTTGCTCTTCCGGGGGACGTCAGGAATCCTATGTCCTATGGCGTCAATGAACTTATCCGTCAGGGGGCTGTCTGTGCTTCTGACGTGGGTGTGATCTTAGACGAGTTCGGTATCAGCCCCGATTTAAGAAAACCCAGACGAGTCGTCAACGGCTTATCTCAGGGCCTTCCGTTTCCTCTCAGTGCCGTAATGAACGCCGTCATTCAGGGTGCATCCGATCCTGACGAGATATCTGAAAGGACCCAGCTCGACGCCGGGGAAGTGTGCAGCGCTCTTACTCTTCTCGAGATCAGGGGACTGATCAAGAACGTTTCAATGGGCAAATATACCGCTGAAACAGGCATATAAACGTGCTTTTTACATACTCATGCCCCTGTTGATCCGGGCGGTTTTTAAAATTGTTTCCAAATTGCACTTTACACCTCGGATTTCAAAGAGTATTATTATTCCGTCAATTAAATACTGGAGTTGTGATAGATGGCTGATTATCTTGTGATTGTTGAATCTCCTTCGAAAGCTAAAAACATAGGCCGCTTTCTCGGGAGTAAATATAAAGTAGACGCTTGCGTGGGACATCTTCGTGATCTTCCCGCAACGAAACTGGCGATAGATATAGAAAACGGATTTGCCCCGCAGTACGTTAATATCCGCGGGAAGAATGATATTATCAAGGCACTTAAAGATGATGCCGCGAAAGCAAAGAAAGTGCTCATCGCGACTGACCCTGACCGCGAAGGAGAAGCTATTGCGTGGCATCTGGAGTATATCCTCGGCATCGCTAATGACTCCGTATGCCGCGTAACGTTCCACGAGATCACCAAAAACGTAGTACAGGAATCAGTAAAAGAACCGAGGACCGTCGATCTGAACCTTGTCGACGCATATCAGGCGAGAAGAGTGCTTGACCGCCTGGTCGGGTACCAGATCAGTCCCGTCCTGTGGAGAAAGGTAAAGAAGGGACTCAGCGCAGGCAGAGTGCAGTCTGTCGTTTTAAGACTTATCTGCGATCGCGAGGCGGAAATAGAGGCATTCAAGCCTAAAGAATACTGGACCGTTGAGGCAGAGCTCTCCAAACGATCGGAGCATAAGAAAGCTTCTGATAAATTCAAGGCAAAGTATTTCGGAACAGCCGACGGTAAAAAGAAAAATCTGACCAATAAGGATGCCGCCGATAAGGTCCTTGAAGATATTAAGGACGGAGAATTTGAAGTTAAGACTGTTAAAACGACTAAAAAGAAAAAGTCTCCCGCGCCGCCGTTTATAACGAGCACCCTTCAGCAGGAAGCATCGAGAAGACTGAACTTTCCTTCTGCGAAGACGATGTCTGTCGTCCAGTCTCTTTATGAAGGCGTTGCGGTCGATTCTTCAGGCGGAACCGGACTTGTTACGTATATAAGGACGGACTCGACGCGTATATCCGACGAGGCTGCCGGAGCAGCGGCGGGCTATATCAGGGAAACGTACGGCGAAAGTTTCCTGCCGGGATTCAAGCGCGTTTTTAAGAACAAGAACGCAGCGCAGGATGCTCACGAAGCCATAAGACCCACTCATATAGACTACACTCCTGAAAAGATCAGGTCTAAACTAACGAACGATCAGTACCGTCTTTATAAACTTATTTACGACCGTTTCATAGCGAGCCAGATGGCAGATGCCGTTTACGAGGTCTGCAACGCGGATATAACTGCCGGGAACAGCCTGTTCAAGGCGAGCGGTTCCGTACCTGTCTTCCCGGGATATACTAAGGTCTACGAGGAAAAACAGGACACGGAAAACGAAGAAGAAGGAAAGCTGCCTGCATTGACCGAGGGCGAAAAACTTGACCTCGAAGGCGTCGCTTCAGAACAGCGTTTTACTCAGCCGCCCAGCAGATACACTGAAGCTTCGCTTATCAAGACGCTTACGGAATTCGGTGTAGGACGTCCCAGTACCTACGCCCAGATAATATCTGTCGTTTTCACACGCGATTACGTAACAAGAGAAAAGAAACTGCTCGTTCCGACGGAACTGGGGAAAACCGTTAACAAGTATCTGAATGCCGCATTTCCGAATATCGTTGACGTCTCTTTCACGGCCGGTATCGAAGAACAGCTTGATAAGATCGCACAGGGTGAAAAGCAGTGGACGGGAGTAATAAGCGACTTCTACGACGGTTTTTCACAGGAACTGAAAAGCGCTGTCGAGGAGACCGAGCGAATGAAGGTACCGGATGAGGTCAGCGACGTTCCGTGCGAAAAATGCGGAAGAATGATGGTATATAAACAGGGCAGATTCGGAAGGTTCCTCGCTTGCCCCGGTTATCCGGAATGTAAAAATACTAAAAATATAACAGAAAACGTCGGAGTAAACTGCCCCGATTGCGGAAAGCCTCTTGTATATCATAAGAGCAAGGCAGGTAAAAAGTATATCGGATGCAGCGGTTATCCTGAGTGTAAATTTATCTCATGGAACGTGCCTACCGGAGAAAAATGTCCAAAATGCGGGAAGCATCTGGAGTACGTTTTCAGCAAGGCAGGAAAACGGTTTATAACATGCAGTAATAAAGAGTGCGATTATAAATCGTACGGAAGAAAGAAGACCAGTACGGGTAAGGAAACCGTATCCGGTAACGATAAGAAAGAGAATTAAAAAACCGAGTTGAAAAGGATCCTTCCGCAATAACGGTTCGATCCGATAAAGCAGCGAAGAGCAAGAGTATTTAAAGGATATAAAATATGGCTGTTTATATCGTCGGAGGCGGATTCGCAGGATGCGAGGCCGCGTATCAGCTCAGCCGGAGAGGTGTTCCGGTAAAACTGATAGATATGAAACCGATAAAATATTCACCCGCGCACCACAGCGCCTTATTATGCGAACTGGTGTGCAGCAATTCTTTTAAATCCGCTGACGTAAATACCGCATCGGGGCTGCTTAAGGAAGAAATGAGGACGCTCGGTTCTCTTGTTTTAAAGTGTGCCGACAAGAGCACCGTTCCCGCGGGAGGAGCGCTGGCAGTTGACCGCGAAGTGTTTTCAAAACTTGTCACAGACGAACTTCTGAATGATCATAACGTGGAGATCGTGAGTGAGATCGTAACGGATATCGGCGATATTGTCCGCAGACCTGACGCGGAAGCTGTTATTGTCGCCACCGGACCGCTTACCGACGAACCTCTTTCTCAAAATATCCGGTCAAGACTCGGAGAAGAGTCTCTTAGCTTTTTTGACGCCGCTGCCCCTTTAGTGTTTAAAGAAAGTATCGATTTCGATAAAGCGTTTTATGCTTCGAGATACGGGAAAGGTGATTCGGATTATATAAACTGCCCGATGAACGAGCGCGAATATGCCGCGTTTTACAGCGAACTTGTTAACGCCGAATGCGCTCCTGTTAAAGATTTTGATAACGATTGCGTATATGAAGGCTGTATGCCCGTCGAGGTCATGGCCAGGCGGGGGATCGATACTTTGCGATACGGTCCTATGAAGCCTGTAGGAATCACCAACCCCGATACTGGAGAACGTTATTATGCCGTTGTCCAGTTAAGGCGCGACGATATAAACGACACTTTATACAACATAGTCGGATTCCAGACGCGTCTTAAATTCGGAGAGCAGAAACGTGTTTTCGGTATGATACCCGGACTTAAAAACGCCGAATACGCCAGGTACGGTGTAATGCATAAAAATACGTACATAAAATCACCGCTCGTGCTCGATCAGACGTATATGGCAAGAGAAAAAAGTCTGGGCGACGATATTGCCGCGACAGGAGTAAAAGTCTTTTTCGCCGGACAGATCACCGGAGTCGAGGGCTATATCGAATCGGCTTCATCGGGATTGCTGGCAGGGATCAACACATATTGTGTTTTGAGCGGTCTGCCACCTTTTATTCCGGGCCCCGCTACTCAGACGGGCGCGCTTTGCGCATATGTTTCCGGATACTGCGGATCGGATTTTCAGCCGATGGGAGCTAATATGGGCATTATGAATCCGGTGATCAAAGATAATAATAAATTCATAAGAGATAAAAAACTCAAAAAACAATTGATTTCAAAGAGCGCTTTAGATATACTTAAACAAATAAAAACAGATAGGAGTGACTTGTTTTGAATCAAAAGTCTGACAGAAAGTTTTTAAACAGCACGTGGATTGCTGCTAACGACGCATTGCTCGTACCGGGGCAGGGCGAGATCGGAAACGCATGGGCCAGAAACACACCGTGGGACAGGTACAGCGATATCGACGAGGGAGCGGGACTTCCCGTTTTCAGAAAGAAATTCGGCTCTGCCTCGAAAAAACCTGTAAAATGTATGATATATGCTACCGCTCTCGGTATTTACGAGATCTTTATGAACGGGAAGCGTGTAGGTAAAAAAGCCGGCAGCAGCTTCAAATACGATGAACTCAAGCCCGGATGGACAGACTATTTCAAACGCACTCTTTACTATACTTACAATCTGACGCCGTTCCTTTCGGAAGAAGGGACGAACTGCATCGCCGTGCCGGTCTCGAACGGCTGGTATCAGGGCAGGATATCGTTCAACACCTACGGGACGCATAAAGTAGCTTTCAACGCTGTGATCGAGGTCGTATACGAGGACGGCAGCAAGGAAACGATCACGACAGGAACGGATTGGGACGTTAAGATCACCGGCCCCGTTCTTGCGGCTGATATCTGGGACGGCGAAGTATTCGATGCCACCCGGACGGGATTCGATGCTCTCTCCGAACCGGGGAAAAGAACGACGGGATGGATGAAAGCCCAGAAATTCGATGAATTCGGCGGTATCATCACGAAAAACGTCGGTCCCTCCATCCGTGTCCGTAATATTTCGATGAAACCCGTCACCCTGACTCGCTACAGTGAAGTGGATAAAACGGACGGTACCGATTTCGGAAAGATCATTGTCAGCGGCACCGTGAAAAAGCCAAAGGCGGTCACTCTTAAGAAAGGCGAAACGTTCATTTACGATATGGGTCAGAATATGGTCGGCTGGGTCAATTTCACGGTTTCCGGTAAAAAGGGAACGAGACTCACTACCAGATACGCCGAGATGCTGAATGATTCCGGATCGAAGAGCAGGGGCAATGACGGTCCCAAGGGTTCGGTTTATACCGCGAACTACCGCTCTGCGAAAGCCAGAGGAACGTACATCCTGGGCGGAGGCGGAGATGAATCATACCATCCGATGTTCACGTTCTACGGATTCAGATATATCGAACTGACCGCGGATAAAGACGTCGAAATCAAATCACTTAAAGCTGACGTCGTCGGCTCCGACACGCCCGAGACCGGATCGATCGAGACTTCGTCCAAAGATATTAATAAACTCATTTCGAACATCCTTTGGGGACAGAGAGGAAACTATTTAAGTATACCTACCGATTGCCCTCAAAGAGATGAAAGACTCGGCTGGACGGGTGACACACAGATATTCTGCGGGACCGCTGCATATAACGCGAACGTGCTCGGATTCTTCCGCAAATGGCTCGTTGACGCCGCAGACAGCCAGAGCGAAGCAGGAGCATTCTCGGACGTCATACCAAGAGTCCGCGTAGTCGGAGAGGGCAACGCCGCCTGGGGCGACGCTCCGATCATTGCCGCCTACACCATGTACCGTATGTACGGCGATCTGAAGATCGTGAAAGACACTTATCCGTCACTCGTGAAATATATGAAATATCTGTCCGGATTCGGCATGAACGGTCCGCATCCTGCGTACGGCGACTGGCTCGCATACGAAAAGACCGATAACCGCTATATCTGCGTATGCTACTACGCATACGACGCGATCCTGATGGAAAAACTGTCAAATATTCTCGGAAAAGAGAGAAAAGCCGCTTCCTACCGCAAGCTTTACGAGAAGATCAGACGTTATTTCAAAAAAACGTATATGAAGCGAGGAAAGCTTACCCAGACATCCCAGACCGCTTATCTGCTCGCTCTGAGATTCGGTCTTCTCCCCGAGTCATACGAAGCAGAGGCGAAGCGCATCCTTGCACAAAAGATCCGTGACAACGGTTATAAACTCAGCACCGGTTTCGTCGGCACCGGGATCCTTAACGTTTCTCTCAGTGAATTCGGCATGGATAATCTTGCTTACTCGCTGCTGCTCCAGAAAGGCAATCCTTCGTGGCTGTACAGCGTTTATCAGGGCGCTACGACGATCTGGGAACGCTGGAATTCGTATACGCTCGACACCGGTTTCGGCGACGTCGGAATGAACTCGTTCAACCATTACGCATACGGCTCGGTACAGGAGTGGATGTACAAATATATGCTCGGTATCGATAACGATGAATCTGATCCCGGATTCCGCCACATCATCCTGAGACCTACGCCTGACACCAGAACAGCCGAAGAGATGCCTGAGGGTCAGGAACATGTAACCTGGGTCAAGGGTCATTATAAATCCGTATCAGGTGACATCGCTGCGTCGTGGTCAATGGAGAGCGATCAGTTCACTTATAACGTTTCGATCCCGGAAGGGACGTACGCTACACTCTATCTTCCCGTATTTGACGAAAATGCCGGAACGATCGTTGTCAACGGAACAGTTAGCCCCGTTTCTGATTTTGAGAAGGAAAACGGCAGACTGAAGATAGATCTCGCATGGGGAAAATATACGTTTGAGGTAATGAGATGATTAGTCGTTTAAGACCGGAAAAGCCGGATACTAACGGCAGAACTATATGGACGGTGGTCACGTCGGCGCTGCTGCTGACAGCGGTATTGTGCGTTTCTGTGCTCAGCGGGTGTGCAAATAACACACCCGGCACCGATCCGTCAAATGACATTGACGACGTCGTCATCACGCCGATATCGGTAAACGTCGGCGGAACGGACGATCACTCCGAAACGCAGACTTACGCACCGTCTGTAACCTCCGATCCTAACGTCACGGCGGATCAGAACGAAACGTCAAGGCCTGCCGTAACCCCTGTCACAGCAGATCCGTCAAAGCCTCTTTTCGGCATCACGATCTGCGTTGACGCCGGCCACCAGGACGCAGGGATCACCGAAAAAGAACCTGCCGCGCCATGGGGACCGGAAGCTAATGCCAGCATGAACAACACGGTAATGAAGGCTAAGGCTACGTCCGGAACTTCGGGAGTCAGCACTAAGAAAACGGAATATGAGATCAATCTCGAGATCTCACTTAAGTTGAGAGACGCACTCGATGCGCTTGGAGCTACGGTTATTATGAGCCGGACAACTAACTCTTCGCGCATATCCAACCGTGAGCGTGCAATAATGGCAAACGAGAACAACTGCGATGTCACGTTCAATATCCATTGCAACGGTTCTGATAATTCTTCTGTTTCCGGTATCGAACTGTACGTAAGAGGCAGCGGAGACAATACCCGGGAGTATGCGGAGCGTTCCAAAAACGAGGTCAGCCTCGGTCAGAAACTTTTGGACAAACTCGCCGAATCTACCGGAGCTAAGAAGCGTTACGTCAACAAAAGCGACGCATATACCGGTATAAACTGGCGCGATCATCCCACGTTCATAATTGAATGCGGCTTTATGAGCAACGCCGAAGAAGACGTTAAACTTAGCACTCCTGAATATCAGGATAAGATCGTAAGTGCGATCGTAAGGTTTACAGTAGAGGATCTTAAGGGATGAAGATAGAAGGCGGCAGGGATGCGGGACGGTTTCGTCTGCGGCTAACTGCCGCTTTCTTTGCGTTTCTATCGTTTATCATATCGGCTGGNNTTGCTGCCGTATTGACAGTGTGTTCAGGGTGCCTCAATAATAGCGTATCTCAGAACAGCCCGGATCCAGCCGTGTTTTCTGAAGCGGCTTCGATCTTCGATGATGATTCCCATACTCCTTCTTCCTCAGAACGTACACCGCCGCCTCTCACCGACGAAGAATTATCTTTCTGGCAGGAAGCGGGACGATATCTTGATTATTATACCGAGATCGCTCTTAACACCGAATACGGAGCATCTGATAGAAAAGTGCATAAATGGACGGAAAAGGTCAGATTTTACGTATATCCGTCTGAAGACGCTGAAAAATATAAAACCTTTTTGCAGGAACATATTGACCGCCTGAACAGCGTAGAGGGTTTTCCCGGAATCGTTACGGCAGATTCCCCGGATGACGCTGACCTGACACTTTCGTTTGTCACCGCAGAAGAAATGAAAGACCTTCCGGGTACTGACAACGGCGATGCGTACGGGTATGCGCAGATCTCGTGGCTAAATAAGAACGGGCAGATAGTCAGCGGCAAGATCTATATCGTTAATGAATCGGATTCATCGCCTGAAGACGTGAAACATACGCTCGTCGAAGAGACGACGCAGGCAATGGGATTATTGAGTGATTCATACAGATTCGAGAACAGTATTTTTTATCAGGGATACTCAACGGTTTCAAAACCCTCTTATGAAGACATGCTGTTGTTCCGAATCCACTATTCACCTTATATTCCGGCAGGATCTGACTTAAGGCAGGTAAGCGAAACGGTGGAAATGCTTTCAGGACATAAAAAGTAATAGAAAATCCGGAACGGCTTGCCAACCGGGGAAAAGTGTGGCAGAATATATAAAGCGGCGATAATGCGATGGACAAGGCCGATCTGAATGATCGGCTATTATAGTGCGCCGCAGATTTGAAAGGATCATTTTATTATGAGAAGAAATATTTTTACGTCTGAGTCGGTGACGGAAGGACATCCGGANNAGATTATTTACATCAGAATCAGTTACGGAAGGACATCCGGATAAAATATGCGACGCGATCGCCGACAGGATACTTGACGCGCTGTTAGAGCAGGATCCGCAGTCACGTGTAGCCTGCGAAGTAACCGCAGCGACCGGGCAGATAATGATATTCGGTGAAATAACTACCAAGGCTGTGATAGATTATACCGGGATCGTGCGCGATACCGTCCGCGAGATCGGATACACCGGTTCAGATATGGGGTTCGATGCAGATACGTGCGCAGTCATAAACTGCCTTAACAGACAGTCTCCGGATATAGCTATGGGCGTGGACGTATCTCTTGAGGCGCGTTTGTCCGCAGATTTCGACAGGGACCTCCAGATCGGCGCAGGCGATCAGGGAATGATGTTCGGATACGCATGCCGCGAAACACCCGAACTTATGCCGATGCCGATAAGCCTTGCCCATAAACTTACGCGCAGACTTACAGAAGTCAGGAAGAAGGGGATAATACCTTATCTTCGTCCCGACGGTAAAGCGCAGGTCACAGTTGAATACGATGAAAAAAACGTTCCGTTCCGCATCGACGCCGTTGTCGTCTCAAGCCAGCATGATCCGGATGTCGATATTGAAGTTCTGAGAAAAGACATTAAAAAATACGTGATAAGCGACGCGATCCCTGCAGATATGATCGACGGCGACACGTTGTTCTTCATCAATCCCACGGGCAGGTTCGTTATTGGAGGACCCTGCGGAGATTCGGGACTTACAGGGCGTAAAATAATCGTCGACACGTACGGCGGCATGGGAAGACACGGAGGAGGAAGCTTCTCCGGAAAAGACCCGACGAAAGTTGACCGCTCGGCATGCTATATGGCAAGGCACATAGCGAAAAGCGTTGTCGGCAGCGGACTTGCAGACAGAGCGGAGGTACAGCTCGCATATGCGATCGGCGTAGCAAACCCGGTGTCTGTAAGGATCGACACGTTCGGTACAGAGAAAGCTCCTGTAGATATGATCGAGAATGCGGTCGTCAGCACGTTTGATCTGCGTCCGGGGGCAATAATAGAGTATCTGGATCTGCGCAGACCGATCTACGCAGCAACTTCAAATTACGGTCATTTCGGTAAAGAAAACTGCGGCCTTAAGTGGGAAGAGATAGTTAAACTAAAAGTATGATCAAAAATAAGTATGATAAAAAAAGATCCGGCCTGGTCGTGAAAGATCAGGCCAGCTTTTTATCTTCTGGGGTGTACCGTCGATTTACTGCTTCCGGACGGACTGACGTTTACCGATACGGCCTCTCCCTGGGGAAGCGGAACCTGTCCCGAAGCGTATATGAGCGGCGTTTCGAGCGGTTTGAAATCAAAATCTGTGAATCCGGGCCGCACAGGTTCGATCCCAAGCACGTATTTCCCATAAAGTATGACAGGTATGGCAGACCAGCCGTGGCAAAGACTTCCTGCGTCTCCGAATGCCATCGGTCCGTCGATATGCTCCCAGAATGAAGTTGCACCGTTGTAAAGCATATAACCCCATTTATCTGCCACATCGTCGAAAACGTACGTCGCGTATTTAGAGCCAAGCTTCAGCAGCGCCTCGTATTTAAATATCGAATGGCTGAGAGTGACAGGAACGAAACGGTTCGGACATCCCGGAGCGACTTCCTGGATCTCTTCTTCATACCCGATCAGGTTAGGGCCTTTACGGCCGGTAAGTATGTCGGCGACTCGCTGCACGTACTGCTGCGGCACGGCTCCGGCGTAAAGCGCAAGAGCATGCGTCAGTTCACTGTAGTGGATCTTCCTGCCGTTGACGATATAAGTGGCGTATGCTTCCCGTTCTTCGTTCCAGTATGCGTCGTGGAATGAAGAAACGACAGATTTGTGGAGCATATCGTACCAGGAGTATTGACGGCGGTAATCATGTTCGTCATCGGGATCGTGGCGCCTCGTGAGCCATGCGGCGAGCTTCGCGGCGGCGTCTAAAGCGATAGCGTAGAAAAGAGTTAGGGGAGCGTCGGTATTGACCTCGCCGGCTTTCCTTATGGTGAACAAAGAATTGTCCATCCAATCTGACCATTCGTAGAAGTTCCAGTCGCCCGGGTTTCCGCACGGCGGCAGCTGATCTTCGCTCCTTGAATGAAGCCAGAATTTATGTATTATCTTTTCTACAGTGCCGAACATCTCGGCTGCGAAACGGTAGTCGCCCGAAAAGAGGACGTACTCGTAAAGCTCGACTATCCACATCAGTGAAAAAGAGGGGATGCAGACCGATACTTTTGCGGGAGCGCAAAGTTCGAGCAGTCCGTCCGGTCTGAGACCGTGGCCCAGCAGCCTCAGGCTTGCTTTCGGGAAATCATATTCGCCGAAAGAATAATAGCCCGACAGCATCTGATTCCTTGAATCCATTGCATAAAGCGACTGCTCGCGCCAGGGGCAATCCTCGTAGTGTTCGTGCATGCACAGTCTTAACGTGTCGAGGCAGACATGGTATATTTTATTGTGGAGAGAATCGGACGAGCGGAAGCGGCATACGTCTTTTAGCGGATAATCTGCGTTTCTTATGCCTGCGTAATACAGTTTGAAATCAAAAGAAGTAACGAATATCTGAAGGTACCGGAGCCCGAGCCTTTTCGCGTAGTGCGTGAAGCGCTTCCTTCCGCCTGCACAGGTGTAAACGCCTGTGAAGCATCTTCCGCCAACAAAAGATCTTACGCGCAGGTCGACAAGGTGTTCTCCGTATCCAACGTATACTTTCGTTCCGGCCGGAGCGTCAATATCGATATGAAAATATCCTGCGCTTTCTTTTCCGAGATCGACCAGTGCGTATATCCCGTGGAATCCTTTTATCTGCGGGTGAATAAAGTGGATGAAGTTTTCAGACTCTTCTTCGTTTCCCATCGAAAGCATGGCGGTATATCCGCTTTGGGTGATCTCGTGCGTATACCGCTGGCTGAGCGAAGCATGCTGAAGCTTTTGGGCCGTGACCGTATCGTTTTCGTCGCTGTTTATCCGGAACAGTCCCTGAGTAACGACTCTGGAGGCCGCAGGAGGCCCTACGATCAATTTTTTGATCGGGCGCGGATAGAGAGGCACCCTCGTGCGTTCAGGCGCTTTTAGGGGGTATTCTGTGAAATACAGGGCCATCTTAGATTCTAAAGAGGGGAAGTATGGTTTCAGATAGTTGAGTGCGGAAGCGTCGTACTCAAAAGCATAGCCCAGCTGTCCCGTAACGAGTTCCATTGGCCCCGATCTGTACGCCGGGTTGATGCGGCCGAGCGTTGAGGCGGAACTTTCGGTGACCGTTTTTTCACCTGATCGCAGAATATAGCAGAAACCGGGCTCTCCGTGAAGGTACGTTGACGTAGTCGTCCCCTGATAATAAATCAGGAACCTGAGAGTGTTTTCGCCTTCGCGCAGGAAGTCGGATATATCGATCTCGTCGTATACTTTTGCGTCAGGATAATCAGCGAACTGACCGGAAGATACGTAAATGCTGTTTACCATCAGCACGTACTGGGAATCCGCGCTTATCCTGAGCACCATTTTATCGCCCGGGAAAAAGCGTACCGTACCGTCGTCTGTCGCTTCCGTCCTTTCTCCGTCTTTATCGCAGTCGAATTTTAATTTAAAACTGTCAATAAAATCGGCATACGTGTTGGGCGTGTTTTCGTCGCTGTTTACGAGCCAGATCCATTTCATAATTAATTCACTCCGTTTGGTTTTGCGCTATATTATCCCGCGTTTTCTGAGATAGTTTTCAACGCCGGAAAGCGCTTTCTTTATATGGTCTGCCGAATATGCGTATGACGCACGAACGAATCCTTCGCCTGACGCACCGAAGGCATTTCCGGGGACAAGCGCGATCTTTTCTTCGGATAACAGATCTTCGCAGAATTTATCAGAAGTAAGACCGGTGGAAGTGATATTAGGGAAACAATAGAACGCTCCTTCGGGTTCGGTGCACCTTAGCCCGAGATCGTTAAATCCTTTAACGATCAGGCGTCTTCTGTAGTTATACTCTCTGCGCATTTCCTCGATGTCGCCGTCTCCTGCAGATAGTGCTTCTATAGCGGCATACTGGCTTGC
>DBVV01000110.1:0-14418 GCA_002308795.1 Mageeibacillus sp. UBA1255 | reverse complement strand
TCTTTCATTCCCGGGATCGCGGCGATGGAAGTGTGTCTGTCTTTTGTATACGTAAGTTCGGCGTAGATCTCATCGGAAATAACGATCACGCCTGTGTCTTCGATTATTTTTGCGATCTGTTCGAGCTCGCTTCCGGTCAGGATCGATCCCGTGGGGTTATTCGGGAAGGGGAGAACGAGCAGTTTAGTCCTGGGCGTTATCGCTTTTTTCAATGCTTCCGGGGTCAATTTAAAACCGTCTTCTTCTTTCAGTTCGATATATACCGGTACCGCTCCGCATAGTTTTGCCAAAGGTCCGTAGCATACGAAACTGGGCTGCGGGACAATAACTTCGTCTCCGGGTCTTATGAATGCCCGCATCGTTAAATCTATCGCCTCGGAACCGCCGACGGTTATCAGTACGTTTTCCTTTGTGTAATCCAGCCCGAACCTTCGCTTCATATATACGGCGACTTCAGAGCGCAATTCTGCAAGCCCGGAGTTAGCCGTGTATTGAGTGCGGCCTTTTTCGAGAGATCTGATACCTGCGTTTCTGATGTGCCACGGCGTGATGAAGTCAGGTTCGCCGATCCCGAGAGATATGACTCCCTCAATCTTAGAAGCAATGTCGAAAAGCCTGCGGATACCGGAAGGAGGCAGGGATGTCAACGTGTCGTTTAATTGTTCTTCAGGTCTGAATTCTTTCAAAACAGCATCACCTGTCTGTCATCTGTCTGTTTATTTTCAAACATTATTCCGTCTTCTTTGTATTTTTTCAGCACAAAGTGGGTGGCCGTGCTTACGACTGCTTCCATCGGTGCAAGCTTTTCCGCTACGAAAAGAGCGACTTCGTTGAGGTTTTTACCTTCTATCTGGAGCGCGAGGTCGTACGTTCCGGACATAAGATATACGCTTTTTACCTGGTCGTACTGATAGAATCTTTCCGCGATCTGGTCGAAACCTCTGCCGAACTGCGGGGTGACTTTTAGTTCAATAAGGGCTGTGACAAGTTCTTTCGAGGTCTTGCGCCAGTTGATCATCACTTTTTTACCCACGATAATTCCTTCGGCCTTGAAGCGTTCGATGCTGGCTCTCACCTCATCTTCAGTCTTGCCGAGCATGACGGCAATATCCGCCGCAGTGAGTTCGCTGTCTTTATCAAGAAGTTCGAGAATTTCATTGTCCATAGCAAAAACCCCGTTCATTTTTAAAATCTTGACCCGGTCCGGTTTTATTTCGCTCCGGCTGTCAATTTAAATTTTACCACATCGTATCGTTTTTGTCACTCCGATTTTAGTTGTGGCGCAAGTTTCGTATATGTGATAAAATCAATATATAAATACCGGTAAAGATATTGACGGCGTCAATGCCGGTTACGTGGAGGATCATATGGAAAAGAATCAGATCAGCATCGTAAATTTTGTACGCGGCGTGGAGCCCAGGGAACCCGAAAAAGACCTTGTTCTGCCGATTTTGGAAGAACTTAAAGTTAACAGGCGTTTCGGTCTTAAAAGCACTGTTTTGCTTCAATATGACGCCCTATTGCGTGATGACATGATCAGTTTTTTCCGCGATCTGCCTGAAGACGTCGAACTCGGGCTGTGGTTTGAGATGAACAGACAGCTGACTGAGGCGGTAGGGATAGAATGGCGTGGCAGACCGGGATATGACTGGGACTGGTACGTGAATCCGGGCTTTTTACCTGCTTACACTTGCATGGAGCGCGAAAAATTGATCGATCGTGCTTTTGAAAAGTTTAGAGAAATATTCGGATTTATGCCTAAAGTTGCCGGGTCTTGGCTGCTGGACAGCTATTCGATGGAATATATGAGCAGGAAATATAAACTTGACGCCATGTGCATATGCAGGGAGCAATATGCCGTGGATGCCTATACGCTGTGGGGCGGGTATTATAACGGCGGATATTATCCGTCGAAGAACAATGCTCTTTGCCCGGCTTATAGCGACGAACTTCAGATAAATACTCCTGTTTTCAGGATGCTGGGTATTGATCCAATATATGGATATGACGAGGCAAAATATCCGACGGGCGTATGGGGATGTAATACCATGGAACCTGTCTGGACTTCCGGCTCTGACAGGCGGATAATGGAATGGTATATGGATTCTTACTTCAGATCTCCTTGTCTTTCTTATTCTTATGCGACTACCGGGCAGGAAAACAGTTTCGGCTGGCCTTCGATAAAAGCGGGTTATGAGCTCCAGGCTGAGATCATAGCCGAAATGTCTTCGAGGGGCGAATTAAGAGTAGTAACGCTCGGTGAAGCAGGCCGAGAATTTAAACGGTCTTATTCCAAAACTCCTTGTGCTGCGCTCTGTGCTCTTTCTGACCGTACGGACAACGGTTTAAAAGCGATCTGGTATAATTCGCCTCGTTACAGGGCCGGTTTAGTGCTTGAACCCGGTGGCAGGCTTTACTTCAGAGATCTTAACATTTTTGATGAGAATTACAAAGAGCGATATCTCGAAGAGCCGTGCCTTTCGTGGGACGCCAGATACGATAACCTGCCTGTCGTTGACAACAGATTATGGTCTTCCGGTGACAATGAATCGTCGATCGAAGTGGCAAATGGTGTAAATCCTGAAAGCTTTACAGTTATCGAACGCGGACTTTACACCCTCGTTCTGGAATTTGATTCTGATGCTTCGGGAAAGCTTGAAAGATACTGTGTTGAGATCGGTCCTGACGGAATATTATTCAAGGGTATACGTGAGATCAAATACCTAAAGGGAGTCCCGGAAGAAGGGCAGACGATCGAATATAAGCGTGACGGAAGGTTTGAACTAAGTCATTTCGGATTCAGATATTCATTTGAGTTTTGTAATGCGGTCGTTTGCAGTGACGCAGAGAATTACGTTATCAGTTCTTCTCGTGATGATATCGGTGACGGTGAAGAAGACAGGGGCATGGATAATGATAAGTATATCAAGTTAAAAATCTGTTGATTTTTCGCTCTGATAATCAGAATAATTGAAGCTGTCGTCATCTGCGGAGTTTCCGGCAGGATTTAAATTACTGCCGGATCCGTCGACGTTTTCCTCGGAAAGCTCGTTATTTTTCTTTTTATGACGCCCGGGGAGATGGATGTGCGACCATAAAAGAATAATAGCCTGGCCGGGTATTCCAAGGATCAGTATGTACCAGATCGATATAGAAAACATCTGGAAAAGAACGCAGATTGAAAGTAATAAAGACCACATCAGCAAAGAACTGATAAGAAAATTCTTTTTCCGCTTGAACCATATAGTATTAAGAACGAGCCATAATACGAACGTAGCAGGGAGTGCGAATACAAAGCATAACAGGTTTTTAACCGAAGGAACTGCCGCGTGAAGGATCACAAATACAAGCGTGGCGATAAGCCAGATCAGTACGATGAATATCGCCAGCAAGAATTTCCTGTTTGATATGCGTCTTCTTAAACGGCTTATACCACCGTCGGTTTTTGAAAACAGACTGATATGTTCTTTAGTAAACAGGTAATCGACGGATACGCCGTACAAATCGGCAATTTTCTTCAGTACAAGAGCATCCGGTATCGATTCGGCTCGTTCCCATTTAGATACGGCTTTATCGGTATAATTTAATTTTTCGGCAAGCTCAGCCTGAGTCATTCCCTTAGAACGCCTCAATTGAGATATATTATTAGCAATTATTTGCTTATAATCTTCCATAGGATTAATATTCCCCGATCTGCCCTTAGTTATTCGAATCCATCAGGACGCCTGAAATGCATTTCTGATGCTGTTTCAAGTATATCATTAAAAAGTATCGGTTTCAAGTGGTTTTTGCGTGTTATATATTCGAAATTTAATTATTCTACCGCCGGTTTACATA
Source organism: Mageeibacillus sp. UBA1255 (assembly GCA_002308795.1). Taxonomy (GTDB): domain Bacteria; phylum Bacillota; class Clostridia; order UBA1212; family UBA1255; genus UBA1255. The sequence goes on along the minus strand of DBVV01000110.1, from coordinate 10,581 downwards.
CGGTAGAATCGTTCTCTACAGGCAGCTTTATTTGTAGAAACAGAGTTTCCAACAGTTTATTGCCCTGTACAGGTCAACATACTATAATAAAATACATAAAAGACAGTTCGCCGGTTTTTACGTGTCATACCGGATCGGTGAATTTTCTTTTTGGAGGTTTTTATGGATTCTTATATTCTTTTTACTGATCTTTCATGTGATATTGACGCCAGCCTTCTTAACGAATGGGACGTTCAGTATTGTTCGCTTAAACATCATTTTACCGATGACCCTGAAAATGAACATGATAACCTTTCGTACCCTGTTAAGCAGTTTTACGATGAAGTAAGGAACGGCAGGGTCGCAAAGACGTCAGCGGTCGATATCGAATCTTTTGTTACTGATTTTACCAGAATGGTAAAGACCGGAAAAGACGTTCTCTATCTTGCTTTTTCATCCGGACTCAGCAGCACGTACGCGAACTCTGTTATTGCCGCCGAAAAAGTCCGTGCTTTATATCCCGACAGAAAGATCCTGATCTCTGATACACGCTCCGCATCTTCCGGTATGGGGCTGATAGTTTATTTGACCGCTATGAAAAAACGCGGCGGCGCCTCTATTGAAGAAGCGTATGCTTATGCGGAAGAATTGAAACCACATCTCTGCCACTGGTTCACTGTAAGTGACCTCGTATATTTAAAGCGCGGGGGTAGAGTCAGTGCAGCGGCTGCGTTTTTCGGCGGTGTTCTCGGTATTAAGCCTGTAATGCATATGGATGATCCGGGACATCTTATTCCGATGCTTAAAGTAAAAGGCCGCAAGGCTTCGATCGAAAAACTTGCCGATAAATACGGAGAACTCAGTATCGATCCAAAAGGCGGTACGGTTTTTATCTCTCACGGCGACTGCATCGACGATGCTAATGCTCTCGCTGATATCCTTCAGGAGCGCTACGGCGTTAAGGTCGCTCTGATCTCATACGTGGGACTGGTTATAGGTGCTCATTCCGGCCCCGGAACGCTTGCACTCTTCTTCCTTGGTAAAGAAAGATAAAATTGTATAATTCAAAGGCGGAGGCTTTGATATATGAATTATAAAAACGAAACACGGCTAAACGGCGAAATTTACGGATGGATGCTGAGATGTGCAGAACTTGAGCTAAAGATCCATATTAAGGACGTCAATGACCTGAACGTTTTTCCTGTGCCGGACGGTGACACAGGCGACAATATGTGGAAAACGATCAACGGCGGTGTAAGAGCGCTTCAGACATGCAAGACCGAAGGTCTTCCAGATGCGGTCGTGACTTCAAGCAAGGGTATGCTTATGGAGGCGAGGGGTAATTCCGGCGTCATCCTTTCTCAATTTTTTAAAGGAATAACTGACGTTCTTTCGGGATATGACACTGCCGGGGCAGAGCAGCTTATCGAAGCGATCAAAAACGGCGTGCGTCACTCTTACGCATCTGTCCTTAATCCAACCGAAGGAACGATCCTGACCGTTGCGAGAGAATCAGCTGAACACGCAGAAAAAAACGTAAAAAAAGACGCGACGTTGTCCGAACTGTTTACTCAGTTGATGATCGGTATGAAAAACTCGCTAAAGCGTACGCCTGAACTTCTTCCTGTCCTCAAGCAGGCAGGAGTCATCGACAGCGGCGGAGCGGGGCTTTATTATATTGCCGCCGGATTTGCCAGAGCACTAAATGATGAAGTTGAGCGTACTAACGAAGTATATGGCACTCAAGCAAAAACAGTTGACAGCCCGGATGATCATAATATTCATTCCGACAGTGTTAATATTGACCTCTTTACAGCAGATGACGTGATGGATTACGGCTACTGCACCGAACTCCTCATCCGCCTGCAGAACAGCAAAACAGACGTTGCATCATTTGACGATGAGGCGATTAAAAAATATCTGTCAGGCGAAGGCGATTCCATCGTATATTTCCGCTCTGATTCGCTTGTGAAACTTCACGTTCACACTTTCCATCCCGAAAAAATTCTCGATTATATGCATTCCTTTGGTGAATTTCTGAAGGTAAAGATCGAAAATATGACACTTGAGCATACCGATAAGAATTCATCCGAGGAGCTGATCGAGCTCGCTTCCGTTAACCAGAACTCCGCGCCTGAAGCAGATTTTAGTTCGGCGTCAAATTCAAATACCGAACGAAAATATTTTGGTATCGTTGCAGTTTGTACCGGAGAAGGGTTCAGCGAGATCTTCAAGACGATGGGCTGCGATGCTCTCGTCGCAGGAGGTCAATCTCTCAATCCTTCTGCGCAGGATTTTATCGATTCATTCAAAACCGTAAATGCAAATCACATAATTGTTTTCCCGAATAATAAAAATATAATCATGGCTGCCCGTCAAGCAGCAGAACTTTACACCAATGCCGTGGTACATGTTATCGAAACGTCTGATCCGGGACTTGGTTACGTCGGTCTTTCTGCCGTATATCCTGACGAGACAGATATTGACGTCATAATTTCAGCGATAAACGAGGCTGTTTCGTTGTCTTGCTCGGGAGCTGTTTCCACCGCGGTAAAGAGCGGCAGTTTCGACGGTATAGAAGTAACAGAAGGTGACTACATCGGATTCGTGGGGAAGAAGATCATCTCATCAAGGCGCGACGTTATCGATGCTGCAATGCTTCTTTCAGATCATCTTCTCGGATCATCCGGGACTAGCAGCGTTCTAACTTGCTTCTGCGGCCGTGATTCCGATCCAGCCGACAATGCATCTTTGGAGAAAATTATATCTGAAAAATATCCTGACACAGAAGTGTTCTTCGCGGCAGGCGGCCAGGACGTATATTCGTACATATTCGTAGTAGACTGATCTGACCGCTAATAAAGAGGCCTATACGTGCTATAACGTCGGTCAGACGAGCAGCATTATTTCGGAACTTCTGAGATAATTATCTGAAACAAGATCGTTTAATGAAAAAGCAGTATTTTGAAGAAGACGGAGCCATTCATCTCCGTCTTTAATATTTAAAGACCGGTTTACTTTTAATCCGTATTTTTCTGCACACAGAGTCAATATCCTGCCTGTTATCTCGGACATAGTTTCGTCGTACGGCGTGTATGATGAACCGTTCGCGCCCGTATCGCTGCCGATAGCATCATTTAAAGAATGATCAAGAAGTTCCTCGATCTTTTCACCGATCACCGCAGCTTCGCCGCCGATCTCACGCAGTCCTTTAAATATCCATTTCACGTACGGAACGTACCTTCCGCTTAGGATATAGACGCACCTGGCGGCTTCACGTGCAAATTCAGCCAGGTAAAGCCCTACGGCACCTTTTTCGCCCCTTTTGTACATTCTTGGGACGTTGTACCACCCGTCCTGCGAAAGCCCAAATAAAAGCCCGCTAAGCCTCTTTTTTTTGATATCATCCGGCATAGCGAGCAAAGTATCACGAACAGATGAAAAAAGGCCGTAATTATCAGCAAATACTTTTCCGTTAACTGCTTCACACAGGCGCTCTTCCGAAATTTCAGTCCAGGAGGCAACGTCCTTGGGAACGCTTCCTTCCGGAATATAACGCGAATAAAATTCATTGACACCGATCACACCACGGCGCTTAAACCCGCCGTACGGATCGAATTTCGGCCTCGAAAACCCCATATATTCAGACGGAAGCTTCGAATAAGCACGCTCGAGCGCGAAAACCTGTCTCGAACTTAATTTGTCCTCAGGGTAAAAAACACAAAAATCAGGACCGAAATCATGATCATACGAAAAACTGTCGTCAAACCCGTAACACTCTGACCCCGGGCCTGCGATACCGAAACATAGAAAGGGAAGGACGTCAGGAAACTGATCCTCAAAAACGCTCTTCCCGAATTCTATATAATACCTCTCAGACAGTTCTATACCGTTCATTTATCGCTTCCGCTTCTTTTTCAAGCTGTTGTTTATAAAGAAAAAAACCGTAATAGCCGAATACAGGGGCGCATTTTTCACAAACGAACGCATAATACGCATCTCTAGGCACAATCGGATCAGATATCAGACCGTAAGCTTTTTCGATGAAAAGGTCGATCTTATCGGTGTTGTCAATACCATCTGTCACGTCTTCGGAGCGGTCGGTTATCTCAGTCTCAAGGTCGCAGAGGTTTAGATACGTTATCGCGCGGTCAAGAGCCGTGGCGATCCCTTCGCCGTCCTGTATCCTAATAGCGTATTCATAACAATTCCTGGCTTCTTCGAACCTGCCGACATCAGCAAGCGCAAGCCCCATATTGTTATACAATCCCGCAAATCTTAAATCATCCGCATCCAGCTGAGCCTTGTATACGGAAAAACACTGCTCGTAAAGCGTTATTGCGCGTTCAGGCTCTCCGAAAGATTTAAAAACCGTAGCTGCGTTAAGAAGGGTGGTAGCATAAAAAACAGTGTCGCGGCCGATCTCATCGCCGGGATATTCCACGGCGTTAAAAGCATACTCTTTAGCCTCATCGCCGCGTCCCTGCTTACGCATGAAACCCATCAGTTCATTCAGCACGGTTAGACGGGCGGCAGCGTCACCCGAAGCTTCAGCTTCACGAAGCCAGTATTTCAGATGACGTTCCGCCTCATCGTATTTCTTAGCGGCCAGGCAGCTGTCGAGTTTATCAAGCACGCGTCTGACCGGAACGCTTCCGGAACCTGCAAAACCGGAACGATTATCAGGAAAACCGCCGCCGATCATCAATCATCATACCTGAGCTTGTCACGCTTTTTCTTACGGATAACGAAGAATACGATTACACCTACGATCAGCACTGCGATAACGATGTACAGCCAGGTAAGATTAACGCCGGTGTTTTCATTGTCACCGGTAAGACGGAACGTCTCCCACGCGGTGTTGTAATGATCCATAACGGACTGATCGAGAGCGATAAACTCCTTGGTGTTTGAAAGCGTTTCATCAGAGGGATTGTAAACGTCGCTGTCAATATAACCCTCTCCGAGCTCGGCCATAGCTTCCGTCTGAGGAGTCGAATAACCGATGTATTCAGCGTTCTTGGCGGCAATATCCGTCCTCGACATAAAGTCAATAAACAGATACGCGCCTTCGGTATTCTTCGAAACGGTAGGAATGACCATGCAGTCGATCCACTTGTTGGAACCTTCCTTCGGAATGACGTACTCAAGATCATGATCGCTTTCATCGATTATTGCGTAAGCATCGCCTGAATAATGGACGCACATCGCGTAATTTCCCCTGATCATGGGATCCTTGATATCATCCATACCGTACAGAGCTACCAGCTTCTTCTGATCTTCGAGAAGTTTTCCGGCAGCGGCGATCTTTTCGGGATCGGTGCAGTTGATCTCGTCAAGGCCGTAAAGTTTTATAAGCGCGATAGCCATGGAATCTCTGATAGAATCGAGCATTATGATTGAATCTTTATATTTTTCGTCCCAGAGATCGTCCCAGCTGTCGATGACGTCATCGCCGGTCTTTTCTTTGTTATAAATGATCCCGAGCGTTCCCCACATATACGGAACGGTATATTCATTCTGAGGATCGAACGTGGTGTTTTTAAGCTCGTTTCTGATCTTCCCGTAGTTCGTGATCTTGCTAAGGTCGATCTTCTGAAGTCTGTTTTCGTTGATAAGGCGCGATACCATGTAATCAGACGGGATAAGTACGTCGTAAGGCGTATTCGTGCTGACGAGCTTCTGGTACATCGTTTCGTTCGTATCGAACGTATCGTATATTACTTTATATTGCGGATATTCTTTTTCAAATTCTTTTATCGTGCCGGGGTCAATGTAGTCGCCCCAGTTGAACACGAATAATTTCTGCTTCGAGCTGCATCCCGTAAGTCCGGCGAGCAGGCCGAAGATCATAACGGCGGTCAATGCAAGGCAGGCGATCCTGCATACCGTTTTTCCTACGCGTCCTTTTGCGTATCTTTCAGAATGGTTCATGGTGGTAATCCTCCTTTATGTATCTGTCATGTGTAAGCGATTAAATGAAATCTGATCCGTCATTGTCCGGGATCCGGCTGTCCTATTTCTGCTCTCCTTTATTTTTACGCGACGGCATGAAATTCACCACGACCAGGATCAGAAATACCGCGATGAACAGGATGGTCGACAGCGCGTTGACCGCCAGCGGGATCGATCTCTTCGTCATGGAGTTTATGCAGACCGAAAGCGTCATAAAGTCCGACCCCGATGTGAAGTAGCTGATGATGAAATCATCCAGCGAAAGTGTAAACGCTAAAAGCGCTCCGGAAATAACTCCGGGAAGTATCTCCGGAAGAACGACTTTCCTGAATGCGAGAGCGGGGGAAGCTCCGAGGTCGAGGGCCGCTTCGTACGTGCTCTTATTAAGCTGTCTGATCTTCGGGAGCACCGACATCGTTACGTACGGAACGTTGAACATGACGTGCGCGATCAGCAGAGTAAAGAATCCGAGCGGTATCGAAATGAACACGAAGAACAGCATCAGCGATATACCGGTGACGATGTCCGCGTTCAGCATCGGGATATTCAATGATTTAAGCACGACGTTTTTCTTGAACGGAGATAATCTGGCTATCACGAACGCGGCGTACGTACCCAGAAGCGTTGACACCACAGATGCGATCGAGGCAACGATAAGAGTGTTTCTTAAAGCACCTAAAAGTTCAGCCTGATCGGCGAGCTCGCGGTAATGTATGAGTGAAACGCCTGAAAATACAGCGCGTGTCGCACCCGAGTTGAATGAGAAAAGGATCAGCATCGCGATCGGCGCATAAAGAAATACCATAACGAGTATGACGTAAATTATTTTGAATACGATAGTTTTATCTTTCATAACGTCATACCTCCCGCGGATTCGTCATCTTTATCGATCAGGTTGAATATCGACATGCTGATAAATACAAGTATCATCAGGATAAACGAAAGTGCGCCGCCGTCGGGGTCAACGCCTTCCGCCGAAGCTCCTGAGATGAATTTATATTCGATCAGTTTACCGATCGTCCACACGTTGTTGTTCATCAGCTGGGGGATAACGAACGTCGTAACACACGGCACGAAAACCATCGTGATGCCTGATACTACGCCCGGGATCGAGAGAGGCAGGATGACGCCTTTAAACACGTGGAAAGAATTCCCGCCCAGATCCTGCGCAGCTTCGATCAGATTTTTATCGATCTTCATCATCGAAGTGTATATCGGAAGAACCAGGAAAGGAAGGAAGTTGTAGACCATGCCTATTATTATGGCGGCTTCGGTGCCTTTTAGCATAAATCCTCCGGAAAGCTTAGTGATAATTCCTTCCTCATCGATCAGCGACAGCATTGCGTACGTCCTGATAATGAAATTCATCCACATCGGCAGGAGAAGGAGCACGGAAAGGAAACTGCGTGCTCTTTCGTTTAAGCGGGATAAAATATAGGCAAGGGGGTATCCGAGGATCAGACAGATCACGGTGGAGATAAGCGCATATTTAAGCGCTCTTAACAGTGACTGTATGTACAGAGGCTCAGTTACCGCATTTTTCAAGTGGACGAGCGTGAAATGCACTCCGTCCGGCCTGAATTCAAATACCGCGTATACGAGTATCATAATAAGGGGTACGATGGTGAACATCAGTATCCAGACGTACAGCGGTATGTTTTTCAGCGCTTTAGTTACCCTGGTCATCGATTTCCACGACCTCCTCACGTTTACGGATACGGATCGATTCCTCCGGAATGTGCAGATAAACGGTCTGGCCGATCTTGACCTTGTCGTACGTGTGGACAAGTATAGAAAGATCGCCGCATTTAACTGTTATTTCGTAATCGTCTCCTTTATATCTGAACGTCTCGACTTCTCCCGTAAGGATATTGTCACCGTCGTCAGGCTCTTTTTCGGGTTCTTTGGTTATGATATCGATATCCTGCGGGAGGATGTAAACGTTGACCGTCTCTTCATCATCGAACTCATCCGCATTGGCGTTTCCCGGCTTGTATCTGACGTTTACCGGTCCGATATCGACCATATTGTCCTCGAGCACCCATCCTGTTAGGATATTGTACGGTATCTTCATTATCTGGATGTCGAACGGTTTGATGATCATTCCTATTTCCGTTTCGGGCTCGGTCATTTCGGTGCTGTGGATCTTCCACTTAAATCCGTCGGGGGATGCAACGATCATTTCGTAATGTACGCCTTTAAACAGAGTCGAGATCACCGTTCCGGTGAGCATGCCTTCCGCGGGGGCAACGACTTTTATATCCTCGGGTCGAACGACGACGTCGACGTCTTCGTCTTTTTCGAATCCCTGGTCTGCGCATTCGAATTTACGCCCGGCAAATTCGCACAGGAAATCTTTTATCATCACGCCGGACAATATATTGCTGTCTCCTATGAACCGTGCGACGAAAGCGTTCTTGGGTTCGTTGTAAATATCTGTAGGTTTGCCGATCTGCTGAATGACGCCCTGGTTCATGACCACGATCGTATCGGACATCGTAAGAGCTTCTTCTTGATCATGCGTAACGTAAATGAACGTGATCCCGGTCTTCTTCTGAAGAGCCTTTAATTCGACCTGCATCTCTTTTCTGAGTTTGAGGTCAAGGGCACCGAGTGGTTCGTCGAGCAGCAGTACTTCAGGCTCGTTAACGATAGCTCTGGCGATGGCGATCCTCTGCTGCTGGCCGCCGGACAATGAATCCGGTTTTCTTCTTTCGAATCCGGAAAGTTCGACAAGTTCGAGCGCAGCCTTTACCTTCTTTTTGATCTCCGATTCCGACAGCTTTTTGATCTTCAGTCCGAACGCGATATTCTCGTAAATATTCATGTTAGGGAACAGTGAATATTTCTGGAACACAGTATTTACCTTGCGTTTGTGCGGAGGGAGGTCTGTAATGTCTTCACCGTTGAAAAGCACTTTTCCTGAATCCGGCTTTTCAAAGCCGCTGATGATCCTGAGAGTGGTGGTCTTTCCGCATCCCGACGGCCCTAAAAGCGTTAAAAATTCGTTCTCTTTTATATAAAGCGACAAATCTTTTATTACCTCAGTGTCACCGTAGCTTTTGGTGATATTTAGTAGATCGATAATGTGGTCTGACATTTTTCTTCCTCCTGGTTCTGTTTTCGGATGATCTGTATCAGAAGCTCGGCGGGGTAGATACCCATAACACGCTCGCGCTCTGTTTGCTTTTATTCTCGATATAGTGTTCTTTATCCGGGCTGTAGTAGAAGCATTCGCCTTTCTTTACTTTGTATCTTTCGTCACCTTTATGAACGGTTACGGTTCCTGAAAGCACGTAACCGAATTCCTCTCCGCTGTGAGGTTCTTCTTTTACAGAAGTACCTCCCGGGGCGAGGTCGATAATTATCGGCTCCATATCGTTTTTCTGGGAGTTCGGGACGATCCACGTTATTTTATGTCCGAGTCCTTCGTCTTCGTTTTCGAAATAGTCGTCAGGTGTAAAAACGATTTTTTCGGCAGGTTTTTCGTTGAAGAAGGTCTGTATATCGGTGCCGAGACATTCGAGGATATCCATAAGAGTGGCAATAGAAGGGGATGTCTGGTCTCCTTCGACCTGTGAGATAAAGCCTTTGGACAATTCACAGCGGTTCGCAAGTTCTTTCTGTGTCAGTCCGTTGGTGATGCGAAGATCCCTGAGTCTTTTTCCTAAAGCAAGAGCATTCATGTCCATCCCACCTTCCGCCGGTTTAGTAAACTTAAAGTTTAGAATTTCTAAACTTCAGTGCGTATTGTAGCACAGTTTTTAATGTTGTCAACAGGTTTTTTCAGGGTTTTTTTTCCGTGAGCGTAGGATCACGCGTAGTGCCCGGCTTTTGCGGCAAATTTTACCAGGCGGAGCATATCGTTCGACATCATTCCTCTTAGGCCGGTGTCGTACATCATTTTCCAGACTTCTTCGACGTCGCTGCCGTCTCTGTCAATGGTCCATGCTCCGAAGAACGTGTCAGGATGGGCTTTAGTAAGCGCTTTTATAGTCTTGTTGGTTTCTTTGTCCCCGGCGACGAACGCGCCGTTCACGATCACTCCGGAGTTTGTCAGCGAGCCTTTTTCCAGCGTTTCGGCATACTTCGACGCGGTGCCGAGTTCCGTCCAGCCGCGCAGGAAGAAGTACATCTTGCGGCCGTACGTGTCGTAAATAAACTGCTGGATCCTGAGGGCTTCATCTGCGTCCAGCGTGCCTTCTTCAGTATCGTCGATCGTACCGTACGCAATAAATACAGATTCGAAATTGTCCGCACTCTCCATGACCGGCGCCAGATAGCGCTTTTTGCTGAGAGGCTGGATCTCTTCGATTTCGGGAAGTTCGGCGTATCTCCAGGCCTTCTGCTTGTCCAGAATGTAGAAAAAGCGGCCTCGGGCGGCGATCAGGCATTCTTCGAGCGTAGGTATGACGTAAGGCGTGACCTGCGCGCCTTGACCTCCTTCGCCATCTTTCAGTCTTAAATGTCTGAGTTCTTCAAGTGTCCAGTCTCCGATCTTATCTGATTCAGGGAGCCCGTTTTTGCCCGCTTTTTCGGCGAAATCAGTGGTGCGGGTGAGGGTAGTATCGTGAAGGATCACGGGTACCTTGTCCTTTGTCACGCGTACGTCGATCTCGACGCAGTCGCCTCCCATTGCCCATACGG
>DBVV01000042.1:3698-3998 GCA_002308795.1 Mageeibacillus sp. UBA1255 | reverse complement strand
CAGATTTTTCAGTTGAATTGAACGCCGAAAATGATTATACTAATAATACGTTCGGCCAGGCAAAAAACTTGGCCGCGGCGCATACGACGGAGTATCGTTTTAAAACAAAGTAATATAAACAAAGGTGACATGATCATGGCAATGAATGAAAAAAACAAAGGCAAAGCGGTGGAAGCCATCACTTCCATGAGCGAAGATTTCACACAATGGTACACGGACGTTGTCCTCAGAGCCGAACTGATTGACTACTCGAGCGTCAGGGGCTGCATGATATTGCGCCCGTACGGCTACGCGATCTGG
>DBVV01000042.1:3410-3646 GCA_002308795.1 Mageeibacillus sp. UBA1255 | reverse complement strand
ATCCCCGAGAGCCTGCTCCAGAAAGAAAAAGACCACGTCGAAGGATTTGCCCCCGAAGTAGCCTGGGTCACACACGGCGGCACTGAGGAGCTCACCGAAAGGCTCTGCGTACGCCCGACGTCCGAGACGCTCTTCTGCGACCATTATTCACACATCATTCATTCGTACCGCGACCTGCCCAAACTGTACAACCAGTGGGTGAGCGTTGTACGCTGGGAAAAGACCACGCGTCCGTT
>DBVV01000042.1:0-3401 GCA_002308795.1 Mageeibacillus sp. UBA1255 | reverse complement strand
GAATTCTACTGGCAGGAAGGCCATACCGCGCACGCCGACGAAGCGGGAGCAGAGGCCGAAACACTTAAAATGCTTGACGTCTACGCCGATTTCTACAAAGAGGCGCTGGCTATCCCGGTGATCAAGGGCCGCAAGACGGATAAAGAAAAGTTTGCCGGCGCAAAAGCGACGTACACGATCGAGTCGATGATGCACGACGGCAAGGCGCTCCAGTCTGCAACGTCCCACAACTTCGGCGACGGTTTCGCGAGAGCGTTCGACATCCAGTATACGGATAAGGACAATACTCTTAAATACGTGCATCAGACGTCGTGGGGCCTCAGCACGAGGACAATTGGCGCCATCATAATGGTTCACGGTGACGACAACGGCCTCGTATTGCCGCCCGCCATCGCTCCTATCCAGATCGTGATCGTACCCGTTGCGATGCATAAAGAAGGCGTGCTTGACCGCGCGAACGCCCTTGCCGACGAGCTCAAAGCCAAAGGCTTCCGCGTTAAAATCGACGACTCCGATAAGATGCCCGGCTGGAAATTCGCCGAGTGGGAAATGAAAGGCGTGCCGCTTCGCATCGAGATCGGCCCGAGAGATATCGAAAACAACCAGTGCATGACGGTGCGCAGGGACAACGGCGAGAAGCTTCCCGTTTCGCTTGACGAGATCGGTGAAAAGGCGCAGGAGATCTTGGACAACGTCCACGACGCCCTCTACGAGAAGGCACTTGCGAGCCGCGAAGGCCGCATTTACGACGTTACGGATTACGACGAGTTCTGCAAAACTATCGCCGAAAAGCCCGGTTTCGTGCGGGCAATGTGGTGCGGCGATAAGGAGTGCGAGCTTAAGATCAAAGATGATACGCAGGCAACGTCGCGTTGTATGCCTTTTGAGCAGGAGACGCTCTCCGACAAGTGCGTGTGCTGCGGCAGGCCCGCGAAACACATGGTGGTGTGGGGGAAGGCGTATTAAGTGGCAAGTTGCAAGTTGAAAGTTGAAAGTGGCAAGTGGCAAGTGTGCGAACCGGATGATGACACGAATTTTGGGTCTCATGCGAACCCCGGAATCGGTTCGCATTTCGGTCAAACAAAATTCTTAGCCATCTATCCGGCTTCGCTGGCGAAAAATAAGGAAGAGCAAGAAGCCATAGTATAATTGATAATGGTAAATGAGGATTGGAGAATTGAGGATGGTGTTTTTGATCGTCGGCGAAGGCGATACCTTACTCTTCAATTCTCCATTTTTGTTGCCCTCACACTGGCAGTATTGACGCCGGCATGCTTTGGCTGCGCGAAAAAACCGGCAGAAGAAAACGCAGCAACATTGACCCATTCAAACGTGCAAGTAACGACGCACGGCCCTGCGAAAACGCCGACGGAATTGCCCACGGCCGTCATCACTCCGGCGCCAACTCCGGAACCGACGCCCGAACCGACACGCGCACCGGACTTTATCGTCGAAAATTATGAAACACTTGCCGCACTCCTTGATGTGCAGGAAAACGGCGAAATAAACGGAAACGGAATAATAATTGCCCTCGGCGCGGACATCACCACCGAGACCGAAGGGCTTACTATAACGCAGCCCTGTACGGTCAGGCTGGAGGGGCATACTCTCGAACTTGCAGGCGCGATCCATATCGAAACGCAGAAGCAGGGGACGGTCAAATTTGAAAACGGCACGCTCAGATCCGGCGGTCTCACAGCCGCTGCGCCGGGGATCAGCCTGGACACCTCAGGCGCGACTTGCGAACTCACCGGAGAAACCGCGCCTGACGGATTTTACAGGTGGCTTAAAGCTGTAAACGAAACAGCCGCAGACGACGCGGATATGCACGCACACACTGAAGAAGAACTGGCCGCGCTGCTGGACGGCGAATCGTACCCGAACATATTGCCGGGTGCGACGCTCAGACTGGATTTTGCCCCGCCTGAAGATATGCTCGCGCTGCCTTATATTGATCTGCCGGAAAATTCTTTGATATGGGAAAAGGAAGGTGCGCCTGACGTCAGTTTCGCCGCTGCGTATTTCAACGTGAAGGCCTATAACGGGGCCGAAATGGCGGAGTACGGTCTGGGAGGAAAAGGATACGCCCGGCTCGAGAAAATCGATTTTAAGGGCAATTCCGGGCTTTCAGGGCAGCTTCCTTGGGTCATAAAGGGAAATACGGTGTCTTTGCAGGTCCCGCTGCACGTTTCTGAAGATTATATGAAATACGCGCGCCTCGAATTCGAAGCCGAAGGCGGCAGCGTCACGCTGAATCCCGAGGCGGTCAACGGCGACGGTTCGATCTATCTTACCCGCCTTCACGCGCTCACCGTGACAGACGGCGACGGCCTTACGCGCACGTACAGCGTTGAGATAAAACGCCGCACCGGTTCGATACCGATAGTATGGATCGAGACGGAAGACGGAAAACCGATCGAGAGCCAGGAAGATTATCTGCGCTGCCGTGTGGCGGTGACAAACACGACTTCGTGGGGATTTCCGACCGTACCTTACACCGACGCCGGGATACGCGGCAGGGGCAATTCCACGTGGAAGTGGGAAAAGAAGCCCTGGCGCATAAAGTTTGACTCCGGCGTTTCGATCTTCGGGCTGCACAAGGCGAAAGACTGGGTGCTGCTGGCAAATTACGCAGATAAGAGCCTCATACGCAACACCGTGGCGTTCGATATGGCCAGAGGATTGTCATTCGACTTCGTACCGCACCAGTACCCCGTTGACGTCTACCTCAACGGCGAGTATCAGGGCGTTTATTCGATCGGCGAGCAGATAGAACGCAACCAGGAGCGGGTGGATATTGACCTCAACTACGAAGATCCGGATACGGGCTATCTTCTTGAGGTGTGCGGCACGAATGAAGACGACGTGCGCGGAGTCGATTATTTCCACGCCGGAAAGCTGATCTTCGTCGGTATTAAGAGCCCGGATACGAAGAAAATGACGCCCGAGCACTTTAAATTCATAAGCGAATACGTTCAGGCCGCGGATAAAGCGGTGCAGGCACTGGGAGACTACTACGAATATGTTGACGCCGAGACGCTTTACGACTGGATAATAATGTGCGAGCTTACGTGCAATATTGACACCGCGTTCAGGCGCAGCTGCTTCATAACGAAGGAGAAGGGCGGGAAGCTGAAATTCGGGCCGCTCTGGGATTTTGACCTCGCGATGGGCAATTTTTCGCGCGATTACGGTGATTACGAGTCGTGGGCGGCAACGGGCCGCGAGTACGTTGGCGACACGTGGTTTACGTTTTTGCTGAACGATCCGAAGTTCACGGAGCCGTTCAAGGCGCGCTGGTTCGAGGTGCGCGACGATATTATGGCGCGGGCAATGGAGTCGATCGACCGCTGGGCGTCAATTATAGATTATTCTCAGCAGGAGAATTTTATTCGCTGGCC
>DBVV01000070.1:52977-57014 GCA_002308795.1 Mageeibacillus sp. UBA1255 | reverse complement strand
GTCCATTTTCATGGGTACAGTTTAGATTGCACGGCCGAAATCCTTCCTTTGATCTTTTTCGGCCGTATCGAAGAGGTGAAAAGTACGGCCGCAAATCCGCCTTTGGTCATTTGTGGCCGTATCAGCGAGGTTGAAAGTACGGCCGCAAATCCGCCTTTGGTCATTTGTGGCCGTATCAATGAGGTTGAAAGTACGGCCGCAATTCCTCCTTTGGTCATTTGTGGCCGTATCAGCGAGGTTGAAAGTACGGCCGCAATTCCGCCTGTGGTCATTTGTGGCCGTATCAGATTCAATATGCAGCATGTGAAAAATAAGGTATCGCCAGGGCGATGATTTAAATTTGAAATTATAATCAGATTGGTGTATAATATTGTCCGGGCAGAGCCGCAGAGGCTGCCGTCCGATGCCGGTATTGACGCGAAAGAGCAGTTAATAAAGCGACGGAGCGTTGGTGAGGCACGGGCAGGCACAGGGTTCCGGGGCTTTTGTCCGCAAATTTCATACGCTGCATCCGCAGGTCCTCCGACGGGCAGGCGCTACAGGATAGCGCGGCTGGTTCGGGCAGCATAGCAAAAGAGCAGCAGTAAGGAGTAAAAAATGGATAAAAGAGTCAAAATGATCGTCTTCACTGGCGTATTGTCAGCGCTGGTGATATTACTTCAGGTCTTTTTAGGAATCCCGTTCGGACCGTTTTCAATAACTTTAGCATTGTTCCCGATCGTTGTCGGCGCGGTAGTATTAGGACCCGTACCGGGACTCGTACTCGGCCTTGTATTCGGAGTCGTCGTGTCGATACTCTCGCTCACCGGAAAAGATCCCGGCGGACAGATGGTATTCGCAGCAAATCCGTTCATGGCGTGGGTATTATGCCTTCTTAAAGGCGCGATGGCAGGCTTCCTCCCTGCTATAATTTACAAAGCCGTACGAAAATTCAAATATCTCGCTGAACTCGGATACGCTTTAACAGGCGCCGCGATCTTCGCGGGCGGATTTGCCGTAGCAAAAATCACCGCAGGAATCGAAAACAACGCCGCCCGCATAATCATCCCGGTCGCATTCGTCATCGTTGCCGCCGGACTGCTTATCGCCCTGTACAAAATGTTCCAGAGCGGGATCGCGGCCTGCTACATCGCCTCTATGGCGGCTCCGATAGCTAATACAGGCATATTCATTATAGGTATGCTGATATTCTTCCAGCCTGTCCTGAGAACGTGGGCAGGAGGCTCGAACGTACTGGTATACGTGCTGTCGGGCCTGGTCGGAATGAATTTTATAATTGAATTGTTTGTATCCGTTGCCCTCTCCCCGGCCGTCGCAGCGATCAACAAATTCGCGGCAAGAGGTCTGTAAGATCACTCGAACACGAGCGCTCCGAAACACTCGGGGCGGTGATAATCCGGTCCCGGGGCGTTGATATAATGCCACACCGTGTAGTACGGCTGTTCGGCATCGTCGCAGCAGGTGTAAAAATTGCACCTGAGCACGTCTCCGGGAACCGGAGTTTTAAATTCCGGCGCATACCTTCGTATAAATGCATACGGGATCTTATACGATACTTCCCAGTAGGTGCCCGAGCGGGCGGAACGGGCAGAAAAAAACGAATTGTCCCTTATATCAAGATCGGAAAGCAGACGGCTGTCCGACCTTGTCCCCGCCCGGCTGAACCCGACGTACATAACTGCAGAGGGATTCAGTTCAAAATTAAAATATGCTTTTTCCCCGGGAACGGGCGAAAAGAAAAATTCGAGGCATGAATCGCGGCAGACGGGATCGCCGAAATTGCGCCTGGTGTCTATAGGCGATAATTCATATGAGCGCATCCGGACGTAGAGTGCCTCGTCATCATACGTAAGTTCCGCTCTGGCGGCGTGTACAGGCTCCCCCGCGCCTCGCCACGGCGTAGTTTCGATCAGGGCAGAAGTACGAAACCCGGAACGGCCGTCAGCCTGATCACAGACGATATTGTCACCGTAAAAACCGTTTTTTCTGTATATCATTTCGTACCTCCGGATCTGTCGCTGCTCTTCATTATCCAGTATTCGTACGCGTCAACGAGCGCCGCCCAGCTTGCCTGTATTATGTCTCCGGAAAGCCCGACCGTGCCGAATCTCTTCCCTCCGCCTGCAAATTCGATAAAGACACGCACTTTCGAGGCAGTTCCCTCGCCGGAGTCAATGACGCGCACTTTATAGTCTTCAAGCGTGATGCCGAGCGTAGAAGGATAAAAATGAGCCATCGCCCTACGGAACGCACAGTCGAGCGCGTCAACGGGACCGATGCCGTTGCCCGCTGTGATCTCGCTTACACCGTCTACGGTGAGGTCGACGATCGCCGAAGCGGAGTACGGGCTTTGCGCCTGCTCGTCAAGTGTTATGACCTTGTAGCTGTTCAGTTTAAAAGCGGGTTTATATTCGCCCGTCAGCCTGCGCACCAGCAGTTCGAGCGACGCGGCGGCGCTCTCATACTGATAGCCTTCAAATTCGCGCTGCTTTAACGTGCTTAAAACCTGCTGATTAAGTTCCGTGCTGAGTTCTACTCCGCAGATGCGCCTTACGATATCCTGAATACCGCTCCGGCCGCTTATCTCCGAAGCGATCAGCCTCCTTTCGCCGCCGACCGATTCGGGATCGACAGGCTCGAAGCTTTCAGGCGCTTTCAAAACGGCATTGATGTGCGTGCCTGCTTTATGAGCAAACGCGTTGCGCCCGACAAACGGCGCGTTGTTTCTTGTTTTAATATTAAGTATATCGGATACACGGTAGCTGAGGCCGGTTATCGAACGCATCGACGCTTCCGGAAGGCATTGACGCCCGTATCTGACCTGGAGGTTCGGGACAACGGTAAAGAAATCCGCGTTGCCGCAGCGTTCGCCCAGGCCGAACAGCGTAGTATTGACCAGATCCGCACCGTTCAGCGCGGCGACAACGGTATTCGCGTCTGCCATCCCGCAGTCGTTGTGCATATGAACGCCTATCTTAACGCGCGGGTTCGCATCCTTCATAAAAAAGCTGACTTCTTTTAATATTTCGACAGTATTAACAGGATCGGCGATGCCGCTGCTGTCACACAAAACGATCGTGTCAGCGCCGTGTCTGGTGGCTGCCAGGAGACACTGGAGCGAAAAATCCCGGTCCCGCATCCAGCCCTTAAAAAGCCCTTCGCAGTCGAAAATTATATTCTTTCCCGTCTTCTTCAGATAATCCACGCTATCGGATATTATTCTGATATTTTCTTCCGGAGAGATCTTCAGCACGTTTTCGACTGTAAATATATCACATTTTCCGTAAATGCATACCGTTTTGAAAGGAGTTTCAGCCAATGCGCGCAAAAGAGGATCGTCACTCACGCGTATACCTGCCCTGGCAGTCGCACCGAACGGCACGAATTCAGCGTTTTTAAACGGATAATCCGCTATTTTTCTGTAAAATTCGTCTTCCTTCGGATTAGTCTCCGGCATCCCGCCTTCGATGAAAGATACCCCCGCCTCGTCAAGTTCGGCAGCGATGCGCAGTTTATCGGAGACGCTCAGAGATATGCCGGGGCTCTGCGAGCCTTCTCGCAGGGTGGTATCATATATCAGAGTGCGGTTGATCTTAGGGCTCATCTGTTTTCCCTCCGAAATCGTACGGTGTGTCGGCAATAGATGAAGTTCCGCGGTCAAGCGATACTATTCCGGTGCGTGCCATTTCGATCACGCCGTACGGGCGGAGCATGTCAAGGAGCGCATCGGTCTTCCCGCCGTCTCCAGTGAGTTCGATCGTGAGGGCGTCAGGAGTGAGGTCAACTATTCTCGCCCGGAAAACCTGCGCGATCTGTATCAGTTCGCTCCTTGCCGCCGAATCAGCGCGTACCTTTATGAGCGTAAGCTCCCTTGACACCTGCGCGCCGTCTTCAAGCACTTTTACTTTATGGACACACACGAGTTTGCCCACCTGGAAAATGATCTGTTCGAGCACTCTCGAATCGCAATCGACGCGTACCGTTATGCGCGAGATCGACGGTTCGTCGGTAGTTCCGACGGCGAGGCTGTCGATGTT
>DBVV01000070.1:0-52840 GCA_002308795.1 Mageeibacillus sp. UBA1255 | reverse complement strand
TTAGTTCTTCGGTCGAGCCTGCTCTTACGCCTTTAAGGCCGAACGCGGAGCAGAGTTTCGGTATGTTCAGTTTCTGGTCAAGTTTCGTCTGACTGTAGCGCCTTGCGCAGTGGATCCGCTGCATCTCGCGCACCATTCCGAGCTCGCCGTTTCTCATCACTATCACGATAAGCGGCAATTTTTCGTACGACACCGTCGCGAGTTCGTTCATATCCATCATAAACCCGCCGTCACCGGTGAACAAAACGGTTGTCCGTCCGGGGCGTGCTGTCGAAGCGCCGATCGAAGCGCCGAGGCCAAAACCCATTGTCCCCAGACCGCCGCTCGTGATGAAATTGTCCGCAGGGCTCAGCGGATAATATTTTGCCGTATACAGCTGGTGAAGGCCTACGTCTGTGACAACGGTGATACCGTCTCCGAGAGTTTCTTTTACCGTCTTGAAAATATCCTCCGGTCTTATCTGCCCTTTCTTCATTTTCGGCGGTGCGGGGAACGCGGCGTCAACGTCATCAGGTGTCTTTTTCGGCGAAAACCACGGGTCACGTTCCGGAATGCCTTTAAAATGCGCCAGAATGGCCTTTAAAGCCGCTTTTGCGTCCGCGGCAATATATCCGTCCGCCTTTGCTATCTTGTTGATTTCTGCCCTGTCTGCGTCGATCTGGACGAGCTTCTTCCCTCGCTCCACCAGGCCGCCTATATCGATCACTCTGTTACCGAGTCTCGCCCCGGCGGAGATAATAAGGTCACACTCTTCTATTGCCGCCTTTGCATCTTTTCCCGCCATTATGCCGATGAGCCCCAGGTCGTACGGATCTGACCCGGGAACGGTGCCGATGCCCATAAGAGTATGGCATACGCATGAGCCGGTCAAACGCGCGAGCATGATCAGTTCTTCCTCAGCGCCCGACTGCCTGATCCCTCCCCCGCAGATGATAAGAGGTTTCCGTGCTTTATCGATAATGCTGCAAACATTTTCAACTTCTTTCGGGTCAACGTTCTGACGGTTTTGGATCTGTCTGACTTCCGCCCCGAGAGCGTCCTGATAGCCCGGCCATTCTCCCTCAAGCACGTCTTTTGCGACGTCGATGAGTACAGGTCCGCGGCGCCCGGACATACACACGTTAAATGCGTGCGTCATCGCGTCTATCAGTGTTTCGGGATCTCTGGCAGCCCAGCTGTGTTTCGTTATCCCGAGCGTCATTCCGATGATATCGACTTCCTGGAACGAATCGGTCCCGATCAGGCTGTGTTCGACGTTGCCCGTGATAAAAACGACGGGAACGGAATCCATAAACGCATTGGCGATACCGGTCACCAGATTCGTTGCCCCCGGGCCTGACGTGGCCAGACACACTCCCGGTCTGCCCGTTATGCGTGAATATCCGTCTGCGGCGTGTGCGCTTCCCTGCTCGTGGCTCGTACGCACATGTTTTATTTCCGTTCTGTGGCGGTAGAGCGAGTCATAAAGGGACAATACCGTTCCTCCGGGATATCCGAAGACGGTCTCGCAGCCGTTTTTTATCAGCTCACGGACAATAAATTCAGCCCCATTCATATACTTCGCTCTCCTTGAGTACTCCGCCGTATTTCTCGCCTATTATCCTCAGCGTTACAGTGTCGCTGCTCTTAAGGGCCCGTTTAGGATCCGTATATTTCATCGTGTGCGGGTCAATATACACGAGGTCGTATACTCTGCCGTTTACGCACAGGTATGCGTCGTCTGTCATTCCTTCTCCGGTTATCGTATATTCATTCAGTGCCGCGTCGTACGCGATACCGGTTATTTTAAGTTCGGTCAGTCCCAGTGTGTAGTTTTCGTTTACGAATCCTTTTTCGAGTGGTTCTTCAAAAAGCTTGTAATATTGGACTTTTTCGAAGTCTTCGGCGTATTTTTCCGATTCCGAGTAGATCCTGTGGAACCGGTTCATAAACGAACCCTTAAGTCCGATCGAGTCGCATACGAACGTGCTCATTTGGTAAAGTTTTATCTTCCGGTCCGCCTCTTTCGCGATACCCATATTGTTCCAGGAATAGAAATTCACGTCGAATCTGTTTTCCGCAGTCACGCCGGGAAGATCGAGCGCGAACGTAGGCATATGATCGCTGTACATAACGATCATTGCCGGCTCGCCGCGTTTCTCAAAATAGTCTACGATGTTCTTCAGATGCGTGTCTACCTGCTCGAGCTGGCCGATATAATATGCCAGTTTTCCCTCCGTCGCCGGGTCTGCTTCGAGTCCTCTTATTCCCATCGGATATTCGGTTTTTTTAAGCGAAGGGTACGCTCCGTGTGTCTGGACCGTTACGGCAAAAATGAAATGGCGGTCGCTCGAAGATCCGTCCAGTGCGATCTTCATCTGCTCTAACAGTATAGAGTCGTCAGACCAGATCACGAGCTCTTTTTTCTGGACTCCGGCCATAAATTCGTAAGGGACGAACCGGTCAAAGCCGAGATTTTCATAAACCATATTGCGCGAGAAGAATTCGCCCTGGTAATCGTGCATTCCGAAAGTGTCGAAGCCCAGCTGCTTAAGGTAGCGCGGAAATGAATCGATCGCCGTATCCGCGAGCCTGATCATATAAGGGTTGTATCCGTACGGCAGGTTGCTGATGCTGAGTCCGGTCAGAAATTCGAACTCACTTTTCACCGTCTGTCCGCCGAAGATCGGGACGGTCACTTTACCGCAGGAGTAATCTTTCGAGAGCGATCTAAGGAAAGGTATCGGGTCGCGTTCCAGTTCGACGCCTTCTAGTTCGAGGGGGTCAATGAATGATTCGATCTGTATCGCGACGATGTTCATTTTCTCCGGCAGAGCGTCCGTTTTATCTGTTCCGGAGGCTTCGATTTTTTCGATCATCGGGGCAAGCTCGTCAGAATTGTAGTCTCTCGGTTTTGTGTTAAACGTCCTGTATCCGCTCGTGATGAAACTGAAAACGTATCCGTTGCGGTTGAAGAGCTCTCTTGATGAAACGGCCGAAAAACTTATCCACGGTATGAACGATGCGGCAACGCACGTTATTATTCCGACTGCAAGGAAGCTGCATGACGCGATTATAAGCGGTTTCGTTGCTTTTTCGCGCTTTTTTGCTCTGAATCCGAGCACGATCAGTCCCGCGATCAGTCCCGCCGCGGCGACAATGATGAGTATGAACCAGAATATGCCGAGTATGTCCATGACAGCGGAGAATCCTTCTTTGATCTGGAAAATGTCCGGCAGGAGCACCGGCTCATACGTGTTCGTATTCTTTATGAGCGACGCGATGGCGAATATGAGCCAGAATACCAGGTATATCCCGGCACCTAAAACGGGGCGTCTTATCCATAGTATGAAAGAGCCGAGCGCTGTGAAAAACAAAAGGTTGCTTGCCAGTATGTCCGGGTGAGAGAGCATGCTTTCGAGTGGGATCAGGAAGCTGCACGTCTGCAGTATTTCTATCAGGAAGATGTACAGGAGCGAGAAATAGAGCAGAACGGATAGTTTTTTAGCCCAGCTGCCTATCTCGTCCTGTTTCTGCGGGTCGTGGCGCTCTTTGAAGAAAAATACAGCTGCTCCGGCGGCAAATATGACTGCTGCCATTACCGACGTTTCTATGTATCTGCCGCACGAGAAGCCCTGCCACGTCATCCAAAGTCCTGACATCAGCATCAGGAACGTGCGGCGGTAAGGCGAGAAGCATGCGGGGAGCGTGAACAGTGTCAGCGTCATTACGCGCAGTATCATGGCTGCAGGAAGCAGCAGGAACAATACGCCCCGGAGTTCCGTGACGTTGCCGGTGACAACAAGTGATATCCCTGCCATCCCTAAGTGGAACAATATGAGCTGAAATATCAGTTTTTTTGTTTGAAATGCGTTTTCTGGCATTGTCCCTCCGCTGCTTTCAACTTTCGTGTTTTTCAGCTGTTGTAATAATTGATCAGGCATCCCGCGAGAAGTATTGACCGCTCGGATGCGCTGAGTTCTCCGGTCGTGAATCCGGTCTGCATCCGTGTTCCGTTTGTCCTGATTATCGTTGCCTGTATGGCCTTGTTCTCGCCTCCGGAGATGATCTTCTTTATATCGCGGATAAATATCCTGTCGCCCGGTACGAGCCCTAGTTTTTCGATCGATTCGGTTATCAGCGGTACCATACCCCAGTTTATAAGGTTGCTTCTGTAGCGTTTCGTCGCATATGCTTCGGCGATGTTCGCGAATCCTCCCAGCACTTTCTGGCACGAAGCGGCCTGTTCTCTTGCCGACCCGTCGCCCGGTTTTACCGCGCACACTACGCTGCCTATCTGCGTATTGAGTGACAGCTCGCGCCAGTCGCCGATGCCGTCGTACATTTCCATCGCAGCTTTGTATTTTTCGGGTATCGCGTCAGGGCTTGCCTTTTCTTCCGTTCGTTTCGCGAGAGCGGCGTATTCGCGTCTGAGGCGTTCTTTTTCGCGTACCGAGAGGCTGCGGGAAACGTATGCGGGATCTTTTCTTGAAAGTGCGAATCTGGAGAGGCGTTCGGGATTGGAGCGATACGATGAAGTCTCGCCGCTCGGGATAAGCTCATCCGTCGTTGTCACCGGATCGGTGATCACGGAGGCGACTTCGAGGAGGATATTGTCCGTGAGCGGGTCCATTTTTGGCCAGTCGGCGATGTTAGGTCCGAATACGAGGTCCGTTTCAGGTGCCGGTCTGCCCCAGCCGTTGTACACTCGGTTTTTATATACTTTTTCGTCGAATCTGTACTTTTCCGCCGCGTTTACGTCCCAGATCTTTTCGATATCCGGCAGTTCTGTGGCAGGTGTCAGTATGCCTTTATTGCGTGAGGTGGCTGCGATCGATGCGGCGTCCATCAGCGCGACGTACGCGTTCTGTCCCTCTCCCGGTTTGGAGCCTTCTCTGTTCGGGAAGTTCCTTGTCGTATGCCTGATCGAGAACGCGTTGTTTGACGGTACGTCTCCGGCGCCGAAGCACGGTCCGCAGAAGCATGATCTGACTGTGGCTCCGGACAACGTGAGGCGTCC
This sequence comes from Mageeibacillus sp. UBA1255, assembly GCA_002308795.1. GTDB lineage: Bacteria > Bacillota > Clostridia > UBA1212 > UBA1255 > UBA1255. The sequence goes on along the minus strand of DBVV01000070.1, from coordinate 47,841 downwards.
GAGCGTTCCGTTTTTTGCCAGTTCAAGCCATACCGGTTCGCTGGCGGGATATACGGACAATGAATATGCTCCTGTTCCGATGTTCCCGTCGCCGATTATCTCTCCTGCGCGGAGAAGATTTTCGAACGTTCCGCCCGAACAACCGGCAATGACGCCCTGGTCGACGTTGACCGCGCCGTCCCGGAACTTGGATGTGAACGAGCCCTCCTTAACGGCGCTTCCAAACTGATCCATTGCCGCCTTTTCGGTTTCTCTTAATATATCCTGTGCGTTGTCAATAAAATATCTGATCGTGTATGCGTTGCTCGGGTGGAACGGCAGCGCGATCATCGGCTCTATTTCTGAAAGATCGACGCAGATGAGGCCGTCGTAATAAGCGCCTTCTTCCGGTATGAGTTCGGCATATTCGTTTTCCCTTCCGTGCGTCTTAAGGTATGAATTTACTTTTTCGTCTGTCTGCCATACCGACGACCAGCACGTCGTTTCAGTCGTCATTACGTCGATGCCGATCCTGTAGTCCATACTGAGTGACGCGATCCCGGGACCTGTGAATTCCATGACTTTATTTTTCACGAATCCGTTTTTGAACGTGGCTCCGATTATCGCGAGGGCAACGTCCTGCGGTCCGACGCCCGGTTTCGGCGTTCCTGTCATATATACGCATACGACTTCGGGGTCGCTTACTTCGTAAGGTTTGCATAGAAGCTGTTTTACGAGTTCCGGTCCTCCCTCTCCTACTGCGAGAGTTCCGAGCGCTCCGTATCTCGTGTGGCTGTCCGATCCGATTATCATCTTCCCGCATCCGGCGTACATTTCGCGCATATACTGGTGTATAACGGCCACGTGAGGCGGCACGAATATCCCGCCGTATTTTTTAGCACAAGACAATCCGAACCTGTGGTCGTCTTCATTGATCGTTCCACCGACTGCGCAGAGTGAATTATGGCAGTTAGTCAGAACGTACGGCACGGGGAACTCTTTCAGGCCGCTCGCTCTTGCGGTCTGAATAATACCCACGTACGTGATGTCGTGAGACGCCAGGGCGTCAAATCTGATGCTTAGTTTTTCACCGGGCTTTTCAGAGGCGCAGAGATGCCTGTTTATTATCCTGCGGGCAATGGTTTTCTGTTTTCCCGCTCTTACGGCGTCAATGCCGTACGGCGCTTCGTTTTCGGATCGCGTCTGCGGCTTTCCGTTTTTCCAGACAGCCCCGTTTTTATATAATTCGATCACTTTTTTCATCTCCCGGTCTATACGAAAGCCCCGCACTCTCAGGATCCGCCGGCGGACTCGCCAGGTGCCCGGAAACGTGCGGGGTTTTAATGATTTCAGATCACATCTGTTCCGCTGCTGCGGTCTTAGTCATATCTGCGCCACACAAGGCTGACGTCAGAATTATTTCTTCCCTTTCTTCTTGGCAATGATTATGCCTGCGACTACAGCCGCTATGACAACGACTCCGCAGACTATTCCTATGATAAGTCCTGTGTTTGGACCTTTAGTGGTATCATCGCCTCCGGGGGCTTTCGTAGCCTCTTCGGGAACTTTTGTTGCTTCACCGGGTATAGCGGTGGGCTGATCTACCGGAGCATCGGTAGCCGGAGCTTCGGTCGGTTCTGCGGTGGGTTCGCTGGTGGGCTTAGGCGTTTTGGGGATCTCTACGCCCATAACTTCTATCTCACTGATGCCGCTGTATGCATAGTTCGGATCGGCAACGGCACTTGATCTCGTGATGTGGATACCTACGTATGAAGCCTTCTGGTTCGTGCTGTAAACGAACGGATCAAAATACTGCTTCTGGGCCTCGCTGATGCCGTTTTCTTCCCCTATCTTTTCCCAGTTATCAGCGTCAGTCGAGAGCAGCACTTCATACGTCGAAGGCATATTCGCACCTTTAAGGAAATCGCTGGGATAAATAATGACCTGGTATACGTCGAACGTCCCGTCGAGATCGATCGTGATGAATATATCAGTGTCGCGGCCTTTTGAAGCGCCGTACCAGCAGATCGGCAGGTCCGCCGGAATATTCGCAGTTGGTACTTCCGGGTTTTCGCCGTCGACAAGATTCAAAACGTTAAACCAGGTGTTTCCGAGGTCGGCAACGTCGTTGGGATAGTTTTCCATATCAACTTCTGCATAGACTTCTTTTTCAAGAGCTACGTTCGTTGCATTTTCAGGAAGAGCGGCTTCGGCAGAAAGGTTTACTGTACCCATGGCCATGATCATAGCGGCCGCTAAAAGGATCGTCAGAATTTTAGATACGTTTTTCATAGTAATGCTCCTCGTAATAATCTAAGTAAACAGAAGTGGTCTTTTTCAAAGGTGGTGGCCTTCTTCGGCATCAGCCTTCCGGCTCGTCGGTGGGTTTAGCGGTGGGTCTCGGAGTAGGAGTCTCGATCGGACCTGCGGTGGGAAGTGTATCGTCTATAGTCCTTACGGCGCTCTTTGCGACGACGATGACCGGGCGTACGCCTACGGTTATGTCAGCGGAGTTATATCCGCCTTCATCCAGATCGCCGTTCCTGTCGATGCCTTGAAAATAGGTATTTATGCCGGGGCTCCTGAGCCACCAGCTGCCGTATCTCGTTTTATATTCCGCCGCGACTCCGCGCTTTGCAGCGAACGGAGTGGTGGCAGCCTGCATCGAAAGATCACTGCCGAAATAACTGTCGATCTCGGATGAAGCAAATACAGATACTAGATCCTGCGTATCTGCTCCGCCCGAAGTTCCGAATACTTCATTATCTGTGTTTTTATTTTCGACCGGTCTGATGGCGGCAATGTCCGTCTCAGTGAACGCGCGGTCAATAAAGTTCCAGTTTTCCACGTATTTCTCGCCGCCTCTGGCGTAATCGTCCGTTCCGTTGAGCCAGTCTCTTAAAGTGGACTCATCCCACTGGACCGAAGCGTATTCGTCGAGGAACGGTTTAGCGTCAAGTATCTCTCTGGATATAAGTACGTAGCTGTCTCCCAGGTCTTTCAGAACGATCCACTGGATCTCCTGTACCAGGTAGTACTTATTCCCTTCTTTTGCGTAATAAGTAGTGGTGGTCACTCCGTCTTTAGTCACTTCTTCAACGTAGTAGCCTGTCTGCAGATCGTATTTCGCGACCGTTACCGCGGTGACGCTTCCTTCGGCGTCTTTGGTTTCTGTTTCTTCTTCGACCCAGAGACCCGTGACGTCATCGATCTTTATGTTTTTGAAAAGATTTGTGATGCTGTTAGGAGCGACGGTGTTCGGGTATGAGCCGAACGCCACAAGCATATCCACGGTTGCGGTAGGTTTCGTCTGCACCTTAGGGTCACCGTGAGCCGGAGTCCAGTTTGACTCGCCTTTTTCGATTTCGGCACAGCCGCAGAACAACATTACCGCGGCGATCGCGAGGGCGGCAAGTATGACAAGCTTTCTCTTTTTCATGCTTTTTTCCTCCTGTAACAGTCGGTTTTTATGTCCGGTCGGTTTCGTGATGGTCCGTTCAAAAAAACACACGTATAGTATACTCTTTGGCGTGTTTTATGTCAACTTAGGACTCAAACGGTTTTTTTATGCCCAGAGCAGTTAATTTGTCGTTGTATTCCTTGATCCGTTCAGGCAGATAGTCTTCGACGCGGTGGCCGTCGAACCCGACCGAAACGCGCACGCCGGATCTTCTCACGACGTCCTGCTTTTCCTCGTCGTCGAAGAAATCGACCATATACCTGTGTATCCTGTAGTTGTGGATGGAATCGTAGCTCACGTTCATTTCCCAGAAGATATTGTCCGCCGCCATGCGCGAAAAGTATTCGAGCGGATCCTCTCCCCTCGACCTGATAAACGCGAACATATCGGTGTGGGCAATGCCTACGAGCGGCGTGCCGAGGCGTTTAGCGTAAGCAAACAGATCGCCTTTAGTTACGGATATGCTGCTGTCAAGGTTTTCGACCAGACAGTAGTCGAAGAATGACACGTCTTCTTTTTCCGGCAGGCTGTGTACCTTGAAACTCACTCCGTCGTGGAGCGTGCATATCTCGATGCCGCGCTTTACCTCGATCTGTCCCCTGTATTTTTCTTTTATCAGGTTTATATGATCAAAGTACCTTCTCAGCGTGCGTTCGTACGTGCCGTGTATCGATTCGGAATCCGGGAGGTTGAACGCGTCAATGCGCGAGTAACCGATACCGTAATTATGGTCCGAGATCCCGAACACTTCGATGCCGCCTGCGATCGCCGCTTCAACTATCGATTCGGGAGTGTCTTTCCCGCAGAATGAATAGTACGTATGTGAGTGAAGGTCCTGTATCATTTGCATTTCCTCCTTGAATTTTAAGATCGTGGCGTATGTCAGATATTAACGATCTCAACGTTGTTAAGCGCTGTCTCTTCCAGTTTTTCGTATTCGTATCTCGCTTCCTCGTCCAGAACTTCCTGGAGGTTCGGCCTTGTCTTCGGGTGTTTCGGAGTAAATACGGTGCAGCAGTCCTCATAAGGCTGGATGCTCGTTTCGAAAGTTCCTATTTTTCGCGCTATTTCGACCGTTTCCATTTTATCCATACCGATAAGCGGGCGGTATACGGGCATGTTGGCAACTGCATTGTCCGTGCAGTAGATCGCCTGGACCGTCTGGCTCGCGACCTGTCCCACGCTTTCGCCGGTAATAAGGGCCGAGCAGTTGTTGCGGCGCGCGATACGTTCGGAAAGACGCATCATTGACCGCCTGAGCAGGATCGTTGACAGTTCTTCCCTGCAGTTTTGCATTATTGCGAGCTGTATGTCGGTGAACGGTACGACGATGACCTTCATCGGGCCGGTGTAGCGTGATACTATGCGCGCGAGCTCAAGCACTTTTTCTTTTGCTCTTTCGCTGGTGTACGGGTAGCTGTAGAAATGCGTCGCACAGATGGCAACGCCGCGTTTTCCAATCATATATCCTGCTACCGGGCTGTCAATACCGCCCGAAAGCAGCAGGCACGCTTTTCCGTTTGATCCTGTAGGCATCCCGCCGGGGGCGTCAATGATCTGCGTGTACACGTATGAGCGTTCGCGTACCTCGATATATACTGTAAAGTCAGGATGTTTTACATCAACGCGCAGCTGCGGAAACGCGTCAAGTATCCTTCCTCCCGCCTCGTCTGATATCTGAGGTGAGTTCATCGGAAAGCTTTTCAGGCCGCGTTTTGTTTCGACTTTGAACGTCCTGAGTCCTTTTCCGACCTGTTCTGCCGCAGCTTCGACTGCTTTTTTGAAGAACAGTTCCGCGTCCGTTTCCATCACGTATGCGGGGCTTATCGAAACGAGCCCGAACACGCCCGAAAGTCGCCTGACAGCTGTGTCGAAATCGAAATCGTCAGCCTCCGGTTCTACGAAATAACGAGATTGAGACCAATGGATCTGCGCCGGGCCGAGATCCGAAATAGCCTTGTGCATATTCGTCGCAAGCCTGTGTTCGAACGTTGACCGGTTAAGGCCCTTAAGAGCGATCTCCCCTATTCTTCCAAGAATGATCCTGTCCATTTTATCACCTTTTATTTACGCGCGAATGAACGGCGTAAAGATTCTTGATTTCTTTTACCAGAATTTTAGAAGCATATTCACATTGCGAAAGTGTGTTGTCCGCGGAAAAGCTTATGCGAATTGCCCCGTCGATGACCTTATTATTCACGCCCATGGCAGTGAGTACGGTGCTTCTGTTTTTCTTGTGCGAAGAGCATGCGGAGCCTACGGAAACATATATACCGTATTGTTCCAGAGTATGGAGCACGACCTCAGCCCTGAGTCCCGGAAACGATACGTTAAGGATATAAGGAGAGCAGTTCTCCTCCGGCGAATTTATCACGTACGTACGGAGGCCGCTTTGTATCGCTTCGGTGAAGATCTTCTTCATTTCCTGAACTTCAGGCAGATTTGCTGCCTGGTTTTCACATATTTTTAAGGCTGCCGTTTCAAATCCGCATATTGCGGGAAGATTTTCCGTGCCTGACCTGAAGCCGCCCTCCTGGCCTCCGCCGTATAAGAGAGGTTTGATTTTTACGCGTTTATCTGCGTACAGGAAGCCTGTTCCGCGCGGTCCGTGTATCTTATGTGCGCTCGCGGATATCATATCCGCACCGAGTTTTTTTACGTTTACTTCGATCTTTCCGAAGCTCTGTACGCAGTCGCAGTGTATAAGCGTTCCGGGAGACAGTTTTCGTACGAGATTCGATATCTCTTCGACCGGCTGGATGCTGCCCGTCTCGCTGTTAACGTGCATGACTGACACCAGCGCCGTTTCTCCTGGCCTTATCATCTCTGTCAATTTTTCTAAATTTACACGTCCGTCTCTGTCTACCGGAGCGGTGTCGATCTCGTATCCGTATTCTTTTAAAGACAAGGCGCTTTCTGTCACTGAAGGATGCTCCACGGCAGAAATGATCACGTGTTTTCCGAGCCTCGGATTAGCGCCGAGAATGCCCCTGAACACCCAGTTATTGGCCTCGGTAGCACCTGACGTAAAATACAGCGATCCGGAATCGCTGCCGCCTATAAGCGAAAGGATCGTGCTCCTGGCTGCATTCAACTCTTTTTCCGCGTCAAATCCGGCTCTGTGCAGTGATGACGGGTTTGCGAAAACGGCGTCGCTTACGGAATCCATCCGGTCGGTGACGACGTCCCACTGTCTGGTCGTAGCGCTGTTGTCGAAGTAATATAGATTTTTTTCACGCTCGCGCCGGACGTATTTTTCGAGCAGATCCGGACGTTTCCTGCCTGTGCGCTCGATGGCATTTTCGAGCCTCCATCGTTCTATATCGGCGTGATTGCCCTTAAGCAGAACCTCCGGGACCGTAATGCCCGCGATCGTTTCCGGCCTTGTGTATTGTGCGTATTCGAGCAGGATGTCCGAGTGCGATTCTTTTTCATACGCTTCATCCGATGCAAGTACGCCGGGAACTAATCGGGCAACGCAATCCGCAACTGCCATCGCAGGTATCTCTCCGCCGGTCAGCACGAAATCACCCAGCGATATTTCTTCGTCAACGATATCTTCGATGACGCGCTCGTCGATCCCTTCATAGTGGCCGCATATTATTACGAGCCTTTCTTTTTCTGCAAGCCTTTTAGCGACGGTCTGCGTAAAAGGAGTTCCCTGCGGGGACATGTAAATAGTATACGGCTTTTCGCCGTTCGCAGCCGGATGTTTTTCGACCGCGGCGTTAAAAGCCGATCTTATAGGCTGGTATGACATAACAAGACCGGGACCGCCTCCGTACGGGTAATCGTCAACTTTACCCTGTCTGTCTTCCGTGTAGTCCCTGATCTGATGACAATCTATTTCAAGATGACCCGCTTTTATCGCCCGGGCAACGATGCTTTGCGAAAATGCCGCGTTGCACATTTCGGGAAAGAGGGTCAATATATCTATCCGCTTCATAAGTTTGTGCAGGATCATTCTCCCGTGTAGACTTCTTTGAGTCCCGGAAGGAGTTTAACAAAAACAAGTCCCCGCTTTACGTCGACGTGTTTTATGACGTCGCCGATCGAGGGGATGTACATTTCTACGTTGTCCGGAGTGCGTACACCGTAAACGTCGTTGCTGCCGGTGGGAAGAACGTCGAACAGTTTTCCCAAAAGCGCCGTGCCCGGAGCATCAGGCTCGAAACTGTCCCCGGCGAAACCGTCGGTCAGTTCGTAAACTGTTGACCCGATGAGATCGCCGATAAAATAAGTGTCTTCCGGAAGATCTACGGCCTCTTCACGGGTCACGGAAAGCATTGCTCCCCTGTAAAGTTCCGCCGTATTACGGTCAAAGATGCCGTCAAGCATCAGTATAACGGTGCCTCCGGAAACGGTTGCGTACGATACTTTGTATCTTTTGGAAAGCCCCTTGTACGGCCCGATGTCTGACGGTAATTTAACGTCTACCGCCTCTGTTTTAGTGAATCTTTCCGGATAGTCAGTAAGAGGTTTTACTTTAAGCGCCCCTCTGACTCCGTGAACGCTCACAACTTCACCGATCAACAGATTTTTTAGCATCAGTCCGCCCCTTTCAGATAATTCCGGGCCCGGGCACGCGGATAAACCGTTCCGTATCCGGGCCGGAATAGCTGTCAACTAATATCTTTTGCCTGTCAACTATAATCGTCGAAAAAGCTGGTCGTGATCAGGCTCATACGTCGCTGATCATTCGGCTTTATCAACTATGTCAATGTAAACCGGTTTCGGGTTATTCCTGAACGCCGCTTTCGCGACCGTACGGAGAGCTCTTGCTACTCTTCCTTCGCGGCCGATAACCCTGCCCATATCTTCAGGGGCAACACTAAGTTTCAGAACGGTATTGTTCTCGTTCTCTTCCACTTCAACAGTAACCTGTTCCGGATCGTCAACAAGCTGACGGACAATAGAAATAAGGAATTCTTCCATTTTTAATTTTTACCTCGATTCATTTGAAAAACGCAGCTGGGTCATGCGTTTTCCTGTGCTTTTTTTAACAGTACTTTAACGGTATCAGTTGGCTGCGCGCCTTTTTTGATCCATTCATCGGCCTTTTCCAGGTCGATCTTAACTTCGGCCGGTTCAACTAGGGGATTGTATGTTCCGATCTCTTCGATGAATCTTCCGTCTCTGGCATAATGGGATTCGGCTACTACTACCCTGTAGAAGGGTGCTTTTTTAGCGCCGATCCTTCTTAACCTGATCTTGAGCATTTATTATCACCTCCATACGTTTGGATTTGTATATCTACAAAAATGAACAGGCTTTGATTAACAAAACGCTTTTCCTGTAAGGGCAGGACGGTCGTTGACCGCAGCGTCATTTGTCAAATCCCGAAAAATCTCCGGGAAATCCACCGGGGAAACCTCCCGGAAATCCTCCGCCGAATCCTTTTTTGCCAATACCACCTTTCGACATACGTTTCATCATTGCCCGCATGTCTTCAAACTGGTGCATGAGTTTGTTTACGTCCTGCACCGTCGTACCGCTTCCCGCGGCGATGCGCTTCCTTCTGCTGGCGTTCAGAATGTCCGGATTCCGTTTTTCTTTCGGAGTCATGGAGCATATGATCGCCTCGATCTTCGAGAGCGCTCCCTCGTCGATCTGTGAGTCATTTATCTGGGATGCCCCGGGGATCAGTTTAAGCAATCCGCGCAGCCCGCCCATTTTTCTGATCTGTCTTAACTGGTCAAGGAAATCGTCGAGCGTAAAAGTCTGAGCTCTTATCTTCTTCTCCAGTTCCACCGCCTGTTTTTCGTCGTAAATTTCCTGGGCTTTTTCGATCAGTGTAAGTACGTCGCCCATGCCGAGTATCCTGTCTGCCATGCGCTTGGGGTAGAACGTCTCGAATTCACTTAATTTTTCGCCGCTGGATGCAAACTTGATCGGCTTTCCGGTGATAGCTCTTACGGACAATGCCGCGCCGCCTCTCGTATCGCTGTCAAGTTTAGACAGTATAACGCCGGTTATATCCAGATCGTCGTTGAACGCTTTCGCCACGTTCGCAGCTTCCTGGCCGGTCATGCTGTCAACTACGAGCAGTATCTCTGAAGGGCTCAGCGCCTTTTTTAGTTGACGGAGTTCTTCCATCATATCTTCGTCGATCTGAAGACGTCCGGCGGTGTCAACTATCACGGTGTCGTTAAGGCTCCTGAACGCTTTTTTCACGGCGTTCTGCGCGATCTCGACAGGCTTTTTGCTGTCTTCGGTGTATACAGGAATATCGATCTGTTTTCCGAGTATTTCGAGCTGTTTGATAGCGGCGGGTCTGTATACGTCGCATGCTGCAAGTAAAGGCTTTCTTCCGCTCTTCCTGAGATTAAGGGCGAGTTTTGCGGAAGCGGTCGTTTTACCTGCGCCCTGAAGTCCGCACATCAGTATTACGTTCGGGGGCTGCTTTGAGAAATCAAGTTTATAGTCATCGGCGCCGAGCAGTTCAACAAGCTCGTCGTCAACGATCTTAACGATCTGTTGCCCCGGAGACAGGCTTTCAAGTACTTTCTGTCCTACGGCCTTTTCCGATACTTTCGATATGAAATCTTTTACGACTTTATAGTTAACGTCGGCTTCGAGCAAAGCCAGACGGATCTCGCGCATAAAATCTTTAACGTCCTTCTCGGAGACTCTTGTCTGCCCCCTGAGGCGCTTTATCGTTGCTTGTAATTTTGCGGATAAGCTTTCAAATGCCATGTTTTACTCCGTTCACACTTTCGTACCGTTCGGGTATGCATTCACAGTTCGGAGATCATGTCCGAGATCCTGCTTTGCATGCTGTCAAGCAATCCCGCCTCGTATTTGGAAAGGGCCGCGCGGTCAATGATCCCGCACTCCGTCTGGAGTTCTTCGAGCTGCGCCCTGATCTTCTTGAATTTTTCGAACAGTCCGAGTTTGCTTTCGAATTCCTGGAGCTGCTGTTTTCCCTTTGTTATGAAGCTGTGAGCCCCCTGCCTGGAAATATGAAGGGCTTCCCCTATCTCGGCCAGGCTCATATCTTCGTTATAGTACATTTCCATTACTTCGAGTGTGTTCTCGGTAAGCAGCGAACCGTAAAAGTCCATAAGCATACCCATCTCATACATATCTTGTTGAAGTTTCACGGTTTCTCCTCCCGCATCTTGTCATAAATACGATCAGCCTGCAGGCGATGCTGTCAAGCCAAAGCACTTGACAATGATACCACATCTTCCGCAGGCTGTCAATCGTTTTTTTATTTTTCTTTTTTTCCGGTTATTTCCGGATTTTTCCCGTTATTTCCGGTTATTTCCCGGTCATTTAAGGCGCTCGATAAGGTAAGGAAGCACAGGTTCGAATTTTACACCGTACCAGTGTTCCGGATCGTCGATCGTGTTCTCTATGCATCTTACCGTATATTCCGCCGCGATCCCAGCCGATTCATATGCCGAACTGCCTCTTAAATACGCCCCGACAAAAGCGGATGCGTAAACGTCACCCGTTCCGTGGCTGCCCTTAGGGATCTTCCTGTGTTCATAATAAGATTTATTGTCGCCGTCCAGGACCATCACGCCGGTGGTAGTATCGGAAAAACTGACGCCGGTCAGAATGATCGTCCCAGCTCCCTCGGCGCGAAGTCTGCCGAGAAGCTCATCGATATAGGCTGCATCGTATTTTTCTTCGTATTTTGATCCGGTCAGGAAACATGCCTCGGTAATGTTCGGAAGAATGATATCTGCCGAAAAAGCGAGTTTCTTCATCTCTTCAACGAAAGCGGCATCAAAAGCAGGATAAAGCCTGCCGTTGTCCGCCATCGCGGGGTCAACAAAACTCACGAATTCTTTCTTCCGGAGATTTTTCATCATATCCATAACGTAAGCGATCTGCTGCGTGCTGCCCAGATAACCGGTATAGATCGCGTCAAACCTGATGTTCTCTTTCTGCCAGTGTTTAGTGATCGCCGGAATGTCGTCGGTAAGATCACGGAACGTGTACCCGGAAAAACCGGCGGTATGAGTGGACAACACCGCGGACGGAAGTATGCACGTCTCCAGCCCTGCCGCTGACAATATCGGGAGCGCTACGGTCAACGAGCATTGTCCGTAGCACGAAATGTCCTGCACTGTTAAAACTTTCTTGTAATCCATTTTCCTTGCCTCCCTGTAAAAGTAAAACTTGACTTGGAACGTAAAACAGTTTATACTCGATTTGGTTTTATTAAAATATCCAATTTTGATTATTTTTATAATACCAGATTTACGGTCCATACACGGGCAGGAGGCTTTACAGATATGGCAGATCAAGAAAAGCGTGAAACTGAACGCGTTGCCGCAGCCGGACGCGAAATGCAAAAAAAACAGCCGAAATATATTTTGCTTTACAGGAAGATCGCCGAAAGCATTGCCTCCGGCACGTATAAGACAGGAGAAAAACTGCCTTCGAAGCGAACTATTGCAGATAAATACGGTATGAGCCTTGTCACTGTTGAGCATGCTCTCGAGACTCTGGAAGACGAAGGATACATAATATCGAAGGAACGGAGCGGTTATTACGTTTCGTACGATACGGAACACGGAGGAAAAAACATATCGCAGATGCTTCGATCCAGACCGGATATTATTCGCGAACCGATGCGTGCCGAAGACCTTCCGGGAGAAGATTTTCCGTTTAACGTGTGGGCAAAGACGGTTCGTCAGGTCCTTAGCGACAGAAGACAGGTCATTCTGCAGCGTTCGCCGAATATCGGACAGCCTGAACTTCGCCGTTCCATTTCCGAATTTCTTGACCGGAACCGCGGGATCAGGTGCGATCCGGAAAGGATCGTGATCGGCGCAGGTTCTGCATATCTTTATGAGAGGCTGATACACGTGCTCGGGAAAGACAGGATATACGCGATAGAATCCCCGTCGTATCATATGATAGAACGCGTTTACAAAGCGGAAGACGCAGTCGTCGAAATGCTGAAGATCGGCAGCGAAGGAATACTATCAGAGGAGCTTAACCGTACGAAAGCGACCGTCCTGCACGTGACACCCTACAGAAGCTTCCCGTCAGGCGCGACCGCTCAGGCCGGAAAGCGAGCGGAATATATCGCATGGGCGTCGAAACCGGGGAGGCTGATCATTGAAGATGACGTGGAATCGGAATTCTCGATAATGAATAAAACGTTTGACACACTGTTTACGTTGTCCGGTATCGATAACGTGATATATATGAACACTTTTTCGGTCACGCTGTCACCTGCGCTTCGCATATCATATATGATCCTTCCGGAATATATCGCCGCCGAATATGAAAAAAAGGCAGGCTTTTATCCCTGCCCCGTTCCGACGTTTGAACAACTTATCTTATCCGAATTCATCAGTTCGGGTAATTTTGAACGGCATATAAACCGCGTCCGGAGGATCAGGCGCGCATCTGTATCCGGTCACGGCAAAGCATGATCTGCGCACTGCGGACCGGGCGGACCGGTATGTGTCTTTGTATTTTATTCGCGCTCTGTCCTACTCTGTCCGGCTCTGTCTGCTTATTTTATACGACGGTATAGCCCTGTTCCTCGATAGCCTTTTTCAGGATATCGTCCGGCACTTCGCGGCTTAGCACCACCGTACATTCATTCTTTTCATGATCAGGAGCAGCACTCACGACACCGTCGATGCTCTCAAGAGCCTTTTTCACTCTCGCCTCACAATGTGTGCACATCATACCTTCGACCTTTAAAACTATCGTCATCACTTTATCCTCCTTATAAACGTCATTCACGCCGATAGCCGCGTTTCCGCCTTCCGGAACACTTTTCTCACGCTTTTTACCGTGAATATTGACCAGATTCAGCCTCAGCGCATTCATACATACGCAAAAACTCGACAAACTCATCGCAAGCGCGCCGTACATAGGCTTCATCGCGAATCCGAATAAACCGATCGCCAGCGGAATGCATATGATATTGTAAATAAAAGCCCAGAACAGATTTTCATATATGTTCCGTATAACAGCTTTGCTCAGCCTGAACGCGGCGGCAACGTCCGACAGCCTGCTTTTAACGATCACTATGTCGGCTGCATCGATGGCAACGTCCGCTCCCGTACCGATCGCCAGCCCGACGTCTGCGGTAACGAGCGCAGGTGCATCGTTTATACCGTCCCCTACCATAGCGGTCTTTCCGCGCTTTTTAAGAGAATCCACCGTTCCGGCTTTCCCGTCCGGCTTCACTTCAGCTATTACCTCGTCGACTCCTGCTGCTCTTCCAACGGCAGAAGCGGTACGGGAATTATCACCGGTAAGCATCACGACAGACGTCTTCATCGACTTCAGGTCGGAGATGGCGTCAGCCGAATCATCACGTATCGTATCTTCAGTGCAAATAAGGCCCAGAACGTTCTCACCAAGAGCGAAAGCCAGGGGCGTCCTCCCCTCTCCCGCCTGCATCTCAGCGATCTTTTTAAGTTCTTCACTTATCCCGAATCTGCCGTCAATATATGAGACACTGCCGCCTGAGATCAGAATACCGTCTTGCGTGTAAGCGGCCAGCCCGCTCCCCGGAAGAGCCTCAAAATCCTTTATTCCGGGCAATTCCAGAGCATTCTGCTCAGCATACTTTACTATGGCCCTTCCAAGAGGATGCTCACTTCCTGATTCGAGAGCCGCAGCAAGCGCAACAAGCTTTTTTTCATCTACGCCCGGGGCGGTAAACACTCCCGTCACGGACGGCTCTCCGCTGGTCACCGTACCAGTCTTATCGAGGACAAAAATTTTCGTCCTTCCCAGTATCTCAAGCGAAGATGCGGTCTTATAAAGTATACCGTTTCGAGCTCCGACGCCGCTGCCGGCCATGATCGCCACAGGCGTGGCAAGCCCCAGCGCGCAGGGGCAGCTGATNNAGCGCGCAGGGGCAGCTTATTACCAGAACGGTGATCGCTCTGGCGATCGCAAACGAAAACGGCCTTCCCGCTATCATCCATCCGGCAAGTGTCAAAAGAGCGATCCCTATAACTACAGGCACGAATACTCCTGACACCTTATCGGCGATCCTCGCAAGAGGCGCTTTCGTAGCGGCTNNCCATCCGACACCATTCTTATTATCTGGCTGAGCGTCGTATCCTCACCGACACGCGTCGCACGGCATTTCAAAAATCCCGATCTGTTCACGGAAGCGGTATAGACGCTGTCCCCCGGCTGCTTCTCGACCGGCACGCTCTCACCGGAGATCGCCGATTCATCGACCGCTCCGCCGCCTTCGATCACGACACCGTCTACGGGGAAATTATCACCCGGGCGGACAACAAATATATCACCGGCTTTTAAGCTGTCGACCGGTACTTCGCGCTCCAGCCCGTCCTCGACCACCGTCGCGGTCTTCGGGGTCAATTTAAACAGTCCTTTAAGTGCGTCAGTTGTTTTCCCCTTCGACTTCGCCTCGAGGAGCTTACCTACGGTTATAAGCGTCAATATCATCGCAGCCGATTCGAAATACAGATCGGGGTGATGCATCGCCGCTTCGCCGTGCTCCGCCGCGCCCGCACTGTTAGCCGCTATAAGAAGCTGCGCAAAAGAGTAAACAAAAGCAGTGCCCGAACCCATCGCGACCAGCGTATCCATATTCGGACCGCCGTGTATGACCGCCTTAAAACCGCTGATAAAAAACTTTTGATTAATCACCATTACGATACCGGCCAGCAGCATCTGAACGATCCCCATAAACACAGGATCGTCAAATGCCGAAGGAAGCGGCCAGTTCCACATCATATGGCCCATCGAACAGTACATAAGGACCAGAAGCACGATGACGGAGGCAATAAGTCTCCGGATCAGTCCCGGGCTTTCGCGGTCGCGCAAAGCCTCCTCGCGCGGATCCGCAGGAGTAGCTTCTGCATTTCCTCCTGCGCCCGGTACGTGTCCCGCCTTTTTTTCCTCATTCAGGAACGCACCGTAACCCGCCGCCTCAACGGCAGCGATAACGTCCGCGCTCGAGGCATTGCCTTCGACACCCATCGTATTTGTCAGCAAACTGACAGTACAGGACTCGACGCCCTCCACACGGGAGACCGCCTTCTCGACTCTGGCGCTGCACGCAGCGCAGCTCATTCCTGTTACCGTATATCTATCCATGATCTAAACCAATCCGTTCCGGACCTTTGAGAGCACCCCGGTCCGCTCAAGCCATCGTCGCGAGCATTTCAGGAGTCACTTCATACGAAAGCATCCCGCCCGATACAAGAGCTCTGAATTCGGACAGCATGTACTCGCCCATCCTTTTAACTTCATTCCCCGAACTCCCCGCCATATGAGGCGTAAGGATGACGTTCGGCAGAGAATAGAATAAATGGCCTTTTTCGGGCGGTTCGGGCCAGGTGACGTCAAGTATCGCGATTATGTCTTTCCTTGCCTCCAAAGCCCTCACAAGCCCGTTTTCGTCGATCTGGGCGCCTCTGCCTGTATTAATAAACGTGGAATACTGCGGCATCGCCTCAAAAAAACATCCTTTCAGCATCCCGCGCGTAGCTTCATTATTAGCAGTATGATTTGAAACGGTCCTGCACGTCGCAAAAAGTTCGGCAAGATCATTCACTTTTTCGGCCCCGTACTCTTCAGCTTTCTCCTCGGTTATAAAAGGATCGAACACTTTGATCCTGAGCCTGTGCTGCGAAAGCTTCTTAATTACACCGCTGCCGATAGCACCGGCGCCGATAATACCCACGGGGCAGTCAAAATTCCCCGGGAAATTCGAGAACGTCTTCTGCGCCTCCCGGTATCCTCCGTCGCAGCTGACCCGGGAATGGAAAAAGCCCTTGTTCGCCAGGATGATCTGTGCGGACGCGTATTCTATCACCGGAACGGCATTCGCCTTCCATGCACTGAAAAGTTTTACACCCTCTCCGAGAAGAGGCCTGGCAAAGCTCTGTACCGAACCGGCTCCGTAAAAAACTGCTTTCAGCGAAGGAAACTGCTGTCTGATGACCGCGCTGTCCATGATCGGAAAGCCCCACGTCGAAAAAATATAATCAACGTCGGTAAAATCCTTATTTCCAAGATCTGCGGTCCCGTATACGGCATCCGGATCGAGCCCTGCTTCGCTCTCAAGGCTTTTGCAAACTTCTTCAGAATAGACGCGTCTTATCTGTCTGACGTCACCGTAAAAAATAGATCTCATATTTAACAGCCTGCCATTCGATCATCCGATCAATACTTAAGAAAATCCGCCTTATGCTCGAACGCCGTTATCCTGTAGCCCCTGTTCCTGAGCATCCTGCTCTTAAGGATGACAAGGTTCGGATCTGTGTTCAGCTTTCTCGCGATATGTTCAACGTTCTCACCTTCGCGGGCAAGATCGAGAAATTCTTCGTCGTCAATAAGCAGAGCGGTGGCGAAAGTGTTCGCCTCCAGCTCCGTCCTGTCGGTCAGATCGATCACTTCCGAATCGTGTATAAAGCTGTATTTAGCCTGCTCACGGTGGAGCTGGTCGTGACCGAGTTCGTGCGCGCAGACGATCTTTCTCATATTTTTATCGAGCCTGTCGCTCAGAACGATATACCTGTTTCTCTTAATGTACACGTACATGCCTTTAAGAGAACCGATATCGTCTGTCTGTACGGTAATACCCAGACACTCACACAGTTCAAACGGGTCGGACGTATAAAACTTTTTTGCGAGGGCCTTCGCCTTCTCTTCAATGTAATCAACAGCCAAAAAATCACCTCCGGCAGAATTACGCCGGTATTTTACCATTTATCCGCGTTAAAGACAAGTTGACCCGCCGGGAAGGCGGGGATCAGCAGCAGAAACGTCCGGCATACCCGCCGGAAGCTCACCCGCGCCATTACGTACGTGGCGCAGGTGCAGCCGTATTACGGTCAACGGGCACAGCCTTATTACGCAGGGCCGTATTATGGTCAACGGGCGTTCTTACCGTATTTTGCTCTGTTTTTCTCTTTAGAATCCCAGTATAGCTCGTTGAGTTTACGGATGACTTTATCCTTATCTTCTTCGCTGAGGCTGCCGCCCGCAAACATCGCTCCCGCGCTGGAAAGCAGCCACGATACCTCCTGAGCCGCGTAAGAGCCGCCGCGCTCTTCGGCTTCCTGAACGTATCTGTCCGCGTCAGAAAACAGGAAATCGACAGGCACGCTGAATATCTCTGCAAACCGCGCAACTATCTCGGTCTGTTTCGGATAGCACCTTCCCTGTTCGTAGTTGATTATAGTTCTCTTAGAAACGTCGGCGAGTTCAGCCAGTTTCTCCTGGGTATATCCGTTTTCCAGACGCAATTCCTTAAGTTTTTCACCGAACATCATATCAGTAACCTCCGTAAAACTGTAGTGAAACGAATTTCACCAATATTATGCACCTCGGTTCACCGTATGTCAATACCTTTTTTCACTTTTTTTACTGTTTTTTTCGGTTCACCGCAGCCGTTTTCGAGGCTCAGTTCCTGAATCGGCGAACCAGACACGCTCAGCAGTAATTGACCGCAAAAAATCCACCCCCCGCAAGGAAGGGTGGATAATATATTGACCCGTAAAACAGAACCGTTAAGCCTCTCCCGAACCGGCAGCGTCATTGTCCTGCGGCAAGGCCGCCTCCGCGCTCTTAATCTGAGCGGGATCATCCGCCTTCCTGCGCCTGCGGAAAATGAAGCTCCTGAACAGGATCAAGTTCATCACGAGGAAGAAAGCGATAAGAATAAGAAGCGTGAGAAGAGGCTTCGTTGCCGCCAGCGTTGCGAGCAGCATCATCGGAAAACCGAACACGATCGCGGGAAAATTCTGGTAGACCATATTGTCCGCCGCGGGAGTCTCAAAGTTCCCGTCTATCTCACGCAGAAGGATTATACCGGTGCTGGCGGTACCGGTGAGCATGCCGTACATCATAAGGAACTGCTCCTGGGTATATTCTTTGAACAGTTTTTTCGCAACAAAATAATTGTACAGATACGTGATGACCATGCCGGTAAATCCGAGAATCAGTATGATTCCCCAGTACCTTTCGAGCAGACCGAAACGGATCGCCGCGATACCGGCCACGACCATGATATCGAAGAAGAAATTGCTTGTACGCGTCATAAGGAAATTATCAGCGTACTCCTTTTTAACGATCCTCTTTTTCTTAAGGAATCCGAGGAACGCTTTGATAAGCGTTGCGCTCAGCACACCCAGGAGGAAGTTGAAGCCGAAAATTACGGATCTCATTCCGGGCAGGAGCGTTCCCAGCCCCGTCATCAGAAGATACGTCAGCATATATGCCACGGCGATGAGCGCGACCTGGATCGTTAGTTTATCGATGCTTTCGTTCATAGGCAGATCCGAATCGGAAACAGTACTGTGTTCGAAAGGCGCCCGAGTATCATCGCTGACTTTTATCTTACCTTTCGCCTTCAGAATGTTCAGGTGGATGACGCCGCCGATCGATGCGCATATGAAACCGAGCGCAGCTATGGTCAGTCCGAAACTTTTTCCACCCGTAAACCCGTACTCATTCTCAAATATACCGCCGTAGTTGAGCGCCTGACCTGTACCCTGGCCGTAACCGAACGGCAACAGTACGCCTGATCCCGAGAAGAATCCGGAGACGACCATGGCGGCGATCATCGTGATCGCCAGACCGAATATTCCCTGAAGGATATATGTGGAAACGGTGGTAACGCCGGTGTTGAATATCTCGCCCGTGCGTTTTTTCGTAAGTTTACCTTTGGACGGCTTAAATGCGGAGGCAATGAATCCGAGGGCAAGGCAATGGTACGTGAGCATTTCAAGCGTGTCCGTTCCCTTTCCGCCAAAGAAAGCCGTATCGAACATCACCTCACCCGTTATCCATTTATAGATGGCAGCGACAAGTATCAGCAGCCCTCCCGCCAGTACAGACGTCGGAATAAGCGATCTGCGAAGAAACGGGATCGATCTTCTGAGAAGATTCGCCGCCAGAAGGCTGAGCAGCAGCACCGCTATAAGATTAAAACCGCTCCAAACGTTAAAGTCCCAGAAATTCTCCATTTTTATCTCCTTTTCCGTTTATCAGATTCATATAGTGGTAATAGAAATTAACGTATTTCAAGGCGTTAAAACTCTTCGCGCCTTTGATCTGATACGTATCTTTATGAAAATACAGATTCAATTTATTGCGGCCCAGCACGGTTACCGTGGAGAGTTCGGAGAAAGGAAGTATCAGCTCCGTACCTCCGCCCCTGATCTCTACCCTGTCGCCGTAAAGACCGAGCTGAGCTTTCCTTGCTTTTTTTACTTTTTTCTTGTAAAGGATCACGGAATACAGATCTGCCGTATCTCTGAAGATCTGCTCGTCAACATACAAACTTGGGTCAATGCCGCTGACGAACGCGTTCTGGTAATCATACCACTCTCCGAAAAACTCGAACCTCGAATCGTTCCCGACACCCCTTATGCGTTTATCGCTGCCGTACTCGTACGATCTTCCGCATTTTTTACATTTGAAAAAGTTGCCTTTGCTTTCGAACGTGGTCAATCCGCATTCGGGGCATACGTAAAGTGCTCTCTCTATATATTCCGCTCTTTTATTAGATCTGAAAATGCCGCTGTCAACGTTCTCGTCAACGTAAAGCCCTTCTTTTATTTTTTCATACAGTTCGTGGTTCGATATCGCCGCATACTCTTCAGGCTCGATCAAAGAATGGATGTAAGAGCGCATCGTTCCTTTTCTGACGTCGCTGCTCCATCTGGGCTCGCACCCGTATCCGCCTTCTATACGGTACAGTATCACCGGAAGTTTCAGTCTGCGGATAAGCTGGATGATCGACGGATTAATAAATCCGGTCCTGCCGCTGTACGTGCGGTTTCCCTCGGGAGCCATTGCGATCGTACCGCCTTCGGCCGCGACTTTCATACACGTCAGCACAGCCCTGGCGTCGCCTGTGTTTTTTTTGATCGGTATCGGAGCGACAAGCAGCCTCAGCATATTCGATATCCATCCGTTCGAAAAGATATCTTCGCTGGCAACGAAATAAACCGGCTGTTTGAATGAAATTCCCACGAAAAACTGATCTGACGGGGTCTGGTGGTTGAACAATATGAGATACGGCCTGTCGGGTGATCCGGAAAAACGTTCCACGTCGATATTATACTTCCGTATAATAATCTTTCCGAGCGTAGCACCGGATATTTTTCTTACGGTCGTATGCCTTTTCGCGATCCAGTTTTTATTCTTCGCGTTGTTCCCTCTTGCGTCTTTCACCTGTGCCAATACCCCGCGTTATTTTGAATAAGCATAGTCGTCAATAAGCTCCTGACTTCTATATTATACCATCCCGGGTCCGGAAAATAAACACGCATTTTTGGGAACGGCGGCAACTTATTTCTTGAATCATACGGGACTTCGGTGGTACAATAAAGTAAAGCGAATTACGAACATCAGTTTGCGCAAATATTATAAAACGGAGCGGTTCAGATCAATGGAAAACAGCAATGCAAACATTAAAGGCAATAAAGCCATATACCGTATTATGGAACAGCTGCTCGAGGTCGACGACATCGAAGAGGCACTCTCGGGCACGCTGTCGGTCATCGTTGACATACTTCACAGCGAAGCAGGCGCCATATGGCTGCTCGATAAAAAGACAGACCGGCTCCACCCCGTTTTCCACATCGGACCGGCGGATATATCGAACATAAGCATCGAAAACGGATTCGGCACCGAAGGCATCGTCACTAAAACCGGAAAATCTATTATGATGACCGACTGCGAAAACGACCCGCGCTTCGGAGGAACGGTGTTCGACGACAACGGCCTTAAGGCAAAAAGTCTTATCTGCGCCCCGCTGAACGACCTTAACGAAGTGATAGGATGCGTCCAGGTCGTCAATAAACTTGACGGCGGCCTGTACGATCAGTCCGAACTCGACCTTTGCGAAAAAATGGCTTCGCTCGCGGCAATAACGATCGACGAGAAGGGGCTCAAGGTCGACCTCGACACCGAAGAGAAAAAAGTAATGATCAAGCTCGAAAACGTGATAAAAGAGTACCCCTCCGGCGAAGGAGTTTCGAGAGTGCTTAAAGGAATAAACCTGGAGATATACGAAAACGAATTCGTCGTAGTTCTGGGCGAATCCGGGTGCGGAAAATCGACCATGATGAATATAATAGGCGGCATGGACTTCCTGACCGACGGAAAACTCACCATAGACGGAAAAGATTTCTCTCACCCATCGGACGCTGATCTTACCAACTTCAGGCGCAACCAGGTCGGTTTTATTTTCCAGGCGTACAATCTCATGCCGAACCTCACTGCGAAGGAAAACGTCGACTTTATTGCCGAGATAAGCCCGGATCCGATGGATTCCGAAAAAGCGCTCGAAAAAGTCGGAATGCTTGCGAAAGGCAACAACTATCCTTCGCAATTGTCCGGCGGTCAACAGCAGCGTGTTTCTATTGCCCGCGCTCTCGTTAAAAATCCGCGTGTTATACTTGCGGATGAGCCCACGGCGGCGCTCGATTTCCAGACGGGCCAGGAGGTGCTGCGCGTCATCGAAGATATCGTTAAAAATCAGGGCACGACCGTCCTGATGATCACGCATAACGTCGAGATCGCAAAAATGGCGAACAGAGTAGTAAAACTGCGGGGCGGGAAAGTTGCCAGCATCAAGACGAATATGCATCCCCTCTCCGCCGACGAGATCTCCTGGTAAACGGAAAACGGCTCAGCCGCAAGCATACGGTGTCATTATGAAAAAAACACAGATCATCGAAGCTTTTCGAAACATAAAAAAACAAAAAGTATCTTACATTTCCATCGTTCTGATCACGTTCCTTGCTGTGACCGCGTTCCTTGGAGTGAGTTTCGGTTCTTATTCACTGGCTATGGGCGGTTCGCTGTTTTACGACGAGCATAATTTCAGGGATCTCGAAGTGATATCCTCCGTACTTTTCACCGACTCGGATCTCGAACAGATCGCCGCGATAGAAGGAATTGCCGACGTCGAAGGTCAGATGAGGACAAACGCGAAGATCGCGGACAACGACACTAAAACAGGTGTTACGGTATTGTCCGTCACCAAACGAATAAATATCCCGCTCGTAAAAGAAGGCAGGATGCCCGAAGCGGCTGACGAATGTGCGATCGAGACCGGAACGGCTAAGCTGTTCGGGCTTAAGACCGGCGATAAGATCGTACTCGACGAGTCCGCAAACGGTGCGAAGCTGCTCTCCCGCGACGAATTTACCGTCACTGCGATAGTTAACCATCCCGACCACCTCGTTCTGCCAAACACCTATACCGATTACGTCATCGTTCCGTACGAGTCGTTCAACAACGAGCTTCTGCAGGGGCGCAAGATCATGGCGGAGGTCACGGTGAAAAAGCCGGCCGGGATAAACAGGCTGAGCAAGAAGTATTCGAAACTCCTCGACCCGGTGAAAGAGAAGATCGAGAAACTGAGCGTGAAATGCGCGGAAGAAGCATTGACCGCGATATGGGAAGAACTGGAAAACTATAAGGCCGTTTTCCGCGATTCGTACCTCAAACCGGCGCTCGTGAGCCTGATCGAGCGCTTTGGAAACGTTGACCGCGAAGAAGCAGAAAACTACGTAAATACTATGGGCTGGGCCGCGCCTGAGCTGATACCAGACCTCAGGAACGCCGATCTCGACGCGCAGGCGCTGAATATTTTATCTGACCTTTCGGTAAATCTTTCTGCAGCCGAAGAAGTTATGACGATGCTGAAAGGGTGGATAAGGCAGCTCGACGATCCGGTCTCCGTTGCCGGGAAAACGATTATTCCGGCACTATTCACTGATGAGCAGATCGAATCTGTTAAAGAGTTTATGGATTCCGACGTCTCGAACCGGTTCAAATCACTTTTATACGTTGCCGACATGTGGAACACAGGCCACGCGCGTTATCTGTCTACTTTGAACAAGTTAGAGAACGTCAGTCCTGCCGACGATGAGATAGGCGTCTGGGTCATAATGGATCCTGCTATGAACATCGGTTTTGCACATCTTTCATTGTCCTCCGGCGGCATCAGCGTGCTCGCACTGAGATTCACGTCTCTGTTCATACTTGTCGGAGCGATCGTTATTTACGCCACGGTCGGAAAACTCGTTGACGAACAGCGGAAATTAGTTGGCGCTACAAAAGCATTCGGATTTTTCAACAGAGAGATATTCGGAAAATATATGCTGTTCGGAGGAAGCGCAACTCTGCTCGGATCGATCCTCGGCGCTCTGGCCGGGATATTCCTGCTGCAGTATTTTGCCGTCTATTCATATTCAAGATATTACCTGTTTGACACCCCTGCCCTGCGCGTTATACCATGGCAGCTTATAATCGTACCTGTCGCCGGAATGATCATCACGTTTTTATCTATCTGGCTGGCAAGTTCGCGTCTGCTCAGGTCGCCTGCCATCAGGCTTATGCAAGATACGATTCCTGCGGGGAATCACAAATCAAAGGGTAAGAAGAGTTCGCTTTCTCTTTACCAGCGGCTCATTCTGAGGAATATGAGGACAGACGCAAAACGCGTTGCCGTCACGATCGTGAGTATTGCAGGCTGCTGCGCGCTGATAGTCATAGGTTTTTCACTCTATTTCTCCGTTAAAACGACGATCACAAAGCAATTTGATCAGATAATCAAACATGATTCGAAAATATCGGTGGACAACGCCGTCGACAAGGATGCCGCCGGTAACGTTAAAGCGCTTCTCGATTCCGAGCAGTTCCCGAATTTAACAGTTTATTCCGAAAGTTCATTTATCCGGATCAAGGGGAATCTCGAGCCTGCGGATTATATCGTCGCGGATCCCGACGAGGTCGGTCAGTTCATCGACCTTCGCCCAAAAGGAAAAAAGTGGGATGAAGATTACAGGACCGAAGGTATCCTGCTTCCGGGCAACTACGCTGATACGTACAGGCTCAAAGTCGGTGATACGTGTACGCTTATCGACAGCTCAGGCACTTCATACAGGGCAACGATCTCGGGAGTGTTCGATTATTATCTCGGTAAAATGGTCATTCTGAGCCCCGAGGCGTATAAAACGATCTTCGGCGTGGAGCCGTCCAACAATACCGTCATCGTAAAACATGACGCTTCCGCGAGGGATTCGCTCAAAGAGAAGCTCAAGTCTGTAAAAGGCTTCGACGATATCAATCGCGTGGATCAGATGCGCACCGTCAATGAAAGTTATTCGGATCTGCTTGCCATAATGGTCATAATCCTCGTCGGTGCGGCCGCGCTGATGGCCGCTGTAATATTGACCAACCTGGTCAATATATACATTCTCCAGAAGAAGCGTGAATTAACGATCATGCGCGTCAACGGATTTACGACGAAAGAGGTAAAGAATTACGTTTCCCGCGAAGCGTTTCTAACGACGCTGGTCGGTATCATTCTGGGCGTTGGCGGCGGTCTTTTAATGGTGCAGACTATCATGCCCGGTCTTAGCAAATCGTATTCGCACTTCGACACGACGCCGAACGTTTGGGCGATCCTGTTTTCCGTCGTCATTACGATCATTTTCACCGTAATTATATATCATTTTGCGCTGAAGAAGATAAAAGACCTGAAACTTACCGATATTGCCTGATCCGGCCGCGTTCAAAAAGATGTCGTTTCTATTCGGCCATCGCGCCGTCAATAAACGTCCACAGTTCTTCGATACCCGTACGGTTAAGAGCGGATACCGGGAAGATATTGCCGCCTTGCTCCGGGCCAAGTGAAGCGGCGATCGACTTTA
This sequence comes from Mageeibacillus sp. UBA1255, assembly GCA_002308795.1. GTDB lineage: Bacteria > Bacillota > Clostridia > UBA1212 > UBA1255 > UBA1255. The sequence continues at coordinate 22,749 of DBVV01000070.1, read as the reverse complement.
TACGTTCATTGACCTTCATCCGCGAAAGCTTATCGCATTTCGTCAGTACGACGGCGTGGCAGAGGCCGGACTCGCGTATCCACCTGTACATCACCTTATCGTCTTCGCTCGGGTCGCGGCGGATGTCGAGGAGCAGTATTATCATATAAAGCTGCGGACGGACGTTCAGATACTGTTCGATCACTTTCCCCCACAGCGATTTCTGATCTTTTGAAACGGCCGCGAAACCGTAACCGGGAAGATCCACGAACATCAGCTCGTCATCGATGTTATAAAAATTGATCTGACGCGTCATGCCCTGCGTACTGCCGCTGTAAGCGAGCCTTTTACGACCGGTAAGCGCGTTTATAAGCGATGATTTGCCTGCGTTCGAGCGGCCTGCGAACGCGATCTCCAGCATATCTGTTTCCGGGTATTGTTCCGGACGAACGGCAGAAATAATAAATCTCGGGTTTTTAACTGTCATTGGCTGCTCCGGTATCAGTGAATGGTTTTCAGAAAAGTTCTGCGGTGTATGGGCGATATGCCAAGCTCGCGGATAGCGGCGTAATGTGCGGCCGTTCCGTAGCCTTTATGTGCGGCAAATCCGTATCCGGGATAAATTTTATCATATTCTTCCATCAGTCTGTCACGCGTCACTTTCGCGAGTATCGAAGCGGCGCCGATCGTCACGGACAATGCGTCTCCGTGCGTGACGGATAGCTGTTTCAGTTTAAGGCCGGGCACGTGGACGTGGTCAACGAGCACTGTTCCGGGAAGTACGAATGATTCTTTGAGTTTTTCTTTTGCGCGCGCGATCGCATCATCAACGGCACGGCGCATAGCCAGATACGTTGCCTGCAGGATATTGATACGGTCGATCTCTTCATTGTCCGCCAGACCGACGCCCCAGCCTTCCGACATGTTTTTTATCTCTTCAAACAACGCTTCCCTGCGCTTCGGGCTGAGTTTTTTTGAATCATCCGCTTTCGGAAAAGGCCCGCATGATCTGAAAATAACGCATCCCGCGGCTACCGGTCCGGCGAGCGGACCGCGGCCTGCTTCGTCGAGGCCGGCGATCATCACGATGCCGTCGGCGGCAAGTTGTCTTTCATATGCTGTCAGTTCAAAAAATCGTTCGTCTGTCATTTTATTCCGTCTTTTCGCCGTTCTCTTCGTAATTTTCGGGTCTGTCGAGAGAGATCCGTCCCAGTTTCCCTGCCCTGAAATCGTCCAGCACCATAGCGCATGCGCGGTCGATATCAGCCGCTCCGCCCTTCCTGAGGCAACCGCGCTTCACCGCCGCAGCTTCAAGCGCAGGATAGCCCACCGTACCTATGCGCGACAGGATCACGCCGTCGCCCGTACCGGAATTGCCCCCGGCCATAAGAGATCCCTCGTCAAGCGAATATTTATCGGAGAGCACGCCCGGATAATTGTCCAGTATATACAGGAGCAGGAATGAAGCGATCTCGGCACGGTCGATAACGTCGTCTTTGATCGATCCCACAGATGCCAGGCAGTACCCGATTCGCTGATCGTCGAACTTGGGCCAAAGAAGTCCCGGCGTATCTAAAAGGATTATACTGTCGTCGACTCTCAGCCATTGTTCTCCCCTGGTCACTCCGGGCCTGTCTCCCGTCACGGCTGCTGTCCGGCCGCAAAGGCGGTTGATAAACGTTGATTTACCGACGTTCGGAATACCGGCGACCATGGTCTTAACAGTGTATTGACGCATTCCGCGCTCTTTCTTGCGGCTCAGTTTCTCGCTCATCAGCTCCATAATGGCCGTTTTTATCTTTTTAACGTCCGCACCGGTACGCGAATCGGCGCTGATCAGCCTTATCCCCCTGCCCGCGTATTCCTTTACGAACGCTTCGGTTACGGCCGGATCGGCGAGGTCCGCCTTATTAGCGACAATGATCCGAGGCTTGTTTTTAAGCAGCCGGTCGATCTCCGGATTCTGAGACGAAGTGACAGCCCGGGCGTCTATCAGCTCTACCACGGCGTCAACTTTCGAAAGGTTCTCAGAAAGCAGGCGCCTCGCCTTTGCCATGTGGCCGGGAAACCACTGAATATTAACGTTAGCTCTTCCGCTTTCTATCTGCGTATCCATTCCTGCCCTGCCGATCATCCGCGCATTTTACGGAGAAAATCAAACACGTCCATAGGAGAGTAATCAAGTATCGGATTACCGTCGAGGTATATCGTCTCCAGAGACCTCATCCTGAGGATCTCGCCTATCTCGCGTATAAAATTATCCCTCACGTCAAGCGTGACGAGTCCGGGGGCACGTTCCGCCCCGGTAAGTGCGTATATATTATTCGCACGCACTATAAGCGTTTTCAGGCTCTCCATTTCTTTCATGTCGGGAAAAGCCCTGAGCGCATTATACGTAGCGTCGATATATTCCAGTTTTTTCAGTTTCGATACCGGTTCGAGCGAACCGACCAGGCCATTTGACATATAGAGCGTTTTTAGCTCCGAAAGAGCCGAAAGCGCGCTGATGTCGCTGATCCCCGCCTCATTACCGTCAGAGTCGATCCTGAAGCTTCCGGATATATTAAGATATTCTAACGAAATACATCCTTCGAGGGCGGAAAGGTCACTGAGCCGGTTGGTGCGTATATCGAGATATTTAAGCGTTTTTACGGAGTTGAGCGCCGAAATGTCGGTGATCAGATTGTTTGAGGCGTCAAGTTCTTCCAGTACCGGCAGCGCTCCTACAGGTGAAATATCCAGTCCTTTATCGCGATCACCCATCATTACGGTGAAATTTTTGGCAATATTCAGTTTTTTGAGCTTTTTCAGAGACATTATCGGTGAAAAGTCCGCGATCCTGTTGCCCATCAGGTCGAGTTCCTCGAGGGACGTGAAGTAAGCGATCTCCCTGATGTTCACGATGCCGCTTACGCGTGCCGAGAAGCTGACGATCTCCGAAAGATCCGACGGATAGATCGGACCTATACCGCGCCCTATGAAATCACGCACGGCATTCTCGAAGTTGATATCGACGAAAGTGACCGGAATATCTGCGGCCGGGGTGGCGGTAGGAGCGCTCGTCGACATGACAGGCGGCTCGTCGGTAGGAGGAGCGGTAAATGCGTTGTTCGCGGTAACGGGAGGAAGCAAAGGAGAATTGACGACGTTACATCCGGGCAATACGAAACACATCGCCGCCCCCGCGGCGATAAAAATGGCCAGTATTATCGATCTGTATATCTTCCGGTCCATTACTGCGCTAAACCTCACGCTATGTCAACGCTGCGTATCTGTCCGAACGATCCCGCTTCGGTGACCGCATTACCGTCCCAGATGCAGAGAGTGCCGTCAGAAACGAATATTACGTTTTTAATAAGGCTGTCAAATATGACGTTAGGGTCGACGGACGACGATATTCGTTTTATGTATTCGCCGTCAACGAGGTCGAGCGATATGCTTCCGTAACCGTACCCTCTGAGCAGCAGATATTTATCTTTATCCGCTCCGTACAGTCTGATCTGTTCGTCCGCCTTAAACTGTTCTACCGCGCCTGTATTTCTGATCATGCATATCATATCTGAATCAGGTATCGAGAACAGCACGAACGGTTTTTCAGGATATTTGTAAATATTCGCCGAAACTTCGGAAATAAGAGCCGGTTCCGGTTTTGAACTGTAGATATTGAATCTGTACAGATGTCCGTCTCTCGTCTGGAAGTAGAGATTGTACGTTTCCGTATCGTACAGGCATCTCTGGAGTTCTTCAACATGTACCAGTTCTTCTACCCTGCCGTTTTTATCGGCGCGGCATATCCGCTCGCCGTTCCCGTCGGGTATCGAATATATGACAAGGCTGTGGTCGGGAGAAGCGTATATTCCTCTTCTTACGTCCTCGGCGACAGTCTTAACGGTTTTCCCGTTGAAAAACAATAATGATCCGGAAGAAGTCTGCGGTTTAGCGGTCGGAGAAGCGGCTTTAAGTTTCAGCTGGCTCTGCACGTTTGCTGTGTAGATATACGATATCGGCACGTTTGCGTCAAACTTTCTCACAGACGTGGAGTTATCGTAGATCGAAGGCTGCTTCGTGGGTGTGACTACAGACCCGTTTTCTATCTCTGTTATGACGCCGCCCTTCCTGTCGAGGATCAGCAGGTCGTTTTCCCTGCAGCAGTATACGTATTTATCGCCTCCGGAAAAGCCGTACGGCTGGTATGGCGAAATATTTTCCGCGATCACGGTAACGCTTCCGGCTGTATTGTAGAGGTTTAGCGACGCAGTACCGGCGTCAGGGTCAAAATTGCTGAGGAACAGTATGCATGAAGTTCCGGTCACGTAGTAGTTTTCGGGCGTGGATCCGCCTGGCGGCAATAATTCGCTTACGTTTTTTCCCTGTGCCACTCGCAGGGAATTATCCGTGCAGGAAAACGCGACAGTCGTGCCGTCGCCTGTCATGGAGAACGACGCGATACCGCCGTAGATCATGCGCCGCCTCTTTGATGAGATACCGTATTCGTACAGATCGCTCTGGCGGGTATACAGGACCGTTCCGGTCCCGGTAACGTGTACGGCATCGCTTACGGTGTCGTCGATCGCCGCAGGAAGCGCGGAATTGTTTTCAAGGATGAACAGATTATCGTTTTTATCCAGGAACACGAAAGGATAAACAAAACTGCGCCCGAGACCGTTGTCGCCGTCGGTCTTCAGCCTCGGGTTTTTCTTGGGCAGCAGCGTCAGGATGCAGATGACTATGACGGCAACGATAAGCATTGCCGCGAAAAACAATATATACCCTTTTATGTCGCGCTTAACGGAAATGCCTTTGCGGCCGTTTCCTTCTGCCTGCTCTGCGCTGTCGTTTTTGGATATCTCGTTATCCATACTGTTCCCCTTACTCGCCTTTTCTGTCCGGTTTAAAATCTCCAGTGATCATAGACAGATCGTACGGCGTTGCCTGATATACGTAATAATTCAGCCAGTTCGCGTACAGAAGGTACGCGTGGCTGCGCCACTGATGGAACGGCTTTTTTGAAGGATCGTTGTCCGGAAAATAATTTTCCGGCACGCTTATATCCAGCCCTTTTTCCACGTCGCGCATATATTCGAGTTTTAACGTGTCGCGGTCATACTCGAGGTGTCCTGTCATGAATATCTGCCGTCTGTCGTGAGAAGCGCATATGCACAGTCCTGCGATGTCCGAAAGGGCGAGGACGTCCAGCTCCGGTGTCTTTATCACGTCGTTCAGATCCGTCCCCGTGTAGCGCGAATGCGGCACGTAGAATATGTCGTCAAACCCGCGAAGGAGTCTCGTGCGGCGGTTCAGTACGTAGTGCGGATACACTCCGAAGAGTTTCTTTCCAAGGTCGATCTTGGGTATCCCGTAGTGATAATACATCCCCGCCTGTGCTCCCCAGCAAATGTGGAGCGTGGTGGTGACGTGTTCTTTCGACCACTTCATGACGGCGCAAAGTTCGTCCCAGTATTTTACCGATTCGAATTCGAGGTTTTCGACAGGCGCTCCGGTTATGATCAGACCGTCGAAGTTTTCCGTCCTTACGTCGTTGAACGTCTTGTAGAACGCCTGCATATGGTCGTGCGGCGCGTTTTTCGATTCGTACGTTCCGGGATGAAGCAGTGTTATATCGATCTGGAGAGGCGTATTCGAGAGCATTCTCATCAGCTGTGTTTCGGTGACGATCTTCGTGGGCATAAGATTCATTATGGCTATCTTCAGGGGACGTATGTCCTGCCTGAAGGCCATATCTTCATCCATGACGAAAACGTGTTCTTTTCTGAGTGTTTCTCTTGCCGGTAGATTCCCTGGTATTTTTATAGGCATATGTCTGCTCCTCTGCCTGAGGCTCTTAAATGGTCTTTAATGCGGCTTTTGTTTCTAGCGGGTGTCTTTATGCCCTCCGGCCGCACCGGCCCCTGTACGGACTTCTGAGGCCCTTCAGGGGCGGTTAGATTTTATCATTTATGTTTCATGAAATCAAGAATCGAGAAAAGATTATCCGCAATGGCGGATGGCGATATGAACATTCCGCCGTAATTGCCCGTGGCGCTGTTGTGAGTGTCCGGGAAGCATCCGTCGAAAGCTCCTTTCGCATAGTCGTCGTACGTATCGGGGATGTTATGCGGCATCCATTTTTCTTTCGTGTGATCGACCATCCAGCGTGCGGCTGCGAGTGTTATCCCCTGCTGGAACCTGAGCCAGTCAATATCTTTATCGATCTCGAACCATTTTATACCGCTTGCGCTCGATTGCTGGAATACGGCGAGGACCTCCCACTGAACGTGGTCGCGCACCCAGTTTGCGAAGTACCAGTCGCTCGAGCAGAGGCACGGCTTGGTGTCGTAGAGCATCGGAACGTTTTCAGGCTCCCAGAGGTGTGTGAAAGGCAGAAGTGTGCGGATCCAGTATATCGCCTTCGCTTTGTATTTTTCGTCGCCGGTATATCTGTATGCGTACATGGAGGCAACGGCTGCGTGTCCCGCTGCGTAGAGGTTCGCGGCGTGGAGAGGCGTTTCCCAGAAGTCCCCTCCTTCGGGACGGATGCAGTCGTCGCAGAAGTCAACTGCTTTTAATGCTTTTTCCGCGATCCGTTCTGCTTCATCATTAAATCCTTCCGCGTCGCGAAGCCTTATGGCAATGTCCAGGAGCGATATTGCCGGCAGCATGTTCATATCCAGCGCCGTATCGTCATTGAGTCCCATGGGTTCGGCAAACACGCGGGCAACGGCGAAGTCGTCTTTCATATAATGCCTTCCGTTCGGCTCGAAGCGGAACGTCCCGTCTTCACGCTGATTATTCAGGATATTGTCCGCGCGCTCTGTCATACGGCGGCAAGCATTTTCCCTGCGCTGTGCCTCGCTGAGCCCGTCATCTGCGCCTTTTATGCTGTTTTTCTGCGTTTTTTTATCGCAAAAGTCGATCTTTTCCATCAGGCCGGCTGCTTCCGGATCGTCCGGGAACTCATTCACGAATCTGCGCAGGCAGTACGGTACGTTAAACGAATACGCTCCGCGCTGCGGATAGCCGAATCCTTTTTCTTCGTCCCACAGGTTGGTGTTGAAATGATGCGCTATTTTCCTGATTATTATTCTGTACGTTTCCGGATCGTCCATACCTTCCATGGCGGGCAGGCCGTTTTTCATGACGTATGCAGATATAGCGTCAGAAGAATTACCTTTGCACAGGAATATCTTTGCGTCGATCCTGAATTGTTCGTACAGATGCACTTCCATCGGAGGCTCGGCGTAGATCTGGTTTTCGTCTTTCAGGCCTTCTGCCTGCGGCAGCATAAGTCCCATGAGCGAATTATCGTCGCGGTCAATAAAATTCGGCACCGCAAATACAGGCTGAGGATAATGCTCTTTATAGTTGAACCACCTTGACGCCCATTTCCGCGGATCCCACGAGATCGCGATCGCATCGCCGCCATAAGACACGGCCATACACGGGATCGACATTTTATTGACGAACGGGGCGTATTTTTCTGACCACGGATAACGGAACCAGTCGTTCCCGCTGGACCATTCTTTCCCGACGACCCAGTCGATACCCGGGAAAATGGCGTCAACTTTTTCTGTTCCGAACGAGTCGCATCCTACCTTCAGCCACGGTCCTCTCAGATACCTGAGATACATATTTTCGTTGGCTTTTACTCTCATGCTGTAGCTGATCTCCGGTCCTTTACGGGACAATGATACCGTTACTTTTCCTTCGAGCACCGGTCTGGTGAACGGATAATGCATCCACGGAGCAAACGACGTGCCGTCAAGCAGTTTTTGTACGACCATCGATTTCACGTCGAATATTATGTCAATGCTGTCGTCTTTTTCTTCAAGTGTATACGTTTCCGCCTCTAAGCGCATAGGTATTTCCTGATCGCGTACGAGTACTTCTCCAAGATAGTCCAGGACTGCCATCAGTTTTCCTTTCGCCGTGTATATCTCGCAAAAACCCCATCCGCTTAACCGTTTATACCATACGAGTCTTACTGTTCCGTTCTCCTGAACGACATACTCCCCGCCGAAGCTGGCCTTTTTGTATTTAGGCATCTGACCGTTTTCCATACACGTATTCTCCTTTTCTGAGTAAAAAAATGGAACCCGCATTAAGCAGGTTCCATTATAATCAATCATTCAGAATATGGCAAGACTTATCAGCCGATCGTCTTCCACTTTTCGTTTGCTCTCTGCTCGAGTGTTGCCATACCGTCTTCAAGAGCCTGGTTACCGTTCAGAGCTTTTGTAAGGACTGTGGTAAGGTTCGACATCGAGAAGATCTCAGCGATCTCGGGAGGAAGCAGGCAGTTGAACTGTCCGACTGTAGCGTAGTCTTCTGCTTTGTAAACGCAGGCATCCCAGTTCTTATCGCTCCACTCATCATTAGGATGTTTCCAGAAGTCATCGGACTTCAGAGAAGCAAGCAGCGGAACAGAACCACCGGTCTGGCCGTTGAACGCTCTCTGGCCTTCCTGAGTGTAGAAGAAGAGTGCAAATGCTGCAGCTGCAGTAGGATTGCTGGTGCGGTTGAATACGCCCCATCCGGATGAACCGGCACCGAAAGCAGGATGCTCAAATAAAGGAAGGTTGATAAGATCCCAGTCTACCATCTTCTGATCGTATGTCTTCGCAGTGGAGTTGATCGAAGGATAAACGAGATAGTTGAATACTGACTCTTTACCGCCGAAGTCGCCGCCGATCATCAGGTTTATGTGGCCTTTTCTGCATGCGTCGAGAGCTTCGTTAATAGCTTTAAGAGTATCGCCGGAAGTAACGTCGATTTTCTTATCTTTAAGGCTGAACCATTTGCCTCTTCCCTCGTAAGCTTCAAGGAAAGGAATGAACTGAGGAGCGTAAGGCATGTTCAGGGTCGCGCCATAATAGTCATCGTCGGTGATCTCTTCGCAGAGCTGCAGGAATTCCTGCCACGTCCACTCGGGAACGATACGGGATGTGAGAGCCTTGGACTCGATCGCGTTTGCGTTATAGATGAAGAGCAGCTGGTTAAAGTCGCGGGCAATGTAATAAAGGTGATTATTGATCATGCCGGCGTCATAAATACCGCTGTAAACATCGCCGCGGTCGATATTAAGTACTTCCATGAAATACTCAAGGGGCATCAGAGCGGCCTGGGTAACAGCGTAGTTGTAAGCGTCAACTTCTGCAAAATAGAACACGTCACCGATGTCACCGCTGGAAATACGTGTGCTGGGTGCAGTCGCAGCGTAGTCTCTCTGGACCACAACGTTCGGATATTTCTTCTGGAACGCCTCAATAAAAGCATTTGCGGCTCCTCTGTTATCCTCTGAAGTACCACCGGAGTAAGAGAACTTGATGCTTCCCTTTACTTCGATTTCTCCTCCTTCTGGCGGAAGAGTAACGACACCGTTTTGAATTACAGCCTGTCTGCATGCCGCAAAGCTGATGACGCCAATAACGGCAAGGATGAGAGCGAGCACTTTTATAGTGATTTTTTTCATCGAAACAACCTCCATTGTTTTATAGTCTATATGATATCACTTTTACAAAATTTGTCAACAGGAAATTTCAACTATCTGCATTTAGAATGCGACAGTATCATTTCCAGTTTGCGTTGACGTTGTCCTGGATCTTCTGAAGCAGATCGTCAAGGGAAGTATTGTCGACGTCTTTCGAATGTCCAAGGATCGCCTCCCCTACGCTGTCGCCAAGCTCGAGCGCAGCGTCAATTATCATATGAGCGGGAAGCGTTGCGGGATAGTCGAATTTGCTGTACAGCGAGAACACCGAGGTGTTTTTACCTGCCACGGGGTACTCTCTCCAGAAACGCCTGCTGTTTGCAGAGATAAGAGCGGGAACGCGGTATCCGGTCGTTCCGGCTAAGGCTGCCGCGGCTTCCGGCACCAGCGCGTAAAGCGCCAGCTGGACCCTTATCTCGTCCTCCATAAGGATATCGCTCTCGGAATATTCTTCGGGGTCGTACTCGCGTACTCTTACCGCCAGTCCGAGCGTCTTAACACCGATGTTAAAATAGTAGGAATTCTTTTCGTCCTCGTCTGCGTCAAACCTCGGAAAATGTGCGAATTCCCAGGAGAACGTCTCGTCTTTAAGAACGTCGAGCCAGTTCTGAAGTTCGGCGTGAGATATGATCACGATACCGGAATTTTTGAGGTCTTCAGAAGTCATCTCGGCAGGAGTTTTTTCGGCTACGTATCCGCCTGCAATAAATTCTTCGCTGAGCATCTTAAGGCCTGAGGAAACCTTCGGGTCAGTAAGATTAAGCACTGTCTCGCCGGTTTTCGGATCGATCGTCTTAAACAGGTCACCACCGCCGCCGAGTGCAAAAGCGCCCCACACCGAGAAATCGGTATAATCCATTGCGACGGGATTCTCGATACCGGCTTCTTTTATTGCCTTCGCGCATTCAAGGACGTCATTCCAGGTCCATTTGTCCGAAGGAACGGTAAGTCCGGCTTTGTTGAAAGCGTCAAGGTTGATCAGTACAGCCTTGTTCTCGTATTCAGTCGGTATCATATAAAGTCTGTTTTCGTAAAGAGCATCTTTATACGCCGCGTCGAAAAGATCTGAGTCAGGATAAAGCTTTCTGAAGTTTCCGCTCGTGTATTCGACCAGACCGGTGAGGTACGGAGAAAGGTCCATAACGTAACCTTTTTCAACATAATCCGCAAGCCTGTCGGAATCTACCAGGAACACGTCGCCTATCGTACCGTCCTCCACCCTTTTATCAAGAGTGGCGAAATACTCGTCATAAGACAATTCATTGTCGTTCATTATTTCGACTCCGGGATACTGCATTACGTATTCCTGAATGAACATGAACGCGGAAGTGTCATTGGCAGCCGTACGGTACGTTGACAGCGTCACGATACCGCCGAGTTCTTTCGGCGAAGGTTTCGGAGTCCTGAAAATGTCCGGGTTCTCGGTCTTGGAGGCATCACCGCTCTTACCGCAAGCGGCGAAGCAGGACACAAGGAGCGCTGCGGCAAGCAAAAGACATACATTTCTTAAAAATCTTTTTTTCATTGTCTTTACGCTCCTCCTTTTATTCGATAACACCGATACGTTCGATACCGGCAGCCAGTTTCTTCTGTCCGACGATGAACACGATCAGTACCGGCAGAAGGACCAGAAGACATCCCGCGAAAAGTGTGGGCTCGGTCATTGCCTTGGCTATCGGGCTGTCGCTTCCGCTGTCGCCTACCAGATCCGCGAAATACTGACGGATATTCTGAAGCTTAGGCTGCAGCGTCATGACTTTATCCTTGTACATGTACATCGGAGCCTCGTAGTTATCGTTCCAGTGCCATACGAATGAGAATATGAATACGATGGCAATAGCGGAACGGACCAGAGGAAGCATGATCTGAAGGAATACGCGGAAAGGTCCGGCGCCGTCGATCCTGGCGGCATCGTCCATAGCGTCAGGTATCCTCTGGAAGAAGTACATATAGATCAGTGCGAACAATCCGCCTCTTATTCCCAGACCGAACAGCGTGGGAAGAAGAACAGGCATGAAAGTGTTGATCATTCCTAATTTCGACCAGATTCCGTACGTTGCGATGATCATCGTCTGCGGCGGGATCAGCAGAGCAAGGATAACGGTAAGGAAAACGACGTTCCTTCCCTTGAACTTGAACCTGCCAAGAGCGTAGCCGATGATAGCGCACGATATCGACTGGATTATAGCGCTTCCGAAAGAAGTGATACACGTATTCAGGAACGAAGACATGAATTCCTTCTCACCGTTCTCGCCTTTGAACATACCGAAATATGCCAGGCCTTTGAATGCGTCCGAATAGTTTTTCCAGTATATACTGGTCGGGATCCACTTAACGGTAGGATCCATGTAATCCTGGAAGCTCATCATCGACGTGGTGAAGATGTAGATGAACGGCAGCAGGAAAAGGTACGCAAGTTCGATCAGAACGAAGTACAGAAATACACGGCTGATGATGAATTTGATCCTCTTCTTCGCTCTGTATCCCAGATTACGGTACTTATCGATAAGACCGCGGATTTTATCAACGATATTTCCGAAAAACTTTCTCATCTTAACCACCTCTTTGTGAGCAGAATGAAGATAAGAATCACGAGCAGCGTTGCCAGCATGTACATCCAGCTGAGTGCAGCCGCAACGCCGTATTTGTTGCCGGCGCTGTTCAGCGAGCTCAGCAGGCTCATGACCGGGTTCCGGGCATCAACGAACGTATCCACCAGTGCGTAGATGCAGTTGAGAATGACGAACGGAGAGATGTACGGAAGAGTTACGTGCCAGAATGACTCCCACGCGGTCGCGCCGTCCAGTTCAACGACCTCGTACAGAATAGCGGGTACGCTCTGCAGGGCGGCAAGGAAGATAAGTATCTCAACGCTGCTCGCCCACATTATCGTACCTATCTGCGATATGATCTCCTCGCCGAATATCCGGTAGACGAAACTGAACGACCTTGACGACGTCAGCGTAGAGAATACGCTTATCGATCCGACTTCATCGCTGAACAGATACGACATGATAACGCCGGCAAGGATTACAGGGATGAAGAATATTACGCGGAATGCGGTCCTTCCCGGAAATTCCTGCTTCAGAAGCACGGCGACGAACAGCGCGAACGCCACGACGACGGGCACCTTGTAAAGAGATGACAGGAACGATTCAAACACCACTTCGCCGTACGCAGGCTCTTTAACGACTTCAACGTAGTTGTCAAATCCTACGAACAAGCTGCCTCCCTCGAATCCGAACGGGTCGGTCAGTTTTGTTTCAAAGAAACTTGTCCTGATCGAAAGGAACAGCGGCAATATCATCAAAAGAATGAATCCGATCACCCACGGAAGTGAGAATGCCCATCCCTCAAGAGCACGGCGGCGTTCGAACGAGCCGAACTTCAGCGTATTCTTGTGGGCAAGCTGCTTCTTATATTTTACTGGTTTCTTTGCCAATTGGAATCACCTCTCAAGCATTGACTACGAGATAACTCATAGCCTTCACAACGTTTCCGCCGCTCAGCGTGTAATCGGCACCGGTATAGTTAACGTATACCTTTGCCCCGCCGGAATATTCTGTGCAGAATACATCCATGAACGGTTCAAGCCTGTAATGATTTGTAATATACTGCGTCGAGAACGGTTTTACCGCTTCGTTTACCGCCTTGTACGATTCAACTATCTCGTCTTTAAGAAGGCTGAACTGACCTTTGTAAAGGAATCTGTAGTTGGTATACATCAGCAGGTTGATCTCGTTCTCGGTCACTTCGTACGAAATGTTAGAGCCGTATTCGATCGCCTTCAGGAGCGCGTACTGAGGGCGGTCCTGCAGGTTGATCGGGTTGGTGTAATACTCCGCCAGGCCGTGGTACACGATCTGGATGAACGGGATCTGTTCGTCCAGAATGATCCTGGACGATTTATCGATCGGGATACCGTCGATCGTATCGGCAAATGCCACGGCGTATTCGTTTCCGTAGTATACGGATACGTGCTCGAAGTTCTCTTTGTACTTCTTGAGCCATTCTACGTACATCGCCTGCGTCTGCGATCTTGTCGTCGCGTTCTTTTCGTTGTAGTCAGTGTACATCGTATCGCCTATCTGCTGAAGCACGACCTCAGATACGCCGTATTTCTTCAGGTTGCTTATCTGTTTGTTGATAAGCTTGTTGTTGAAATACTTGGGGCTCATATAATAGCCGTCTACGAGAAGACGTCCGTACGTAGTCGTGGAGTAATACTGGAGGTAGAAGGTGTTGGGCTTCTTAACGACAGCGTTTCTGAGGGTCGCCCCGTTCGCGGGGTTTCCGTAGATGTACAGGAGGTTGTTGTCAAGGGCAAGCGTAAGGTCTTTTTCATCCGCCCATTTATTGAGCGAACGGAGGCCGTTCTTCCCGCCGAAATTGTTGTCAACCTTATTGTTCCTGGTCGAGTTCCAGAAATAACCCTTTTTCATCCATCCAAGAAGCGTCATCCTGAGATCGGTCACTCCGGCTTCTTCCAGTTCGGTACCGATCTTCTTAACGTCATTGAACGTCGTAAGGACTTTTATCTGGTTAAGCACTCCGCCTCCGGACGTGGTCTTATCTCCCATGAAGAATCTCAGGTTCATCGGAGATTCCGCCTGGGCGAGTGCAGTTTTTTCTACTCCCCACTGTGTCTTCCACTTGTTAAGCAGAAGGTCTTTGGTTTTAAGAGCTACGTCAACGTAAGTGAACGCCGATTCGTTGTTCTCGTCCGGAACGAAGCCGGGTTTCGAGTCGAAGTACAGGCGCTGCACCGCGTCGCCGATCTGACGGTCTTTAGTGACCATATCGAACTGTGTGCCGCCCTTCGTCATCTGCTGACGGTAGAAATAGCGGTACGTAAATTCGTAATAGATCGAATAGAACGGAAGGCTCTTAACACCGGGGTTACCGATCTTAAGCTCTGCGTTCGTTTCGCCGGTGTCGATGAACGACGTTATCATGTAGTCGTTGTCAACGATACCGTACACGCCCATCGTCAGTTTTTCGTTACTGTAGTCGGGCGAATCGAGAACGTCGAAGGTATTGTCGATGCCGTATATCTTCTTGGAATACTCTGTATAGTTGGATACGCGGGCAACGTCGAAATACGTAAGTGCTCCCGAGCCGTCCGGTGTTACGAAGTATCCGGTTTCACCGTCTCTGTGTGCGCCGAGATAAGGCAGTACCGAAAGTGCGCAGAGGAACGGACGTCTGTCCTCCTCTTCCCACGGAAGCGTTTCTCTTTCGTTGATCGCATTGAACGGAACGCGGTAAACGAGGGAATTATCCTCGATCGTTATCTCAACGATGAAACTCAGGTCAAGGTCCCCTACTTCGTAAAGGAGCTGGACGCCGTTGTTGATGAAGTACACGGTTTTAACAAGTTCGGTCATCTGGTTTATGCCTTTTGTAAAACCGCCTTCAAGGCCGGATTTCGTGTATTCGATGAATACAGGGGACGTCAATATCTGTCCCGTTTCCGTGCTGGTCTTGTACATCGGCAGATCTGATTCGATCTCTTTTCCGTTTTTATCGACCGTTCCGCTGTAGATCGGCTCGGGGTAGCTTCTGAATACGCGGCCGGTGGAAAGATCCTGTATTATGAACAGGTCGTCTCTCGGAGAATAGCCGAGCTTAAGTTTACCGTTGTCCGCGAATATCGTCATACCGGCATCCGAAAGAAGCTGGCCGTTAATACCCTTGGATTTGTCCACAGGCGAGGCGTCGCTCTTAATGAACGTGGAATCATCGAACTTGATGTTTTTGCTGTTTCCGAAAGCTGCCTTAACAAGTACGAACGCTATTATGATGATCAGGAGCAGCGGTATCACCACTTTAAGCACAGTGAGCCAGGAGAACTTTTTATCGACTCTGTCAAATTTTTTCTGGAGCTTTTTTGCGGCCTTTTCTTCTTCAGTCAGGGGCACTCCGGATTTCTTCTTAATTTTGTCAGACAACGTAGCTCAACTCCTTTCCAAGCTGTGTGATAAAGTTGATAAGCTGGCTTCCGAGGCCGTACACTATCATGAACAGCAGCACGACGAATCCGACGCCTACGACCGTGATGAACGTTACTATCACGGCTTTTACGGGGTGGAATCCGTGTATGCACTTTATGCACAGGTATGCGAGCAATCCCACCCAGACGTAGATCAGCGTGTGGATAAGGTTGTACAGCGAGCTTTCATCGAGCGTCAGCACGTTGGTGAGCAGTGAAAGCGGAAGTGTGAAGAGAAGCAGCGGAACGTGGCAGTATGCGCCGCCGATGAAAACGTCCCTCAGTCTGCCTTCGCCGTACATTATCGTCGTCACGCCGTAGTTAACGATACATACGACGAGCCACGGCAGCAGCGAGGTGAGCAGAATCTGAACGGGCATTATGAACTCTCTCGGTTCGCCGCCTCGGTAGATGAATCCTACGCAGTAAGCGGATCCGACCGAAACGATCAGCCAGAGCACCATTATTATAGCCATATCCACGTACGATCCCTTGTTATCGTAACGGACGCCTTCAAACGTATCGATAGGATGGCGCAGCACGTTCTTGATCCTGATCCAGAACTGTTTTACCGGAGTAAAGAAGTTCTGTTTTTCCGGAGGAGGACCGTATTTGCGCCGCCTTGCCTGCTTGATGCTGATCCATACGATCCAGAGAACGACCAGACCGACGAGCACGGAGGCAATGATCGGGAAGTTATCACGGAGGAAATCGGCACGTATTTCTTTGTATGCCTGTGACGCCAGAGTAGCGTCTTCTGCCTGATAGAAATACTCTATTGCCTGCTTGTACTCCTCTTCTCTCATATAGATCGTACCCATATTTTTGAGGGCGAGGTTGTAGTAGCTGTCTCTGTCAAGAACTTTCTGCCAGAGCGGGAACGCTTCCTGATATTTACCCTTTGAATACATGTTATTCGCGGAGTGGATCTGATCGGCAAATTCAGTGGTCTGGAAGACTGTTATCGTTCCCGAGCCTTTGTTCAGGACGTATACTCTTCCCTGGCTGTCAACTTCAAGTCCGGACGGCAGTGAGAGCTGCCCGTAGCCGTTGCCGTTGGTCGAGAATGCGAACAGGTTCGTTCCGTTTTCATCGTATTCGTAAATACGGCCGTACTGCTGGTCAACGATAAGCATGTTGTTGAATCTGTCGACGGCAACGTCGCAGAAGTTCTGGGCTGTCGTTGCGCCGAACGATCTGGAAATGTACGTGTCGCGGAAGTCGTAGCCTGCATAAACGACGTCCGAACCGCCTGCGTTGATCTTACGGACCTGAGGAGGCGTCGTTGTCGTCGTCGTAGCGTAGATATAGCCGTCGTTGCTTGCGTATATGTTATTGAAAGAATACGGAAGCGTTACGACCGTACCCATACGGTCTTCTCTGTTCCAGAGCAGCCTTGCGACCGATTCCCAGAACGTAAGAGTAACTTTATTCGCGCCGAAATACTGACGGAACGTTCCGTCGCTGTCGAGCATCAGGATACCGTTGGAGTCGGAGGAGTTCGCTACGTAAATATAGCCTCTCGTATCCTTGGTGACCTTCAAGGGCATGTAGTTGAATTCGGACGAAAGGATGCTGCTTGAAGGAGGCGCGTACGAATACTTGAAATAACCGTATTTTGTATATTCTACAAGGCGGTTATTACCGGTATCGGCGACCAGGATCGTACCGTCGGAATCTACGTATATACCCTTGGGAGTTTTCAGCGCTGACATATCGCCTGCGGAGTAGGTCGACTCGCCTTTTATGATGTTTTTAAGGGTGTATATGCCGTTTTCATTCATCGGGTTGATGATGACGATACGGTCGTTTGCAGTATCCGCGACATATATCACGTCGTTTTCGTCAATGAATATGTCCTCGGGATTCGAAAATCTTCCCTCTTCAGTCGTTTTGAAGTCGATAACGGTGACAACTTCGTACGGTGCGGGGATCGGGTAAGCGCCGTTGTCGCCCAGATAGTAGCTGGCATACGGCTCTTTTGCATTGACCAGAATCGTGCCGGAAAACACGATGCTCATCAATACAGTCAGGATAAGGAGTTTCAAAAGTTTTCGCTTCATTGTCCGCCTCCTTATTTAATACCCGAGTGTGCCATCGTATCCATAACACGGCTTTGCTGTATAACGAATATGATGATGCTTGGGAATGTCATTATAAGAGCCGTAACGCCCGCGACACCCTGACGTGCGATACCGCCGCCGATGGTCGACATGAAGAAGCCGAGTGAACGGAGCTGCTCTTTATAAATGTACGTGGTGGATGTTCCGGATTCGTTCCAGATACCGCCGAAGCAAAGGATTATGATGGTCGCCTGTGCGTTCTTCAGCAGCGGAAGCGCGATCTTCGTATATAACTGCCACTCGGATGCGCCGTCGATCTTTCCTGCTTCGAATATCTCGTTCGGCACCTGATCCATGAACTGTTTCATCAGGAACAGCGCCGTCGAGTTCGCCAGGCCCGGTATGACGAACACCAGATAAGTGTTGTCGATATGCAACCCCGTAATGATCAGGTACAGCGGGATACCGGCTGCGGAAGCGATGAACATCAGGGAGTAAGTAACCATATTGAACAGGAACTTCTTGCCCGGGAAATTGTGCTTGGACAGCGGATAGCACGCCATCGTATTTACCCACACCAGGAAGAACAGGTACGCTACCGTGATCAGCACCGTGTTGAAGAGGTATCTTGTGAACGGCACCAGACTGTTCGCGGTGACCTGCGAAAGCATCTTGAAGTTATCAAGCGTGGGGTTGCTTACGAAGAATCTCGGCGGATAAAGGAACAGTTCCTCCGGGGGTTTGAATGCCGTACTCACCAGATATACGAGCGGGAGCATCGAGACAAGTCCCGCCAGGGCGAGGAGGACAATGATAACACGGCCGGCATAATCTGTACGTTTTTTCGCTCTTTTTAAATAGTCAACGTCAACCTGATCTACTCTCAGCATAATTATCACCCCTTATCTCCAAGAATCTTGAATGCCGCACGGCCAAGGCCGAATATCAGCAGTGAAAGGACAACGGCGATAGCTGAAGCGTATCCTACTTCGAATCTCGTACCGGAGTAGTCGCTCAGGTGGAGCATGACCGTAAGACCCGCGTCTTCAGGCGTGGGGTGTCCGGCAAGCGTACCGCCGACTGAAAGAGAACCGGTGATCTGAAGGACGGCCGCGAAAAGCAGCTGAGGCATCGTCTGCGGAATGTCAACGTACAGAAGTCTCTGGAATCTTGACGTCACTCCGTCAACGGCCGCGGCATCGTAGAGTTCTTTATCGACGTTGGTGAAACCGGCGACGAACGAAAGGAATCCGGTGCCAAGGCTTGACCACAGGGCAACTATGATACCTACAGGCATTATCCAGTGAACGTCCTGCGTCCACTGCACCGGTTCTGAAATAATATTCAGATTCAGCAGCAGCGAGTTAAGATAACCGGTACTGTCGTTCGAGAACATAACGCCCCACACGACCGCCATGGCTATCGAGCTCGTCAGCGACGGTGCGTAGAATGCCAGCGTGTATATCGGTCTGATCTTCTTAGGCACCTGGTTGATGAACCATGCGAAGAAATAGGACGCTATATACGCGGTAGGTCCGACTATGATGGCGTAGTACAGAGTATTGCTGAATGCTTTAAGGAAAAGGGAGTCGTCAACAAACAGATATCTGTAGTTCTGCCAGCCGGTGAACACCGGGCTTTGCAGTATGTTCCAGTAGCAGAAGCTGAGTGCCAGAGACGCGATCAGCGGCAGCAGCGAGAAAGTGATGAACAGGATGAAGAACGGGGCGACGAGGCCGTAGGACATTTTATGCGTCCAGATCTCGTGCATGGTATAACCGAACCGTTTTTCTACGTTGAACAACCTTTTCTTGGGCTGAGCAGGAGTCTTTGCAGCTTCTTTTGAAGAATCTTTTTTGCTCATTTTTTCTTCATCTCTCCCCTCTTTACGGCACAGCGACTTCGCGGAGCACAGAGCCGCCTTCGGGAACTTTGTACTCCTTCTGCTTACGCTTCATTTCCTTATTGATCTCCTTGACCGCATCTTCAAGGGCAACTCTTGCGTTCTTGCCCTGAAGCACCGTCTGGTTGAGAGCGGTTATAAGGTAACGGCTTGTGTAGTATCCTCCGAGGGTACTGGGGGATTCTTTCAGCCATTCCCACTGATCATATATAACTTCGAGTTCGTACTGCGTATACGGAAGAGTTGCGACAGCGTTCTTGTTCGCGGGATTCCATCTGGAAGCAACGCCGAACGTTGCCTCGACTTCTCTGCCGTACTCTGCCTGAACGGAGTCGGACATCCACCACTGTATGAACTGCCACGCCTCGTCGGGATGTTTCGTACTGCTGACGATGATATTACACGATCCGGCACCGCCGTTATTGCGGTTAACGACGATCTCGCCGTCTTCATTCATGACCGTGTGACCGGGTACGGGAAGGATCTGCCATTTACCGTTCAGTTCTGGAGCCGAGTACTTCAGTTTGCAGTAGAAGCCCATATCACCGATACCGAGAGGCATCTCGCCGTTCTTGAATCTCATGTAGAAGTCTGCAGCATATATGAAGTTGTACTGAAGATACAGATTTGCGTATTCAACGAATCCGTCGTAAGCGGCTTCCGTATTCAGTCTCGACGTCAGACCGTCCTCGTCATAGAACGATCCGCCGTGCTGGTAAAGGAACGGAGAATAGTTTCCGACGCCGTACGGGAAGTAGAAACTGTATCCGTCTTTTGTAAGGATCGGAACGAGGTTATAGACGTCTTCCCACGTATCCGGAGGCCTTACGTCAAGTTCCTCAAGGATATCGGTGCGGTAGAACAGCGCAGCCCAGTTCTGAGTCTCGGGGAATCCGTAATAATGTCCCTGATACAGATACGGTATCAGTTCCTCCGCGTAGAACGACTTAGCGACCAGATCCTGGAAGCTGAGCACCTGAGTGCCGTTGTCCAGAGTGTAGGACTTGTCGAACTTGTCGAGAGGAAGAAGCGCGCCTCTTACAGAGAACTCGAACGGAATACCGGCGCCGATCGCGATGGCAAGATCCGGAGCGGTGCCGGCAACGTATCTGGTCATGATAAGACCCTCGGAACCGTTGACCATATTAACGTTTATCCTTACGTTGTAATCAGGAGTGAACTGCTCCGAGATCAGGTTGCGCAGGATGTCAACGTATTCACGGCCTCTCGATACGTAGACCTCGAGTGAGACCATGTCTTTGCTTGTTTTTTCTCTCTGTCCGACTGACGAATAATCTTTGATGAACGTATCTTTAAATCTAATAAAGCCCACGTACATGTTCTGCCAGGAATTACTGCGGGAATTAGCGTAATTATATCCTTTTTCAGAAAGCTCGATGTAGTCTACCTTGATAGCCTGCTCACGGATCGAGACCATCGTGTTTGAAAGACCGGTGAGCGCGCTGTTTATATCGTTCAGGAGGATCGGCACTTTTTCCATATCGTCTGCCATCTTCTTGAACAGTTCGAGCGCGACCTTAACTGCAGAACCGTAAGAAGGCTGCTTTCCGCCGTTGCATACGGAGATATCAGTATAGCATTTATCGAAGAGCTCGACGTATTTATCAAGATCGTCCTGCAGATCCGGAATGTTTTTCTCCAGATCCCAGTCACGGTTACGGTCGACAACGTATCCGCCGCTGGAGCTTCTGGTGGATGACGTGATCTTCGCGACCTGGTTGATCATCGATGTGATGGAGTTCATAGCCTCCTCGATGTAATAATAAGTATGTCTCAGCGGACCGATCTTATTAACCATCGTGAGCGTATGAGCGCCCTTCGTGAAGTAGAACATATACGGTTCGTTCTCCGGGTTCTTCAGGGCATCTCCCAGCCATCCGTCCGCGTACGGGAAGCAGTACTCGTTCATTTCCACAAACGGTATACTGCCGTCGATCTTAATGTCTTTATATGAAGCGACGTTCGTCGTCATAGACATATATCTGAATCCGAGCTGATACCAGCCGTCCTCGGGAACTTCGAAAGACCACTGTACGGTATCGCCGCCGGTGTTCCAGCGCTCGCCGCCGAAAACGTTGTATCTCGTGACCTTATACGAAGCCGGAGAAGAACGGTAGTCGTTATCGTACTCCATGCGGATACTGACGCTGGATGCAAAATCGGCATTCTCAAGCTCGAATCTGAGGGCTTTCCCGCTGTAGATATTACCTACGCCGCCGTTCGACGAAACGTACTGCTCATACGTGGGAATGACGGTCGGAGCGGTGAATTTTATCGCTCCGATGGCGCCGGGCTGGTTGTAGAAGTGCATCGTGATCTTCCTGGGGCCCTGCTTCATATACATCTTATAATCGCTGCGGTAAACACCTTCAGGGTTCGACATCGTGCTGTTCTGCCAGCCGATGAGTTCCTGCGATTTAGGTCTGATCTGGTTCCCGGAGATATCCAGGTTCTTCTCGAGATCCGTATTGTAGAAGCCGTACATGCGCTTGAGCGACATATTGCTGGCATTTTTGAACGGAAGCTTATTATCGATCATTATCCCCACAAACATCTCGGCATCCTTCGCCTGAAGCATAAGATAGTCGAGATTAAGGGAATACAGACCGGACACAGGTACGTCAATATAAAACGTCACGTAGCATCCGTCGGCGTCGGTGTAGATCGCGTCGGGGAACTGTGAGCAGTCTACGGTTTTCATGGTTTCGGTATTATTATCATAAAAATGAATACCTCCGTCATAGTCAACGTAGTCTGTAAGTTTCACGATCGTGCTGCCTTCCGCCGCGGCAAGAGAGGTCATATCGACGACAATGTCGCCGCCGGAATAATCCGTATACCCCTTCTGTTTGTACTTGGTCAATACCTTTCCGTACTCCAGCAGGCTGTTATCCAGACGGTTCTCAGTGGACATAAACGGGTTGAATTCCATTTCGTCGTTATTCGCTACAGTAAACTGTTTCGCTCCTACCTTACGGTTACCGTAAGATATGATGATAACGACGATAATTGCCACGATTACCGCGAGGATGATAGATATGCGAATGATCTTTTTCTTTTTCTTGTTCATACGCTTATGCCTTCCCGCAAAATCTGATAAAAATGCACAACAGGAAAATCGTGAGCCGGCGGCCCGCGATCAGTTATGCAATATTAACAAAAATATTATACTTTTTTTGTGTATCTGTGTCAATAACGCCCCGCCATTTTTTTTGATCTGCTGAAGTGAAAAGTTAACGTCTACTCCAAAGGGTGGCGAGTAGAATTCAATCGTGCATCAAATTCGAGTTGAAATTAGTCTTGC
>DBVV01000086.1:8788-8931 GCA_002308795.1 Mageeibacillus sp. UBA1255 | reverse complement strand
GCGGCTTTTGCGTGGTTTATTGCTTCGATCGTCTGAGGCTTTACGCCGTCATCCGCTGCGACGACAAGGATGGCAACGTCCGTTACCATTGCGCCGCGCTGACGCATCGCCGTGAATGCTTCGTGGCCGGGCGTGTCAAGGAA
>DBVV01000086.1:0-8694 GCA_002308795.1 Mageeibacillus sp. UBA1255 | reverse complement strand
GTTTTACCGTGGTCAACGTGTCCCATGACTACTACTACGGGCGGTCTTTCGACTGCTTCGGGATCGTTGTAGTCGTCGGAATCGTCAAACAATCTTTCTTCGTCGGTGATGACGACTTCCTGCTCTGCGGTGATGCCGAATTCGGATGCGATGAGCGCCGCCGTGTCGAAGTCGATCACCTGGTTCTGAGTCGCCATCGTTCCCATAAGCATGAGCTTTTTGATGACTTCCGCCGCGGTCTTTTTGATCATCTCGGCGAATTCTTTAACGGTCATAGAATCGGGAAGCGTGACGTTCGTAAGCGCCATTGCCTGCTGCTGAGCAGTTCTCTCGTCCGCCGCCTGCTTTGCATCCTTGCGGCCGGTCCTGGCCGAACGCTTCTGAGCGTGCGTATCGTCGGGATCGTAGCCGGCATGATAATTATCCGCGTAAAGGTCATTGACGCCGAGCGTGGTTCCGATGAGGTTGCGCTCTTCTCTGTATTTGACCTTGCCGCTGCCGCTTCTGGTAGCGTCGCGTTTGCTGACTGGTTTCTGGGTCTTTTCCTGGTTCTTTTCGCCCTTGTCGAAGAGCTTTCCGGCGTAATCGCGGCGCGGTTCCTGCTGGGCAACGGCCGGGTTAACTGACGGTATAGAGGGGCCTCTTCCGCGTCCGGACTGTCCGAACCCGCTGCCTCCCTGAGGGCGTCCTGTTCCTTCGCGTACGTCGCGGCTGTCACGACCGTCACGACCGTCGCGTGAGAATCCCTGGCGCGATCCGTCTCCCTGGTATCCACCGGTACGCTGTCCGGGTCTTGCGTCTTCTCTGCCCTTCTGGAACGGGCGCGTGCCTGCCCCCTGTCCGGTCTTATCCGTCCTGGGAGCGTTCCTTCCGTCCTGCCTCGGAGCGTATCCCGAGCTTCCCGTACCGGTACCGCCCTGTGCGGCGCCGGAATTATCACGTGCTCTGGATATATACACCGGTCCGCGGCGTACGGGAGCTGCCTTCGCGTCGTTCTTATCGCCCGAACCCGCTGCTGAAGGAGCGGCCTTGTTTTCTGCAGAGGCGGCCTTACCGGCGTCAGAAACAGACTTAACTTCATTGCCCGCATCCGAAGCCTTTTCAGGTGTTTTCGCCTCGGTTTTTGTGCTTTTTTCTGCCTTTTCAGGTTTATCGGCCTTTGGCGCTTTTTCAGCTCTCTCAGCCTTTTCAGCTTTTTCGGCTTTTTCGGCTTTTTCGGACTTCTCCGCGGCCTTATCTTTCGCTTCGGATTTCTCCGCGGCTTTTATTTCTGCAGCATCCGTTTTCTTATCTCCGGGATCAGTCTTCGGAGCTTCCTCAGCGGCAGACGTTACTTTCCCCGCATCATTCGCGGTGTTCTTTCCGGCGTCTTCGACTCCGGCGGATACGGCCGCTTTTTCTGCAGGGGTGATCGTTTCCGCTTTATCTTTTACTGGCTCCGCTGCGGCTGAAGGTTCTGCCTTTTCGACTCTTTTTACCCTTCTTACGACCGTCTTGGGCTCTGTAGAAGCAGTTTCCGGTGTCGTTTCGGGAGCAGCAGCAATATTTTTCTGAGCCTTTGATTCATTGACGTCTTTAGCTTCCTTAGCGTCTCCTGATGCCTGTTTGGCCGCAGATGAAGCTGCAGAAGCGGAAGACGCGGGGTTCCTTACTATTCTTCTCACCACGCCCGAAGACCTTGTCTCGGCAGAGGCATCAGACTTATCGGAAGAATTGTCCGTGCCGACCTGAAGAGCGAGTCCCTGACGCAGTCCGGACGGAGCCTGTGTCTGTCCCGCCTTTGTCTGCTTTGACGCCGGCTGCGTATCCGTCTTACCGGAATTATGGACAACAACTTTCCTGATGATCGGCTGGGCCTGCTTCGGATCCTTTATAGGATTTATGCCTGCGGGATTCGCTGCAGTCCTTCCGGCGTCCCTGGGCTCCGGCTGTGTCTTCGCCGCGCTCGCGGTATCGTCCGCGGTCTTATCCGCCCGTTTGAAATTGATGGACGCATAAAACTGCTCCACCTGCTCCTCGGTAAGCGAGCTCGAAGCGTTGCTAACTTTTATACCTATTTTATCAAGCAGTTCGATCACTCTCTTATTTGAAGAATTGATCTCCTGTGCCAGTTCGCTGATCCTTGTTTTTTTGCTACTCAATATTGCCACCTCCGGAGGCCGTAATGATACTTTCAAATTCTGTTCTCAATTCAGCGTACACCTGCTCCGGTATCTGTGTCTCGAACTCACGGCTGAGTTTACGGCCTTTCACCATTTTTTCGAAACATTCGGCATTTTTGCAGATATACGCGCCACGCCCGCTGTGCTTTCCCGTGACGTCCAGCAGGACCTCGTTTTCGGGGGTCCGGCAGATCCTCACGCATTCGGATTTCGGCTTTGAGACCATGCATCCGATGCACCTTCGCATGGGTATTTTCTTCGTTTTCATCTTGCTAATCAACCTTTTGCTTTTCTCAGTTTTCGTCCTTGAAAAGACCTCCGAGGCCGGTATCTTCCGCCGCCTCAGGCTGCTCGCCGATAGCCATATCTTCTGACAGGCCTTCACGGAACAGTTCTTCTTCTACGGAATTTTTAAGCTGCGACAGGCTCTTTATATCGATCTTGCAATCTGTGAGTTTCGCCGCCAGACGTACGTTCTGACCTTCGCGGCCGATCGCCAGTGACAGCTGTTTATCGTCAACGATGACCGTTCCGACCGGTATCTGTTTATCTCCTTTTTCGGAAGGGATATAATCCACGTACACGTTCAGTACTCTTGCGGGGCTCAGGCTGGCGGCAATAAATTCTTCCGGATCAGGGCTCCATTTTACGATATCGATGCGTTCTCCTCTGAGCTCGTCAACGATGGTCTGGATCCTCGTTCCCTTCTGTCCTACGCACGCGCCTACAGGTTCGATGTTTTCGTCATTGGAACGAACGGCGATCTTCGTTCTGGAGCCGGCCTCCCTGGCCACTCCCATGATCTCCACGATACCGCCTCCGATCTCGGGGATCTCCATCTCGCAGAGCCTTCTGACGAGTCCGGGGTGCGTTCTGGATATCATTACACACGGATCTTTGCTCTTGTAGCTCTTCTCTCTCGTCTCGACGACGTACGCCTTTATCCTCTCGTTGAGCCTGTACTGCTCGCCGATAACCTGCTCGGAAGGAAGCATTATGCCTTCGATGCGTCCGAGGTCAACGTGCACTATGCGTTCTCTCGTTCCGTCTCTGTTTTCTTTCGTCTCGATGCGCTGGATGGTACCTGTGACCAGGTCGCCCTCTTTCGCCTTGAATTCGCTGTAAACGTTCTTTCTTTCTTCTTCTCTGAGCTTCTGCACGATCAGCTGCTTACCCTTCTGAGCGATAAGGCGGCCGATATTGACCTTTGCGAAATCTGTCTGGGTGACGTCTTCTTCCGCTATATCTCCGA
The DNA here is from genome assembly GCA_002308795.1 of Mageeibacillus sp. UBA1255. Taxonomy (GTDB): domain Bacteria; phylum Bacillota; class Clostridia; order UBA1212; family UBA1255; genus UBA1255. The sequence continues at coordinate 5,280 of DBVV01000086.1, read as the reverse complement.
CCGCGAATTCCGGGTCGATCTTTCTGGCTTCTTCGAGCGAGAATTCTGTTTTAGGGTCGGTCACGTGTTCTACGACCGTTTTTTCGGCGTACACGCGGATCTCGCCGTCGTTGAACTCAACGCGGGTGTTCATTCCGGTCTCGCTTTTTCCGAAAGCAGTATTTAAAGCCTCTTCGATGGCCTGAATAATGACTTCCTTTTTGATTCCTTTTTCTTTTTCCAATGCCAGCAGGGCATCATACAGTTCGCTCATTTTGATGAATCCTCCTCTGAATTAATGAGTCACTACCAAATAATGGTGCGTTTTACTTTTGATATGTCTTTTTGCTGAAACTCGAGCGTCTGTCCGCCGCAGTCGATCGAAACGACGCCGTCTTTTCTGCCTATCAGTTTTCCTGTGAACTTCTTCTTTCCGTCTATCGCGGCATACAGCCCGACTTCCACGTCTTCGCCTTCGTACCGTATAAAGTCTCTGTCCGTCTTAAGCGGGCGGTCAAGTCCGGGCGACGATACTTCGAACGTGTACGCTTCGTCAATAAAGTCTTCGCTGTCGAGTACCGGTTCTACGCTCCTGCTCACGGCTTCGCAGTCGTCAAGTCCGACTCCGCCTTTTTTATCGATGTAGAGCCTCAATATCCTGCGGCCGCCTTCTTTTTTATATTCGCAGTCAATTAGTTCCAGCCCGAGTTCTTCGGCTTTTTGTTCCGCTATCTGCTTTACGCGTTCCGGAATATCCACCAGACCCAGCTCCTTTCGTTTGTTGCCGCGACCCTTTTTCAAAACAAAAGAGTGGGGGGTTCCCACTCTTTCATTAGCATGAAAAATTGATCGTGTGTATTTTACTACAAAAACATACAAAATGCAAGCATAAAATTATTGACTGCTTGATCCATTTACGATTTATTGACGGCTTGTTTTGCGGTATTTAAAAGTATGCGCACAGACTTTACCCCATCTCGCCGTTTCGGCATTGTCGTCCGCGCCGGTTATTATCAGCTCCGAAATATGATCCAGACCGTAAAGCGCGGAAATATTGCCGACGGTGCAGCCCGAAAAGCTTAAGCTGATCGGAGGTGTCGTTTTTCTGCTTTTCAGCGACAGACGGATAGGCTCGAGATCATTCAGGTGCGCGCCTTCGACGTGAAGCATCATCCACTCGCCTAGGCCGCAAAGGAACGAAAGATCCTTAAGATTCCCGCCCCTGACGATATAAATATCCATAATATCCTTGAATTTACCGATAAATCCGTAATCGTCGAGCGGAGTGAAAACGTAGCAGCCTGTCACGTGAAACGAACTGATCTTGTCCATCAGCGCTTCGTCATTCAAATCTTCAGGCGCGATGTACACGTCCGGTATCTTCATATTGAACGCATGTGCCGTCACTTCCCACGGGACGCCTACGGTTCCCGCCGGGCTTCCGTTTTCCGTGATCCCGATGCTGACGTACCGGTCTTTCCGGAGGTATAAAGATTCTTTCTCTGTTTCAGTCATATCAGACCCGGTCAGCTTTCCGTCCTGTAATCCACGAACAGATTGATCAGATTCATCGCATAGAAGCGGACAATGAAATCGTTCGGGTGGTTGATGCCGTTGCCCGTGATGTCGAGGTATTTCTTGGTCTCGAGCATCTTCATGCCGGGAGTGTAAAGGTCAATCGAGTAGAAGCAATCGTACTCCGCGCAGAGTTCATCGACAGCCTTCCAGTAGCTCTTGAATTTCGAATCGTAATAGAGTTCAGGATTCGGCGGGAAGCATTTGATATAAAGGAATTCGCACTCAGGGAGCGACTCGAGCGTAGCGTCAACAACTTTCTTTACGTTTGCCTTGAGCTGCGCTGCGCTAAGAGCACCGGAATCATTGATGCCGAAATGGATCAGCACGAGGTCGGACTTGCCCTTTATGAGCTTATCTGCTACCTTTGTAGACACCGCTTCGTTTGAGGTGGTACCGCCCACGGCATAGTTTTTAACTGAAGCCTTGACGTCGTACGCCTCTTTAAGAGCATACGAAAGAAGCGTCGGGAACTGCGGCATCAAAGGCTGGCGGGTGAAATAGCTTGACGCGGAGCATCCGGCAGTGACGCTGTCTCCGGTGATGGATATGACCACGTCTTCACCGGCTTTGAGTTTGGCAAGGAATTTCGGGGCTGCGCTGCCGTAATCCGCGAAAACTGACGTATCCGCATCCTTTATGTCGTACACGTAACTCACGCAGATCTGATGGCCGTGGATCAGCGAACCTTCGGTGAAGAAGATATTGTCCGTCCACATATAATAATCGGTGTCGATATTGGCCACCGCAGTGAGTGAATTAACGGCTCTGTACGGCTTGGGAATTTTTTTGCCCTTGAGATTTTCGGTGGTGAGATACGGGCAGTTCGTTCCGGCGCTCAGGATGATCTTATTCCCGCTTACGGTGTAATCGGTGCCTTCGACATATTCCGTCGTATACGTATCGTTGCGTACGGACAGGATCTTCACAGGCGCGTACTGGAGAAGACCCGATATTTCTTTACCGTCGTCAATGCACAGCACGGTCTCCTGGTAAATTATATTTCCGAGCCAGTACGGACGGTAAACGGGAGGGTTGTTCCAGTGTTTGCCTTTCCCTTTTTCACCGAAATCGTATACGGCCTGTTCAGGGTCAATAAACAGCGGGAATTTTTTCATATCGATCTCTTCCGCCGGTTCTTCTGTCGGATCAGCAGGTACTGCGGTCACGTCAGTTCCCGTGTTTTTAGGGTCGTTCCCCGCATCGGGTCCGACGTTGCATCCCGCGAAGACTGTCAGCGCGGTCAATACGGCCGCGAGCATTAAGGACGTCAATTTTATCATTTTCCCGCCTGCGCGTGATCCTGTCGTTTTATCGCTGGTATCGATCATCTTTTCGCGTTTCATTCTGATTCCTTCTTTCGATCGGTCCGGAGCGGCAGATCGCCGCCTTGCGTTTCTTACTTATGTGATCGATATTGATTATACCACACATCAGCGCGCAAAAAAAGAGTCTGTCCTTCGGCTCTCTTCCCGTTTCCGTCATCTCTTTTCATGTTTCCGGCTTGAACATAAGCGGGACAATGATGTAAAATCACATTGCCACCCGGAGCGAGCGGCGCAAAACGTAAGCGGAGAATGAAATGATCAGGATCGGGAAGTTGGAACTCGAAAACAACATATTCCTTGCCCCCATGGCAGGCGTCACGGACCTGCCGTTCAGGCTCATTTGCAAAGCGCAGGGTGCCGGGTTCGCATACACCGAAATGATCAGCGCGAAAGGCGTGCATTACCGCAGCAAAAACAGCTTCGAACTTGCGCTTACCACGGACGAAGAGCAGCCGGTCGGTGTCCAGATATTCGGTTCGGAACCGGACGTAATGGCAGAAGCGGCGAAAATCTTCGCAGACCGTGGAGCAAAACTGATAGATATAAATATGGGTTGTCCGATGCGCAAGATCACAGGAAACGGAGAAGGAAGCGCGCTCATGCAGGACCCGGGGCTGATAGAAAAGATCGTATACGCCGTTGTCCGCGCTTCAGACGTTCCGGTAACCGTAAAACTTCGCCGGGGGTTTCACACAGGCGTCGAAACCGCACCAGAATGCGCTGTCTCCGCCGAGCGAGGAGGAGCCGCTGCTGTTGCCGTCCACGGGCGCTACCGTGAAGAATACTATTCCGGGCACTCCGACTGGACTGTTGCAAGGCGCGTTAAAGACGCGGTCAATATCCCGGTGATCCTGAGCGGAGACGTTACCGGCCCGGAAAGTGCGCAAAATGCTTTCGCGGTCAGCGGCGCGGACGCTTTAATGATCGGCAGGGCGGCAATGGGTGATCCGTGGGTGTTTCGTCTGATCTCCGGTACGGGTGGCAGGCCGGACAATGACGAGCGTCTTTCTGTCATTAAGCAGCACCTTAATCTGCTTCGTGAATTCAAGGGTAATTTCACCGCCGCTTCGGAGTTCAGGAAGCATGCGATTTGGTACCTGAAGGGGCTGCACGGATCAGCTGCGGTGCGCGACAGGATATGCAAGACGAATGAGCCGGACGAGATCGCACAGATCATCGAGCGCTATTTCGAAGCGCTGAAGATTGACACTTCCGGAATAAAAGAGTAGAATCATAGGACTATCCGTAAAGGAGGATATAATAATGAAAATACTTAAATTGATCTCCGCGATACTGGCAATGGTCATATTGTTCGCGTTCGCGTCATGTGCTAAACCCGAAGGCGGCGAAAATGCTACCGAAAAACCAACCGAAAAAGCTGTCGCAACTGACGCACCGACCTCTGCTCCGACGCAGGCTCCCACGCAGGCTCCGACAGAGGCTCCTACAGAAGCACCGACGCAGGCTCCCACCGAAGTTCCGACGGAAGTGCCGAACACGAAGCTGCTCATTCCTTACGTGACGAAAGGTCTTGTGGCGCTCTATGAGGGCAATTACAACACCGAAGAAGGGCAGAATAAGGAAAGCACCACGTGGCAGGATCTTTCCGGAAACGGCAACGACATCGTTGACATCAAACTCGGCGATAAAACGTACTGGACCGACGAAGGGCTCTACGTTGACAACGTAAAGATCGTGCTGCCTGCTTCGATCCCCGAACTGATCAACAGCGATGAATACACGGTAGAGTTCTGCATCACAGGGCTCGTCGTTGACGGCTCGAACTTCGCGACCTTCCTCAACAGCGACACGAACGATAACTTCGCGCTGTTCATCCGCCAGGCTGACAACTCCCTCGAATTCAAGTCCAATACCGCCATCGGCGCCCGTCCGAAGATGATCGGCGAAGCGCGCGAACTGTGCGAGACGTCGACAATAGCCGTCACGTTCTCGTCGCTTGACACTGTCGAGCTGTTCTTCAACGGCGAATTCCAGGATTCGGTCGATGCCCCCGAGAACACAGCGATGCAGGGTAATTTCTTCATCGGCCATCCCGCCTCGGACAAGGCGTATCACGGTGTCATTACCGGCATTCGGTTCTACAACAGAGTGCTTTCCGAGAAAGAACTTGCGGCAAACTACAAGGCTCTGGGTACCGTGCAGGCGAATCCGAATTACCAGCCAGAGGGCTGATTTACAGCCACTGAATGCTGCGCGGCAATGAACGGATTATAATTGACAATTAATAATTGAGAATTGAAAAATGAGGCGAACCGAGTGATCACACGGATTCCGGTTCGCCTCAATTCTTTATTATTCTAAGCTTTCTTTTTTTCTCCAGCGAAGCCGGATAGATGGCTAAGAATTTCGTGTGACCGAAATGCGAACTAATATAGTG
>DBVV01000047.1:16256-25891 GCA_002308795.1 Mageeibacillus sp. UBA1255 | reverse complement strand
TGGCGAAAAATAAGGTAGTCAAATGAGCCTTAAATCAATGGAGAATGGATAATGGAGAATTGAGGGCGAACCGAGTGATGGCACGAATTTTCAATTTTCGATTATTATCCTGTTCGGCGAAGTCGCCGTGACGGAAACGCAAGGGTAGTTGAAAACGGCAAGATTTGCATAGAAAATGAATATATTCACAATAAACCGAATATTTGTTCGGTTTATTCTTGTTTTATGTATAAATTGGATATTGAAAACTGATGCTGTCAAGTTTATAATAGCAATCGGGAGCACAGACAGGCTGTGCGGACCCGTAATTGGCAACGGCATGATGTTCCTGATCGCGTTGTCGCGGCGGAAAGTCAGATGGCCGGAGCGGACAGGATAAACAGATGACACGCAAACCTCGAATTTTTATTGACGGCAGCGCCGGTACGACCGGGCTCCGGATAAACGACAGATTATCGCTTAGAGACGATATTGAGATCATTGGCATCCCTCAGGCACTGCGAAAAGATCCGGCCGCGAGAGCGGAGAGGATAAATGAGGCGGACGTCGTATTTTTGTGCCTGCCTGATGACGCGGCGAAGGAGTCCGCAGAACTCGCAGCGGATCCGGAAACTGTAATAATCGACACGTCAACGGCTCACAGAACGGCTGAAGGTTGGGTGTACGGCTTCCCTGAACTAAACGGGCAGAGAGAAAAGATCGCATCCTCGAAGCGGATCGCGAACCCGGGGTGTCACGCGGGAGGATTCGTGGCACTTATTGCCCCGCTGGTACAGGTGGGGATAATACCCAAAGAAAGCCTGCTGGATTGCTTCTCATTGACCGGCTACTCTGGCGGAGGAAAGAAAATGATCGCCGGATACGAAGATCCGTCTTTGGAAGGATCGCTCAGGGCACCGCGGCTTTATGGACTTTCCCAGACGCACAAGCACCTTCCTGAGATGCGTAAAATTTGCGGACTTGATAACGAACCTGTTTTCTGCCCGGTCGTAGGTCCTTTTTATTCCGGGATGGAAGTGATCGTCCCGCTGAGACGAAGCCAGACGGGCGCATCAAGAGAGCAGGTCTCCGAAGTTTACAGTAATTATTACAGGGACGGGCTCGTCAGATTTGAAGAGACAGTCGATGACGGCGGGTTCATTTCGGCAGAAAAAATGGCCGGACGGGACGATATGGTGATCACCGTCTGCGGAGAAGGCGAGAGAATGACTGCAATAGCGCTTTTTGATAATCTCGGAAAAGGCGCTTCAGGCGCGGCAATACAAAATATGAACATAGTACTGGGGCTTCCGGAGGATAAAGGGCTCCGGACGTCGCTCATATAATTAAGATAATAACGAAAGGGAACCGGATCATGAACTACGTTGAAGGCGGTGTATGTGCCGCGAAAGGATTCTGGGCAAACGGCATCCATTGCGGGATCCGCAAAAATCATTCCAAAAAAGATCTGTCGCTCATATACAGCGAAGTGCTATGCAGCGCTGCTGCGGTATATACCACCAACCTGGTCAAAGGCGCGCCGCTTACGGTAACAAAGCGTAATATCGAGAACGGCATAGCACAGGCCGTTATCTGCAACAGCGGCAATGCCAATACCTGCAACGCGGACGGCATAGAGATCGCCGAAGCGATGTGCAAACTCACGGCAGACGCCATGAAAATGGACCCGGCAGACGTGATAGTTGCCTCCACCGGAGTGATCGGGCAACCTCTTGATATCACACCTATTGCCGCGGGAATGGACGAACTGGCCGGCGGCCTTAGCCGCCTCGGTAACCGTGCCGCTGCGGAGGGAATAATGACCACCGACACCAGGCTTAAAGAGGCTGCCGTGGAGTTCAATGTAGGAAATAAAACGTGCAGGATCGGCGGGATGGCAAAGGGCAGCGGAATGATCCATCCGAATATGGCGACGATGCTGGTGTTCATCACGACCGACGCCGCGATCAGCCCCGGGATGCTGAAAAAAGCACTGGCGGATGACGTCGCTGACACGTTCAATATGATATCCGTAGACGGAGATACGTCGACGAACGATATGGTATCGGTGATCGCCAACGGAATGGCCGGAAACGTTCTGATCGAAGCGGAAGGCCCTGAATTTAACGCCTTTAAGGCAGCGCTTAACGCAGTTACGGTCAGGCTGTGCAGGATGATCGCGGCGGACGGAGAAGGCGCCACGAAACTGCTCGAATGCATTGTCAGCGGGGCAAAAGATAAAGCGACGGCACGCATTGTCGCACGCAGCGTGATCTGCTCGAGCCTGTTAAAAGCGGCGATGTTCGGAGCGGACGCTAACTGGGGAAGAGTATTATGCGCTATCGGATACAGCGGCGCGGACGTTGACGTCCAAAAGATAGACGTCAGTTTCAGATCACCGGCGGGCACCGTAGAAGTTTGTAAAAACGGCGCAGGCATACCTTTCTCGGAAGAACTGGCGAAGACGATCCTGTCTGAGTCGGAGATCGGAATTTTGGTCGGTTTGAACAGCGGGGACGTTTCCGCCACCGCCTGGGGCTGCGATCTGACGTATGATTACGTGAAGATTAACGGGGACTACCGGACTTGATCCGTTGACGGCGGGTTTTTAAAGAGAGGAACAGACGATGCTTAACGAATTATCAAACGCAGAACGGGCGGAGGTATTGACCCAGGCGCTCCCATATATAAGGCAGTACAGCGGTAAGACCGTCGTGGTAAAATACGGCGGGAATGCGATGGTCAACGAATCGCTCAAGCAGCAGGTCATGGAGGATATCGTGCTGCTCAGGCTGATCGGTGTAAAGGTCGTGCTCGTCCACGGCGGCGGGCCGGAGATCAGCGAAATGATGGAGCGCCTGGGGAAGAAACCGGAGTTCGTTGACGGCCTCAGAGTGACCGACAAGGAAACCGTTGACATCGTGCAGATGGTACTTGCCGGTAAGGTCAATAAAACGCTTGTCAACCTCCTGGAAAACAAAGGCGGCAGGGCTGTCGGGCTGTCCGGAATGGACGACCGGTTAATAGAGGCGAAGGTCAAGGACGAGCGGCTGGGCTTCGTCGGTGAGATCACGGCGGTCAATATCGAGCCTGTCAGCGATCTTCTGGAGCGCGGCTACATACCGGTGATATCTACGATCGGGTGCGACAGGGAAGGTAATACGTACAATATCAACGGAGATACCGCCGCAGCCCGGATCGCCGGAGCGCTGAAAGCCGAGAGGCTCATCATGATGACCGATATCGCCGGAATATTAAGAGACCGCAGCGATATATCTACGCTCATCCCGGAGATCACGGTGAGCGAGGCATCGACTCTAAGAGAAAAGGGGATCATTTCCGGCGGTATGATACCGAAAGTGGAATGCTGCATCGAAGCGATACGTCAGGGCGTCAGACACGTCATCATTATGGACGGACGCGTGCCGCATTCGATACTTATGGAGCTGCTGACAGACGAAGGCGCAGGTACGATGGTATCGGCGGACCGGCTCGGACCGAAGCCCGGAACGGAAGCCTGACAGGGCTTGACGGGGCGTGACGGGATATGACAGGAGAATATGAAATGAGTGTTATAGAAAAAGATAAACAATATATCGCACGTACGTACAACCGTTTCCCGGTAGAGATCGTGAGCGGAAAAGGATCCGTCGTTAAAGATGCCGACGGAAAAGAGTATATAGATATGGGCTCGGGGATCGGGGTCACGGCGTTCGGGATCGCGGACGACGAGTGGCAGCAGGCGATCATCGGACAGATCGGAAAAGTCCAGCATATGTCGAACCTCTATTATACCGAGCCGTGTGCTCTTCTTGCCGAGCAGCTCTGCCTTCGCACAGGCATGAAAAAAGTGTTCTTTTCCAACTCGGGCGCAGAAGCAAACGAATGCGCGATAAAAGTTGCCCGCAAATATGCGGCTGACAAGTACGGCGCGGATCGCTATACGGTCGTCACGCTGAACAACAGCTTCCACGGAAGGACGCTCACCACACTCGCCGCTACAGGGCAGGATCATTATCATGAACTGTACAGGCCGCTGACTCCCGGGTTCGAAAGCATTGACGCCGGAGACATCGAAGGCCTGATCGAACTCTCGAAGCGTGTGAAGATCGCCGCGGTCATGATCGAATGCGTTCAGGGAGAGGGAGGCGTGCTGCCGATCTCCCGCGAATTCGCCTGCCAGCTCGGAAAGTATTGCCGCGACAACGACATTATTTTGATAGTTGACGAGGTTCAGACGGGCAATGGCCGCAGCGGGATGCTGTATTCTTATATGACTTACGGGCTCGAGCCGGACGTCGTTTCGACGGCAAAAGGTCTGGCAGGCGGTCTTCCGCTCGGGGCGACAATGATCGGTGAAAAGGCGCAGGACGTGCTGGGCTTCGGCGATCACGGCTCCACTTTCGGCGGTAACCCCGTGTGCTGCGCCGCGGCACTGTCAATACTTTCGCGTATCGACGATGATCTGCTTTCCGGTGTGAGGGCAAGATCTGAATATATGATCAGTGAGTTTTCGAACGCTCCCGGTATCGAAGCCGTTACCGGCCTCGGTCTGCTTATCGGCCTTAAGACAGTGAAGCCAGCGGGCGAGATCGTTAAAAGCCTTATATGCGACGGCGTGCTGTGTCTTACTGCCAAGGATAAAGTGCGGCTCATGCCCGCGCTGAACATTCCCGAAGACGTCCTTAAAACGGCTGTGGAGAAGATCAAAGCTGCGTGCGCGCCAACGGCTTAAAGCTCCGGCAATAACTGATAAAACTGAATGCTTTAAAAGAATTCCCTCTTGCATTGACGGCCCTTTTTTTGTAAAATTAAGCTGACAAAAAACGTTGACCGCATCGGACAGAAACGACCCCGATCCGGGCAGGAGGATAACCATGGAAAGCATGTTGAGACACGTTAATTCGTACCTTCGTCAGCTGGCTGATTCGATACCCGGAAAAGTCATTAAACTCGAGCAGATGAGCATCTGTCCCTGTGGGTATAAGACCGATAACAAATTCCCCGAGAAAGACAAATTCAAACCGTACGTGTGGGGCAGCCCATGGGGCGACAGATACGACTCACACGCATGGTTTTATATAGGCATTGACGTCCCCGAAGATATGCAGGGAGACAGGACGCTCGAACTGTGCCTCCACACCGACAGAGGCGGGTGGGACGCGGATAATCCCCAGTTTTTATGCTTTGTTGACGGCGTGATGCGCCAGGCTTTTGACACCAACCACCGCGACCTTGCGCTCGTGAGCCCGGGAGAGGAGCCGAAAGCTCATTACGACGTATATATCTACGCTTATACCGGCCCGAGAGTGCCCGAAACGCGCGTGATGCCGTACCTCCGCACCGTACACGACGACGTGAGACAGCTTTATTACGATATCCTTGTGCCGCGCCAGGCGCTCGACGCGATGGGCATGAATACGCCCGAATATATGGAAATATTGACGACGCTCAGCATGGCGCTTCGCAAGCTCAATATGCTCGAGCCGCGGGGAGAAGAGTTTTACAGATCCGTTGCCGACGCACGCGCGTATCTGAAAGAGAATCTTTACGATAAAGCCAGGGAGAGCGAGACCACAGTAATATGCATCGGGCACACGCACATCGACGTTGCCTGGCTCTGGACGCTCATGCAGACGCGCGAGAAAGCACAGCGTTCTTTTGCGACTGTCATCGAGCTGATGAAGCGCTTCCCGGAATATAAATTTATGTCTTCCCAGGCGTACCTTTACAAGGCGGTGAAGGAGGAGGCTCCTGAACTTTACGAAGAGATAAAAAAGATGATAAAAGCCGGACGCTGGGAGGTCGAAGGCGCGATGTGGGTCGAAGCCGACTGCAACCTTACTTCGGGCGAATCGCTCGTGCGTCAGGTCATGTACGGTAAGAATTTCTTCCGCGATGAATTCGGCGTGGAATCGAGGATCCTGTGGCTGCCGGACGTGTTCGGCTACTCTGCGGCGCTCCCGCAGATACTTAAAAAATCGGGTGTAGACTGGTTCTTAACTTCCAAGATCAGCTGGAACGATAAAAATACAATGCCGTATGACGTATTCAGCTGGAGGGGCGTTGACGGCACGCCTATAAACTCGTATTTCCTTACCGCGCAGGACAAGGGCCGCACCGATGCCTTTAACAAAGGAACGACGTACGTTGCCAACACGAATCCGAAGATGGTCGCCGGTTCGTATAACCGTTTCCAGCAGAAGGAACTCACGCGCGAATCGATGGTGACGTTCGGTTACGGCGACGGAGGCGGAGGCCCCACCGACGATATGCTCTGGATGGCCAGGCGCCAGACGAAGGGAATACCGGGCCTGCCCAATGCGAAGATCGAATTTGCCGGAGACATGCTGAAACGGCTCGAAAAAGCGATCGACGGGAACCCGAGGCTGCCTGAATGGCGCGGTGAACTTTATCTCGAATTCCACCGCGGCACGTACACTTCCAACGCGCGAAATAAAAAGAATAACCGCGACTGTGAATTCCTTATGCTCGACAGCGAACTGCTGAGCGTGATGGCAGGCGTGGCTGCAGGAATGGAGTTCCCCAAAAAGACGCTGCACGAATGCTGGGAGACGGTGCTGGTTAACCAGTTCCACGACATCATCCCCGGCTCTTCGATACGCGAAGTGTACGAGCAGTGCGACCGCGATTACGCCGACCTTCGCAAGATCACCGGCGAGATACGCAAAAAAGCGCAGGATGCTATCGTTTCACGGATAGATACGGATAAAAAATACGTCGTATTCAACCCGCACTCGTTCGTTGGCCGCGGCTACGTGGAGGCTGACGGGAAGGCTGTTTACGTGGACAATATCCCGCCTAAGGGCTATAAAGCGGTTGACCTGCGCCTCGGACGTGGAGAAGGACAGCTCGTGAACGTCGATACGGACGCTAAAGTAATTGACACGCCTTACTACCGCTGCGAATTTGACGAAAACTGGGAGATCGCGTCGCTCTACGACAAGCTAAACGACCGCCAGGTGATCTCGGGAGGCACCGGAAACCAGCTGCGCATTTACGAAGACTATCCGGACGTTTACGACGCGTGGGAGATCCAGGAATTCAGCGGATATAAATATTATCCCGTCAGAGACGTTAAAAGCGTTAAGGCGCTTTTCAAGGGCGGAAAAGCAGGCGTCAGGATCGAGCGCGAACACAGCGGCAGCACGATCATACAGAACGTCTGGTTCTACGGAAAAGATGCGAGGATTGATTTCGAGACCGAACTTGACTGGCACAGCCTGCACCGCATCCTGCGCACCGCGTTCCCGGTAGATATTAATACGGACAAAGCTTCGTTCGAGATCCAGTTCGGTACGATCGAACGTCCGACGCATAAGAATACGTCCTGGGATCAGCAGAAGTTCGAGACGTGCGCACACAAGTTCGCCGACCTTTCCGAGGGCGATTACGGCGTATCGCTTCTCAATAATTGCAAGTACGGCCACGACGTTCACGGTAATCTGATGCAGCTTACGCTGCTGAAGCGCCCGACGTATCCGAGCGAAGTCGCGGACGAGGGACGCCACAGCTTCACGTACTCGCTCCTGCCGCATAAAGGAGCGCTTAAGGACGCCGACACGGTGCGCGAAGGTTATATGCTGAACTTCCCGATGTACGCGGTAAAGGCGGACAATGCCGTTAAAGCAGAAAAAGGTGCGAAGAGCGTAAAGGCGAAGAAACGCACGCTCCCCGAAGAATGGTCGCCGGTATCGGCCGACAATGAAAATCTCGTGATCGAGACGGTGAAAGAAGCCGAATACGGCGACGATATTATTGTCCGCGGATACGAATCGCGCAATTTCAGGGGAACAGCAAACTTTACGCTCGGCTTCGACGCGAAAGAAGTATGGCTCTCAGACTTGTCCGAACACAAGCTCGAGAAACTGGAACTTGAGGGCGGGCGCGCGTTCAAAGTGCCGTACAGGCCGTTTGAGATAGTAACGCTGCTTATTAAGAAAGCATAAAAGAGAATAAAGAATCGTTAATATACGGAGGGTTTTAATATGGCTAAATCGAGACTTATCGGCGGATATCCTGTGATCGGCATCAGACCGACTATTGACGGCAGACGCGGACCCATGCGCCTGCGGGAGAGCCTGGAAGATCAGACGATGGCTATGGCATTGGCCGCGAAAAAATTATTTGAAGAAAATCTGTGCTACTCCAACGGCGAACCCGTTAAAGTCGTCGTTGCCGATACGACGATCGGCCGCGTGCCTGAATCCGCCGCCTGCGCCGAAAAATTCCGCCGTGAAGGGGTGGATATAACGCTTACCGTGACGCCCTGCTGGTGCTACGGTTCGGAAACGATGGACATGGATCCGCACACTATTAAAGCGGTCTGGGGCTTCAACGGCACGGAGCGGCCGGGAGCGGTCTATTTAGCATCGGTATTGGCCACGCACGCACAGAAAGGGCTGCCCGCGTTCGGAATATACGGACACGAAGTACAGGACGTGAACGACGTTGACAACATCCCTGGCGACGTGGCGGAGAAGCTTCTGCGCTTCGGGCGCGCGGCTGTCGCGGCGGCAACGATGCGCGGCAAATCGTACCTGCAGATCGGTTCGGTGACAATGGGTATCGGCGGTTCGATCATGGATCAGGCGTTCATGGAAGACTATTTCGGAATGCGCGTAGAATCCGTTGACGAAGTCGAGATCCTCCGCCGTATGGAAGAGGGTATCTACAACAAAGAAGACTACGAAAAAGCGCTCGAATGGACCAAAAAGCATTGCCGCGAAGGGCGCGACGATAACCCCGATTTCGTAAAATTCTCTCCCGAACAGAAGGAAAAGCAGTGGGAATTCACCGTAAAAATGTATCTGATCATACGCGACCTGATCTCCGGAAGCGACAGACTGCCTGAGCAGTTCAAAGAAGAAGCGTCGGGGCACAACGCCATTGCCGCCGGTTTCCAGGGGCAGCGCCAGTGGACGGANNGGTTTCCAGGGACAGCGTCAATGGACCGATCACTGGCCTAACTGCGACTACCCCGAGGCGCTTTTGAATTCCACGTTCGATTTTGAAGGCGCGAGAGAGCCGTATATATTGGCCACCGAAAACGATATATTAAACGGCATGGGTATGCTTTTCATGAAGCTGCTCACGAACCGTGCGCAGATCTTCGCTGACGTGCGTACCTACTGGTCCCCCGAAGCCACAAAGCGCGTTGCGAACTACGAATTCGAGGGCAAAGCCAAAGAGAACGGCGGCATAATCCATCTGCTGAATTCCGGCGCGGCGTGCCTTGACGCGTGCGGCGAAGCTACCGATGCGGCGGGCAATCATTTAATGAAGCGCTGGTGGGAAGTCACGGATGAAGATATTGAGAAAATGACCGCGGCTACATCGTGGTGCGAGGCCGGCTTCGATAATTTCAGGGGCGGCGGTTTCTCCAGCCACTTTGTGACAAGGGCCGAGATGCCTGTAACGATGATCCGCTTAAACCTCGTACGCGGCTTAGGACCGGTCCTGCAGCTCGCTGAAGGCTGGACCGTGAAGCTTCCCGACGAAGTGACCGACGTGCTCATGGAACGCACGAATCCCACCTGGCCATGCACCTGGTTCACGCCCAGATGCGACGGAAAGCCTGGGAGCCCGTTCGAAAACGCGTACAGCGTAATGAACAACTGGGGCGCAAACCACGG
>DBVV01000047.1:0-16145 GCA_002308795.1 Mageeibacillus sp. UBA1255 | reverse complement strand
CGGCATGGACAAGGAAGGCGCGGATTTCAGAGCGTGTGCGAATTTCGGGCCGCTTTTTAAGAAATAAAAACCGGAGAAACAGGAATGAAGACGTTCGTAAAAAAAACTGATAAACGTAGCAGGACGGTTTTAGCGGCGGTAATTGCCGCCGTGTGTGCCGTCACGTTCTTATGCTCATTTATAGCGTCTTCAGACGTCATTGCCGCCGGTCTTGTAGAAGTCGAAGAAGGGGAAGGCGAGTGGGACGTATTTGAAACAGATCCCCCTGAAATGACGAACGGCGCAGAATCGACGCAGGAAACCGAGATCACACCTTCGCCCGACCCCGACGCCACACCTTTGCCTACAAAACACGAAGAGCGTATCCTGTTCGAAACTTCTGAAGAAGGAGGATCGAGCAACACTTCTTCGCCGGGCGGCGTGATAATGATCATAATCGTGGTACTCGCGATATTGTCCGTCGTAAGCGGAATAGTTGAAAAGATCGTTAAGTACTACAAAAACCGTGACAAGGAATTCAAAGTTGACTGAGTTTATTGAAACTATTACGGCATCTAAGATCGAACCGAAGGAGGCTCTCGTATATTTTCTGAAGCCACGCGATCCGGAGGCGGACAAGTTCGCCAACGGCAGGGTGCTTGTTANNACGGGCAGCAGCGGAATGACGGGAGCCGCCGTGCTTTGTGCGCGCGGGGCAATGCGTTCCGGTGCCGGTCTCGTTTATTCTGCTCTCCCTGCAGAGTGTATGCACAGCGTTGAGCCTGTCCTTCTTGAGGCGGTAAAATGCCCTGTCGGGCGCTCCGGAAAAACGCATTTCGACGGAGCGGACGTGATAAGAATGATAGAATTGTCCGCCGGGATGGATGCGGTCGTGATCGGACCGGGGCTCGGCCGTGAAGACGGGACTAAGGAATTTGTCCGCACGCTGCTTTCAAGCAGAGAATTTGCCCCTGACGCCGGGGCTGTGATAATCGACGCGGACGGTCTTTACCCGTATTCGGGAGATCCGGGGGCGCTCGAAAAAGCGGCCGGGGTAAGACCCGGAAAAATCGTCATAACTCCACACGAAGGTGAGGCGTCAAGGCTCCTGGGCATCTGCCGTGAGCATATCGGTGCCTCGCGCGAAAAAAGCGCTTTGAAGCTCGCATCGCTGCTGAACGGCGGAACGGCCGTACTTAAAGGACACAGGACTCTCGTAGCGACGCGGAACGAATTGTCCGTAAACGTGACCGGGAATCCGGGGATGGGTACGGGAGGCTCGGGAGACGTACTGGCGGGGATAATAACCGGAATGACCGCGGGACACGGAAAGGATTGCCAACAGCTCAAAAATATAGTAGAATTCGCGGTGGCGGTACACGGCTGCGCCGGAGATGTGATGGCAGAAAAACATTCGCAGCGGTTCATCACCGCCTCGGACATATTAACCGGATTGGGAGAACTGACTGAATATGCTTGAAAACACGAGAGCATGGGCTGAAATAGACCTTGACGCTATAGCGCATAACGCCAGGGCGGTGCGAAGCGTAACTTCACCGGACGCTAAACTGATAGGCGTGGTGAAGGCGGACGCGTACGGCCACGGCGCGGTCCAGGTCGCCGAAAGCCTGCTCGAAAACGGAGCGGATATGCTCGCCGTTTCGCAGATCGACGAAGCGCTCCAGCTGCGTCTTTGCGGGATAAGCAAGCCTATTCTCATCTTAAGCGACGCCGAGCCTGAGCGGGCAGGCGAGCTGGTAGGCTATTCCATAACTCAGACGGTATTCGACCCGGCAATGGCGAAGTCGATATCTGAAGCAGCGGTCAGATCGGGGAAAACGGCTAAGATCCATATAAAGATCGACAGCGGGATGGGGCGCGTTGGATTCAGGACGGATGATCCGGAAACGGTAAAAAAGATCCTTCAGATCGCACGCCTTCCCGGGATAGAGATAGAAGGAATATTCACGCATTTCGCAGTCTCTGACGAGCCTGAGGGCAGCCGGTACACGTCCCTCCAGTTCGACGCGTTTATTGACCTTTGCGAAAAACTCGAACGCTCCGGTCTCCGTATCCCCATGAAACATGCCGCGAACAGCGCCGCGATCCTTCGCTTCCCGCACATGCATCTGGATGCCGTGCGAGCCGGGATCATACTTTACGGAATGTATCCGTCCGAAGCATCAAAAACCGAAACCGAAAAGAAATATCCCGGCTTCCGTCTGGAACCGGCGATGTCCTTCAAAGCAAAAGTTACTGCGGTTAAGGCAGTCGGACCGGGGACGTTCCTGAGCTACGGATGCACGTACCGGACGGAAAGAGAGAGCATCATCGCGACCGTGCCGGTGGGATACGCCGACGGATACTCAAGATCCCTCGGAGGAAGAGCGGACGTGATCATAAAAGGTAAGCGGGCACCTCTTCGCGGGCGCGTATGCATGGACCAGTGCCTCGCAGACGTGACAGACATCGTGCGCTCCGGAACAGAAATAAAGCCCGGCGACGAAGCGGTGCTGTTCGGATCCCAGGGAAAAGAAAGGATCAGCCCGGAAGAACTTGCCTCGCTCGAAAACACGATAAACTACGAAATAATCTGCAGCCTCAGCAAACGGATACCGCGCAGATTTATAAAAAACGGTATTGACGCAGGAGTATCCAACGTGCTGCTGGACGGCTGCGATAAGACACCCGCGGCGGATATAAACACCGCCGGACATTTGATATGAATAAAAACAAAAAAAGTTCTTTTTACAGAAGAAAGGCGGTCAACGATATGAAAAAGAACAGATGGATGATAATGCTTTTGTGCTGCATAATGGCTTTCAGCTTTGCAGCATGCAAACCCGCGGAACCTGCTGCAACCGCAGATCCGGGCACGGATCCGGTAGTTCCGACGGAAACTCCTACCGAGGCTCCGACCGAAGCACCTGAAACAGGTATAGACGAACCTCTCGATCTTCCTTACGCAGCCGACTTCACGGTATCGAAAGCGTTCAGCAAAAATATGGTGCTTCAGCGCGGCGAACACATCCGCGTATGGGGATGGGCGGACGAGAGCGAAAACGGAAAGAAAGTTTCCGGAGAATTCCTCGGAATGTTCACCGAAGCCGAGATCAAAGACGGAGAATGGGTTCTCACGTTCAAGAAAAAGCTTCCCGCAAACGCCGAGATGGGGAACACGCTGAAAGTCTACACCGACACAAAGACAGTTGAATTCACCGACGTGCTCGTCGGAGACGTATATATGTGCATGGGCCAGTCGAACTGCGCGTACAGCATGGCGAATCACTGGGGCTTCGTTGACGCGAACGATACCGAAAAGGTAGGAAGCAAGACGATAGATAAAACGCTGCCGATCCGCCTCCACTATAACACGCAGGCCACCGCGACCAAGCTGAAGAGAGGAACCGAAGCCGTTAATAAAGACGTTGCCAACAGATCGTCATGGAAGGTGGCGAACGCCGGTACTGTCTCACAGTTCTCTGCTATAGGATACCTGTTCGCGCTTAATTATGTTCGCGCTACGAACGGCACTGTTCCGGTAGGCGTCATCGAGATCGACGGTAACGGCAGACCTATCGGCGCGTTCGTTCCGAACGAAGTCGCTGAAGCGTGCCATACGGATACGTGGAACAACAGCAAAGGTTACTACGTTACCGAAGGCGTGAACGCAGAATGGGGCCGTTTCCTGTACAACGAATATATGTATCCTTTCGACCGCTACGCAATGGCAGGTGTTATCTGGTACCAGGGCGAGAGCGATTTCCAGGATCACCTTACCGCAAAATACGTTGACACGTTCTGCGCTCTTATGAATCATATGAGAGGCACGCATAACCTGATCAACAAAGATTTTGCCGTGTACTACGTAGAATTCCCGTCGATCTACGGGAAACCTGCCGGACACAAGGGTGACTGGCACTACATGGATCTTGGTAAGATCCGCGCGAAGATGGGCGAGATCGTCACTGTACTTCCGAACAGCTACCAGATCGTTTCGAGCGACGCCTGGCCGGATAAAACGTACTTCAACAGCCTCCACCCGAACTGCAAATACGAGCAGGGCCTGAGAGGTGCGAATATCGCTTTGGCGGTGAACGGCGAGGGCGGCATGACGATGGAGAAGGCGACAGGACCTATCGTTGAATCCGTAACGTACAGCACAGACGGAAAGACTGCTACGGTGAAATTCAAGAACGTCGGATCCGGGCTGAAAACTATTGACGGCGCGGCGGAGGTTAAAGGATTCAAAGGCCTAAGCGGACCTAATACATTGTCCGGCAACTCCGTAACGGCGAAGATAACCGGAGCCGATACGGTAGAAGTGAAGGCTTCGTTCAGTCTTGCAGGCGTAGCGTATAACGCTGTTTCCGCAAACTTCTTCGGCGAGACGATAAACCTTGCCAACAGCGAAGGTAATCCCGCCGGCGCGTTCATGCTCAACAAATAATACCGTATCTGATCCTTTGTCAGATACGTGATCAGACAATGAAAAACTAAACTATGGAGCTTAAAGAACTCAGCAGAAAACTGAAAGAATACGGCCAGAACGAACTGGCTGAGATAATTGACACGGCGGGGACGATATCAGGCATCGATCTCGAACTCGTTTCGAAGCTATACTGCATGGCATCGGAAGGAGTTCCGGAAGAAACGGGCGGAGATATTGCCCCCATCCCGGTGACCGTAGCCGCGGATCTTTCCGCCGAAGAGCGGGACAAGTATTTCCGCAAAGGTGAGGAACTGATCAGGAACGGAGAATTCGCGGCCGTTACGATGGCCGGAGGACAGGGCACGAGGCTCGGTCACAATGGTCCGAAGGGTACTTTTGACATAGGTGTTCGTGAACATTCGCTGTTCGAAATACAGGCAAACAGGCTGCTCAGGCGGTTGTCAATATCCGGCGGCGGAAGGCAGATCCCGTGGTACATAATGACCAGCGAAGAAAACGATCACGCTACCAGAGCGTTTTTCGAGGCTAACGGTTATTTCGGCTACTTACCTGAAAACGTCAGATTTTTCACTCAGTTTATGCTCCCGATGGTCGGATTCGACGGAAAGATAATCCGCAATACGCCAGTGAGCGTAAAGATGGGTGCGGACGGCCACGGCGGTATATTCAGGGCGATGAAGGCGAAAGGTATCGTCAGCGATATGAAAGCGAGAGGAATAAAGTACGCTTTCGTCGGAGGTATCGACAACGTCCTTGTCAAACTCTGCGATCCGCTGTTCATAGGATTTGCCTACGTGAACGGATTTAAATGCGCCGGTAAATCGCTGATAAAACGCGATCCGTATGAAAAAGCGGGCGTATTCTGCCTCAAAGACTCGCGGCCATACGTCGTCGAATACACCGAAATATCGGACGAGATGGCGAAAGCCGTCGATGAGAACGGGGAGTTCATTTACGGAGATGCGCATATACTGTGCAACATATTCAGTATCGACGCGTTCGAAGAAGCAGGAGACGAAGGGCTTCCGTACCACGTGGCTGTAAAGAAGACCGACTTCGTTGACGGCTCGGGAGCGGTCGTGCATCCGGATAAACCTAACGCGTACAAGTTCGAGGCGTTCATTTTCGATGCTTTTCGCAGGTATGAAAAGATGGGCATACTGAGGGTAAAACGCGAAGACGAATTTGCCCCCGTAAAAAACAGAGAAGGGGAAGACAGTCCGGCAACGGCGAAGGCGCTCTATGAGGACGCCGAAGCCAGAGGCATGCTCGATTAAGGACTGTTTCCGGCGAAAAGGAAGGATCATGAACAAGGGACGTAATGTGGCAATACTTATGGGCTGTCTGCTGGTGCTTAGCCTGCTGACGCTGCTCACACGCACGTTCGGCGATAACCACACCGGTGTCGTTGACAACGTCCGTTACGTTCGTGATTCGGATCCGGAGAATGCCGAGACGCTTTACGAATTCTACTTTGTAGGCACTGAGGTCATGGAAGGCGTGCTCACGCAGGAAGACGACGGACGGTATAAAATAGTTGTCAGCCTGCGGATACCGATCGAGCGCGACGAGAGCGAGATCGATATTGACCCGAACGACGAACTGCCGGATTACACGCTCGAACCTTACGCGTACACGTATTACGTGAAAGGTGAAGAAAAAAAGACCGCCGAAGTGACGTACGAGCTTTCCTCTGAGCCGGACACAGTGCTCAAAACCGAGAAACCGTTCGAACGCTTCAGCAAAAACGTGTTTTTGACGATGCTGTTCGGTAAAAAGCCGGTGATGAGCGTACTGCAGGCGGTCGTCGTGGCGGCTGTCGCGGCAGGGGGAGTGCTTATATTATTCTTCG
Organism: Mageeibacillus sp. UBA1255; assembly: GCA_002308795.1. GTDB lineage: Bacteria > Bacillota > Clostridia > UBA1212 > UBA1255 > UBA1255. The sequence goes on along the minus strand of DBVV01000047.1, from coordinate 9,861 downwards.
CCGAAGAACTGTGGCACTTTTTTAACCGCAAAGGGGAGGATGAGATCCCCGAATGGCACGATATGGATATCTACAAACGTATCGGCGGGATAATAATCGGAGTGGCAGTGGTGCTGCTCATAGTGTTTATAATAATTTAATCTGCCGCATTGGCGGCGCGGGAGATCGGGAAATGGATAAAAAGCCGGACAGCGTCAGCGATGATACCAATGAAAAATACAGTGTGAGCCTGGCTAAGATCATAAAAGAGATGCAGCTTAAACTGTTATGCTGCTTTAATGGCGCCGAAAACGTAAATATCACTACGCCTGACCTTAACCGTCCGGGACTCGAGATCGCGGGATACACCGAAGATTTCACGCACGACAGGATACAGCTTATGGGAAACTCGGAGATGATGTATCTGGGAAGCCTTGACAGCACGTCGCGCCGTGAAAAACTAGCGAAACTGTTCGGGATGGGATTCCCGTGCCTTATCATTGCCCGCTCGCTCACGCCGTATCCTGAGATGCTGGAACTGGGAGAACAATACGGGATACCGGTATTAAGTGCGGAGATCGCCACCACGTCGCTTTACAGCGAACTGAACAGATATTTATGCGTGCAGCTTGCCCCCAGGGCGACCATCCACGCCGGTCTCGTCGAAGTCTACGGCGAAGGCGTGCTGATAAGGGGTAAAAGCGGCGTCGGAAAGAGCGAGACGATGCTGGAGCTTATTAAGCGAGGCCACAGGCTCGTAGCCGACGATCTGGTCGAGATACGCCGCGTGTCGCATAAAACGCTCGTCGGAAGCGCCCCGGACATAATAAGGCACTTAATAGAAATAAGAGGCGTGGGATTCGTTGACGTAAAACGGCTGTACGGCGTCGGAGCGGTAAAACTTACCGAGAACATCCAGCTGGTGATAGAACTCGAAAAATGGGTCGAAGGCAAGGAATATGAGCGCGTCGGTCTCGAGGATACCTTCACCGAGATACTCGGCATAAAGGTGCCGAGCGTTACGATACCGGTCATGCCGGGACGCAACCTCGCGGTCATAGTTGAGGCGGCGACAATGAACAATCGTCAGAAAATGATGGGGTACAATGCCGCTCAGGAGTTGAATAAAAGGGTTTTTGAAAACGGCGGGGCACCGGAAGGCGGAAGCAGCTTCAGCCCGTACTATTGACGGAACGGTCCGCCTGGCGCAGGGACGATATGGACAACACTTTTTACGATATTATATGTGATGCAGCCGGGAACGGAGCGGTCAAGCGTGACGCTCTGCTTAAGCGGTATACGACGTTCCGTATAGGCGGACCGGCGGATATACTTGTAAGCGTATCGTCCCAGGAGGCGCTTCTGCGCGTTATGACCGAGATAACAGGCAGAAGTGTACCGTACTGTATCATAGGGCGCGGCAGTAACCTCGTATTCGACGACGCCGGCTTCCGCGGAGTCGTTGTCCGCATATGCGAATCGCAGGGAGACGAAGCCCTGAAGATCGTTTCCTCCGACGCTGGATCGGCCGTGATATACGGCTTCGCAGGGTGTACTTTGTCGGCTGCGTCAACGTTCGCGATGGAGAATGAGCTTTCCGGCCTTGAATTTGCTTCCGGCATCCCGGGCAGCATCGGCGGCGGAGTGGTGATGAACGCCGGAGCATACGGAGGGGAATTGTCCCAGTGCGTCATTAAAAGTACGTACCTGAAGCTGGACGGCGACGTACCCGAAGTGGGGACGCTCGAGGGAGAGGAGCAGGGATTCGCGTACCGTGATTCGGCGTACCAGCGAAACGGCCTGATCGTCACCGGAGCGTATTTTAAACTAAAAAAAGGAACCGACCGCGAAACGATCGCATCGAAGATGCGCGAACTGAACGGACGCAGACGTGAAAAACAGCCGCTTGAACTTCCGAGCGCAGGCAGCGCTTTTAAACGGCCGAAAAACGATTTTGCGGGAAGGCTCATAGAAGCATCGGGTCTCCGGGGCTTCCGTATCGGCGGCGCCCAGGTGTCCGAAAAACACTGCGGATTCATCGTGAACCGCGGCGGCGCGACGGCAGAAGACGTAAGAGCGCTCGTAAAAGCGGTGAGAGAGAGGGTCTTCGATAATACGGGCGTGGTGCTCGAGCCGGAGATCAAATTCGTGAAAGAGAGGAACTGAAAGTGGAATTTGTTGTCATCACCGGCATGTCCGGGGCGGGGAAGACGCAGACGGTGAAGTTCATGGAAGACATGGGCTATTTCTGCGTTGACAACCTCCCGATCTTTCTTTTGCCTAAATTCGGCGAGCTTTGTTCGTCCAGCGAAGAACCTCACGGTAAGTACGCGCTCGTGCTCGACGTCCGCGGAGGAAATTTCGTACGCGAACTTCTTAACTTCTCCGAAAATATGAACGGCGGACCGGACCGCGTGCGGATATTGTTCCTCGACTGCTCCGACGAGGTGCTGATAAGCCGTCATTCCGAGCATAAAAAGCTCCATCCTCTTGCGGTGGGCGGCGACAATGCCGGTGCGGTGGTACGCGAGCGTGCCATCTTGGAGCCGCTTCGCGAAAAGGCCGATTTTGTGATAGATACGACAGGCCTTTCGGTGTGGGAACTCAAATCGAAGATCCGCCAGCTTTTCGGAGATGAATCCGGCATCGGCGAAATGACCGTCGAAGTCATGTCGTTCGGGTACAAATATTCCATTCCTGCGGGCGCGGATCTGCTGTTCGACGTCCGTTTCCTCCCGAACCCCTATTACGTGCCGGATCTGCGCGGCCTTACCGGGAACGACGCAAAGGTTTCTTCGTTCGTTTTTTCCGACGGCAATGCCGCCTCCTTTGTCGATAAGGTGGCTTCGCTGCTTGATTTCGTGATCCCGCTCTACCGCCGTGAGGGCAAGCAGGCGCTCCTGATCGGAGTCGGCTGCACGGGAGGAAGGCACCGCAGCGTATCCGTTGCCAACGCGATCGTTAACCGGCTGACCGAGTCCGGCGTAAACGTATCTCTGACCCACCGCGATATAGGCCGCTGAACGTGACGCCTGAGCGCCGGAAAAATCATCTTAAAACAGGAAAATTTTATTGTTGACTATTATTTTCCAATATGGTAAAATTCGCAATGTTGATAAGCATATCACACTTGGAGGTTATGAAAATGACAAAAACAAGAAGAATAAAAATTCTGGTTGCCGCGATACTCACCTTCGTGATCGCTCTCTCTATGGTTGCCTGCCAGAAGCAGGATGGGCCCAAGGAAACGCACGTCTATGAAAACAGATACATCAACCATCGTTTCTATTACAGCCAGGGCTATCCTGAAGACTGGGCTTTCTCCGCGGGCGATGATGAATTCCAGCTTGCAGACCTTAATACCGTCGGAAATACCGAAGGCTATCTTTGCGCGAAATTCTTCCCGAAAGACAGCGGACCTAACGGTGACGTTTCCTTCACGGTATATAAATACAATACCAACAGCATGATGAATACGCTGAACGGTATCACCGAGAATCTTATGAATCCCAACTCTGTTTACTATCTCAACGACGTGTTCGTAGAAGAAGAGCTTCAGAGAGATTCGTTCACGTTCACCACTGACTGGGCACAGGAGAAACCCAACCACTTCCAGTGGAATACCGCTAACTACAAGTTCGTCAGAGAAGGCGAAGACTGGAACGGTAAGTTCTACGTTTCCACAGGTAATAACACCTGGCTCTTCCTCGTCTGCATGGAGACTAAGGTAGATAAATGGGATGCTAACCTTGAAACGTTCGGCCTTATGATGAGCGACTTCGGATTCGAAGGATTCGAAAAGACCGATGAGTGATCCGGCGGGTCATTATAATAAGTGAACAAGTTTTCGATAGCGGCTCTGCGGGGCCGCTATTGTTTTAAGCGAAAAGTGTCTTGCAGTTTCGTCTGAAAATCGGCGAAGAGGCAGGACAGAGAGGCGCACAGAGCCGTACCGGGCGGCAGGATCGGTCTGGAGAGGCTTCACGTGCCATTTTAGGCGGGTTTGTGATTCGGATGATTGAATTTACGGTCAACAGCAAAGAGGGCGGGAAAAGGCTGGAAAACGTGTTTTTCGGGCGTTATGCCGGCGTGCCGTCCGGGGCGTTTTTCAGGGCGCTCAGGAAAAGGGACGTGAAGGTCAACGGCAGAAGGACGTCTGATGCGGGAACGGTATTGACCGCCGGAGACGTAGTTACAGTTTACGTTGACGCCTGTCCTTCGGCGGAGGGTGCGGCTTTCGCTGCATCGGCTGCGATAAGCGTCATTTATGAGAACGAATTTGTCCTTTTCGCCGTAAAACCTCAGGGGATGCTGAGCGAGCCTGACGAGAACCGGCCCGGTGAGCCGTCGCTTATAGAAACTCTCAGGGAGCAGCGCGCAAAGACTGATCCGGATGCGGAGAAGTACGAACTATGCCACAGACTTGACCGCAATACAGGCGGTATCCTGATCGTGAGCAGGCGCCCCGAGCTCACTCAAACGGTGAAGGAAGCTCTTAACGCGCGGTTTTACCGGAAGATCTATTCCGCCCGTGTGATCGGTGACGCACGCGGTATCCTGCCCGATGACGGCAGCTGGGTGTCGTTTAAAGCGCATCTTTCAAAGGCGGCGGGGGAGAGCCGCGTGTTCGTTTCGGATGATCCTCGCAGGGGGTCAAGGCCTATCGAGACGCGTCTCAGGTTTACCGGTCTTTGGAACGGTTCCGGCTCCGGTGGTGATGAGGGGGCCAATGCCGTTATTCCTTCCGTTCAGGTGTCGTGTGTGGAGGCAATGCTAATCACCGGCCGTACGCATCAGATACGTGCCCATTTAGCGCATCTCGGCTATCCTGTGGCAGGAGATGGCAAATATGGTAAAGATGCCTTAAATCGCCTCCTGGGCCTCAAATTTCAAGCTCTGTGGGCTTCAAGATATGAATATGATCCCGGCTGGAGCAGTTCCGCCCCATCGGCTCTCATTTCTGCGGCAGAGGAGATACTTCCGAAAGATGTATTTATCTCCGTTCCTGAATTCAGATGACGCGTAAAAATTATTAAATAAACAAATAAATAAAGCCGGGCTCGATGCCCGGCTTTATTTAACTGTTGTTCAGTTTTTATCTGGTCTGTCAGATCAGAAAGCTTTCTTCTTCATGAAGACAACTGCAGCGCCCATAGCAAGAACAGCGATAACTGCGAACATTACTACGGTAGCGTCGCCGGTCTGAGGCTGAGTCTCAGGCTCGGTTACAGGAGCGGGCGTGCCAACTAATTTATACTGATTAAGGGCAAGGCCTTTGCAGGTCCAGTCTGTGTAATCAGTGTTCTGCTGGTTAGACAATCCGCCGCCGCCTGCTACAAGGAACATACCGAAGTACAGGTCATCCTGGCCGTATACGAAGTCGGATGCGCCTTCAACGTCGGTGATGGTGAACAGAGCTTTGGGCAGTTTAGCCTTGAACTCGTAGCCGTTATCGACCTTAACGATCTCGTTTGCAACTTTATCGGTGATGTCTGCGCCGCCTGCGCTGTCGTTATCGAGCAGGCCGTTCTTATGGTTGTGCTGAAGAACGGTAAGCGCGTCGCCAACTTTGAAGGAAACGAACTGTCCGGGAACCTCCCACAGCTTATTGCCGGGGTTGAAGTTGAGCTGGACCATTTCGCCGTCTTTAATACCGAGAGCTCTTACTGCAACAGAGAGACCGTCTTCTTCAAAGTTGAAGAAATACGTTACGCTGATATCGCCGATCTGGCCGTTTGCCCAGCTGGTAGCATTGGTCTTATCGATGGTGTAGGAAACTTCGTAATCATTGTCGTTGATGATTCCGGCGGGAGCAGCAGTCTCTTCAGGGTTAGCTGCATAGAAATCAGCGATTCCGTCTTCGCCTGTAACATAGAAGTTGAAGGGATCGACGTTATATTCGAATTTAGCTTCGTCGGGATTACCTGCGTTCATCTTAGGAAGAACGAGGTAGGAAGCTTTTTCTTTGCCGTCAACTTCGATAGTGTCTTCGGGATTTGCAAGAGAAATTCTGCAGATGTACGTGCCTGCTTCAAGAGCATCGTCGAAAGTGAAAGCGATAGCGGGGTTATTATCACCCTTACCATCAAGATTGTAAGCTTTAACAGGGGACTGAGCGAGAGTATTCTCGGTGTTATAAGCGAACTTGAAGAGTTCTACAGTGATCTTTGCAAATGCTCCGTTTCCAGCGCCTTCATTGGAAGCCCAGTAGATCGGGAGACCGAAACCGTTGAAAGTTCCGGCTGCGGTGAATTTGATCGTAGCAACGGTGTTTGCGCCCTGGAGCCATACGCCGATGTTATTATCTCCGCCGCCGACTACTTTGTTAGAGAAGGTTTTAACGTTCGGATCCGGTGCTTTGTTGGAGTATTTGAGAGTTTTAACTTCTCTTTCCTCACCGCCTACCATCTTTTTAACGAGTTTGAGCGTGTAGTCGCCTTCGAGAACATCAAGAGTGAGGTTATAGCGAAGGTTATGAGCGATACCGGTACGGGAGTTTCCGGACTCATCCCAAAGGTTAGCATCGTAAATGCCTGCGCCCCAGATGATTTCTCCACCGTTGATGGAGTAACCGATATCCTCGAAATCATCGTCGTCAGCGATCCATCCCTGAAGATGGAAATAGCTGAAACCAAGTCCGTATACGCTGCCAAGATCTCCGTTACCTGCGGCTTCGCCTTTAACGTCTTTTTCGCCTTCGGCAGGAACGTGGGTCAGGCCTTCTGTTCTGTTGGTGAAGAATGCACCGTCAAAGCAGATAGCGTTGTTTGCATGAGAAGCTATTGCGAACAGTGAGACAAGCATGGCTACTGTTACAATAATTGCTAATGCTTTTTTCATTTTTAATTCCTCCTAGTATTTTGCTTCGGCAGTATACCCGCCGATAGTTAAATTTATTATACAAATTTTTTTTGTTTAAGTCAACTTATTTTTTCTTGTTTTTAGCTATCACGACAGCGGCAATGACGGCTGCGATGACAACTACGCCCGCGACGATCCCGATAATGAGGCCGGTATTGGAACCCTTTGCAGTTTTATCACCGGAGGGAGCCTTGGTAGCTGCCTCGGCAGTCGGAGCTTCGGTAGCCGGGACGTCTGTTGCCTTGGGAGCATCGGTAGGTGCCTGCGTAGGAGCTTCGGTAGGAGCAGCAGTGGGAGCTTCGGTCGCGTTTGGATCCTTATACTCTCTGATCTTTACGTTGTCGACCTTAAGAATGCCGGCTCTCTGGTAGAAACCGACGGATCCTTCTTCGGGGAACGTTGCCTCGCCTTCGAAGATCTTCTCGCCCTCAGCGTTGTAGGCGGTAACGTATTCTTCGCCAAGCTCAAGAGTGACGAGTTCGGTTCCGTTGACCAGCAGTGTAACGATATCGCCGGTGTCAATGACGGTGATGTGGCCGCTCTTGCCGTCGAAGCCTTCCGGATAAGCAACAAGGAACTGTGCCGCGTCGCCGTTGGCCGTACCGTAGTTAAGAGCTACTCCGATATTGCCGCTTTTTCCGTTTATTAACAGGTCAAACGAAATGCCGGTACTCAGCTCGGAAGCGGAAGGGATACCGAATCTTCCTCCGTTATTGAACTCGGAAGAGCAGTTATCCGGAGCTCTGAGTCCGAATCCGTAGTAGCAGCCGCACGAACCGCCTTCAAAATCGAATTCAAAAATGTAGTTTTCAAAGTATCCGTCGTCCGGGATCACGTTAGCCGCATATCCTTCCTGGATCCAGTTTCCGCCGCCCAGTCTGAGCATACCTTCTTCGATTCCGACTGCTTCGCGCTTCGTCCAGTATTCGAGATCAATATCGTCTTCAGAGAAGTCGTCTTCAAAGAGAACGGCGCCGCTCTCGGAAGGAGTCTTGCCCTTACTTTCTGCGAAAGAAGGCACGGCAAGAGCGATCAGCATCAATACGCAGATGGCAATTGCAATTATTTTTTTCATTTTTATTTCCTCCTGTTATTATGCGATTTCCCGCATTCAGTATCTCATTTTTAGTTTATTATATTTGAAGCCTGATGTCAATATTTTATGCTCCGCCGCGCCCCGGATGCGCAAAAAAACAGCACCGGACGTGTGCCGCGGTGCTGTTTTTGTTAAGAATTAATGATCAGCTAAAACTGATTCAGAATCAGAAAGCTCTCTTCTTCATGAAGACAACTGCAGCGCCCATAGCCAGAACAGCGATAACAGCGAACATTGCCACTGTAAAGTCGCCGGTCTGAGGCTGAGTTTCGGGCTCGGTAACGGGCTCGGTATCGGCTACATTTTCAGGATTTGCAAGGAAGAATTCGCCGTCAACATCCTCTGCAAGGAAGTGAAGATTGAAGGCGTCTTTGCTGTAAGCAAATTTAGCGGTATCGGGATTATCGATCTTCGGAAGAACGAGGTAAGGTCTCTTAACTTCCTCACCGAAAGTCTGCTCGAAATCAGGATTGGTAACTGTGAATCTGATGATATACGTTCCGGCAGGGATCTCTTCTCCGAAATCAAAGCTGAATGCGGGCTTTCCGTCGCCGATAGAATGCATATTCATAGATTTAAGCGGAGAACCGGCAAGGGTCTTTTCAGGATTCTTATCGAATTTGAAAAGATCTACTGTCCAGTCAGCTTCGGGACCTGTGGTCGTTTCGACGCAGGAAGCCCAGTAGTTGATGGAAACAGACTTGAATGAACCGGCAGTGGTGAATTCAACGTATGAAGAAGGATTATCCTTGTTCATCCAGACACCGATCGATTCGGCACCGGTAGAGATAGCTTTATCTGCATAATTCACAACAGGCTGAGTATCGCCGGAAGGCTGGTTGTAGGCAATGCGAAGGATGTCGATCCTCCAGCCGGCGTCGTTCTGCTGGCCCTGAGCGAAGTCAATGGTGTTCTCACCAGCGTTGAATGCTACGTTAATGTCATAGTCAAAATCGAAATGATCGTTTACAGCACTGAGGTCAGCATCTTTCCACTCGCCGTTGTTAACACGGTAGCGGAGAATGTATCCGAATGCACCGTTGACGTGGTCGGGGCATACCAGAGTAAGTCTAACGACGGTATTGCCGGCGGATGCAGCGTCAAGTTTTACGGTAGCATAGTCTGCGTGTCTTGCTTCGTCAGTCTTGGGATCAGCGGCGTGAGAAAGGTAGATAGCCTCTTTTCCTGCCGTTCCGGCATCAGCGGCGATCTTGCAGCCTTCGCCTGAGAAAGTAGTGATAGCAGGGAACTGTTCGGTGTTGATCTCAACGTCGAAAGTTTCGGTGACAACTTCTTCGGGTGTTCCGACTGTTACAGGTATGGACAGTACTTCGTAAGTCGAAGATCCGTCAGCGGTCACGCCGATAAGCTTTAACGTGTAGGATCCTGCAGCCAGATTTTCCATTCCGGGCAGCTTCATTTGTGCACTGTCAAGGCCGAATCCGGGTTTAGCATTAAGGGTCTGGTCGTATCCGGGGAAAGCAGCGTGTACGTCCGGTCTTTCACGGTATGCACCTTCGCCGTCGACGGGCGTGCCGTCGTCAATGCTGTACTGCAGTTTAGAAAATCCGTTGGTCTGTACGACCCAGCCGAGTACGAATACTTCCGTTCCCGGTTCGATCTGGATGCCTTTTGCGTTTCCGCCGGTGATGGCGTCAAGCGCATAGTTCATCTTGTCTTCAGCGTGGACAACAAGTCCGAACGCCATAGTTGCAAGCATCGCAAATGTGAGAATAATAGCGATTACTTTTTTCATTTTTTTTACTCCTTCTTTCTTTTGGCTGTCCGGCGCACTGCCGGAATCGTCAGTAATTATTATAACGATTCCGCGGACAATAGTCAATAGTTTTCTTTTTTCGGCTCTTTTCCTGCTTCCGTGAAAAACTGTTCTTCGACTGTGTTCTGCCACAGATTTTTCATTTTCC
>DBVV01000048.1:22282-51768 GCA_002308795.1 Mageeibacillus sp. UBA1255 | reverse complement strand
AAGATCTTCAACGTTAACTGGTTCCGTACCGATGACGAGGGCAATTTCATCTGGCCCGGCTACGGCGAGAACGCGAGAGTGCTTAACTGGATCGTTGACCGCTGCGAAGGCAAGGCTGATGCCGAGCTTACCCCCATCGGCTACGTTCCGAAGCCCGAAGACATTGACCTCACCGACCTTGACATCGATATCGATACCTTAAAGAGCCTGCTGAAGGTCGATAAGGAAGTCTGGACCAAAGAGATCTCCGAGATCGAGAATCACTACCAGAAATTCGGCAGCAAGCTTCCGGAGGAGCTTCGCAAACAGCTCGGCATCCTTCGCGACGGCATCGCAGCTCTTGACTGATAGAAAAATCCCGGGACTTTCCCAAATAACGTACAAACAACGTAAAAATTACGTAAAAATTACATAAAAATAAAAGTGCTTTCGGAATCATTCTGAAAGCACTTTTTATTTATGATCTTATGTTGCGATCTTACTTTTACCTATCCTCCGCTCCGCAAGAAGCGGCAGGACCGGTCTGCCTTTTTATCAGCCCATGACCTCTTTCATGATCTTATCAAGCGCCTTGCGCTTTGTAGACTTAAGATCGTACTTGCTTCCGCCAGCCTCGACCTGAGCCTTAAGATCGGCGACGGCCTTATCCTCAAGAACAGTCGTCTTGATCGTGCGCTTAACCGCATTCAGACCGTCTTCATTTCCGTCTGAATCGGAATCAAAATCTTTGATATCTTCAACGCGCGCAAGATACAGCGCGGTGAGGTTATCATCGTCGTCGCGAACTTCGATGATCTCTATAGCGGAAGGAGCAGCCTTCTTAGCATCTGCAGTCTCACTGGAAGTACCGGCCTCGGACTCTTCTTCGGTCTCCTCAGGGTCAAACACAAAACCGTCTCTGGAAGAATTCCATTGAGCCCTCAGCATATATTTATTGATCTTCTCAACACCGCTGGAAGTGTTGTTATTAACGTTGACAACGCCTTTGGTGGTGCTGGCTGCGCTGCCGTTCAGCGTGAACGAAGACTGAGACGTACAAATAAGTTCGAACGTCGCATCCTTCTCCAGTACTGCATCCTCTTCTGTCTCTTCGCCTGCTTCATTCTTAGCCTTCTTCGGGGTCAACGTCAGCATATCGTAATCGTACAGCGTGAATTTAGCATCCGCGCCCTTATCATAAGCTTCCTTCATCTGACCGGCGAGGACAATATAATTCTCGATCTGCTTCTTATAATCCTCAAGATCCTTCTCATACTTTTCGTATGCAAGCTTATCCGCAGCAGGAGCATCCTCTTTCTCGGCCATTTCCTTCGTGATCACTGTTCCCTCAGAGTTTTTAGGCTGCGCGGGAAGAGTGGGAAGTTTGAACTGGAACACACGTCCGTTCACGGTACGGTAATCATTCGGCTCCTTATCGTATTCGGTCTTGAGTTCGGCGTCGCTGACATCATACGTTTCTTTAAGCGAGTTTTTATACTTCTCGATCATCGACTGCTGGATCATGAAATCTTTGTATTCGGACAACGTCATCGCGCCCTGCGTCATCAGATACGTAGCCGATTCCTGCGAATAACCGTAATTCATATAAAGGCTGATGTAGTAGTCAATATTGCTCTTTACCGCGGCGCGTTCGGAGGAAGTTAATCCGAATCCCTTCTGCTTCGCGATGATACACTCGGCCTTATATTCACGTGCCTTTTCAAGGGCATTCTCTTCGCATTTTGCTTTTCTCTCATCCGTGAAGAAATTATCAAATACTTTGTTTTGCTCTTCGTCGGTCATATCATCGTAGTTTTCCGGCTTGAAATCGTCAAAATTAGCATTATATTCTTCCGAAACGGCTTCTCTGAGAAAATGGTTATACTCGTAGGTATATATCTTCTTTCCGTTTACTCTGCCGACAAAGTTGCTGCTCAGAGTAATGATAAGCGCTATCGCAACGATCACTGCTACCAGCGCGCCTAAACCAACGGAAAGCCAGATGATGAGCTTATTATCGTATGAGCCCTTTTTCTTTTTTGCCTTAATGTTCGTGGCCATTATGAACCAACCGCCTTCAATATTATTATTTATATTATCGCATTCTTTTGAACGCTTTTTGCGAAAATGACCTGCTTCGCTGTCATAAAAAATTCCGCATTTCTTATTATACCACGTATTATATTCTTTTGGCAAGCGGCAAATGGAGAGCGGAGAGTGGTTTTATGCTTCTGTTTCAGGCGATCTTGATCCACTCGATCATCAGTTCGAGCACCGCGTTAAGCAAAGACTCGCGCCTGTCGCTGCGCCCGGAAACACGAGAAGGAGCAGGAAAAGACGTTGGCCGCACAGGAGATGCAGAAAGTTGATTTGGCGAAAACGTAACGATCGCCCCGCTTTTTGTCCTCGAAATGCGCAGGAAACGGCCGTATTTGTCAAAAAACGCTCTGTAATCCGGATCATTCTGCGTAAGCCCTGGCCGGACAAGACTCGGATTCGCACTTTCCTTGTCCACCGCATACAGCAGCACCTTCTGGTCGCGCTCGATGACCGACGTGAACCCTATATATTCAGCGTAATGACGGATCCGGGCAACTTTCATCAGGTTGGTGACGTTTTCCGGTACCGCGCCGAACCGGTCAATGAGCTCGTCCGTTAGTTCGAGCACGTCCTCTTCGTTCTCCACGCGGGCGATCTTCTGGTACATCTCGAACCGCGCCGTTTCGTCTTCGATATACCCGGGGTCAATATACTCCCCTGCGTTCATATCCACGCTGCACTTGACCTCACGACGCTCGCTCCTGACCGTTCCACGCTCTTCCTCAAGCACTTCTGCCAGCAGGCGGCAATACGTTTCGTATCCTACCGCCGCGATCTGTCCGTGCTGCTGCTCCCCCAAAACGCTTCCGGCACCGCGGATCTCCAGGTCACGCATCGCGATCTTGAACCCGGACCCGAATTCGGTATTCTCTCGGATAGCCTGCAGCCTCTTCTCCGCAACCTCCCCGAGTTCCCTGCCCTGCCTGTACGTAATGTACGCATAAGCCTGCCGCGTTGACCGCCCGACACGCCCCCTGATCTGGTAAAGCTGCGACAGCCCCAGCCGCTCGCCGTTTTCCACGATGATCGTATTGACGTTCGGCATATCCAATCCGGATTCGATGATGCTTGTACAAAGCAGAACGTCGAATCCGCCGCGATAAAACTCCTCCATCACGTCTTCGAGATCGCGCTCCGCCATTTGTCCGTGCGCAGAAGCGATACGAGCCTCCGGTACGAGTTCTCCGAGCTCCCGCAGCTTCGAATCCATCGTCTGAACGCGGTTATAGAGGTAAAAAACCTGCCCGTGTCTTGCCATTTCCTTATAGATAGCGTTTTTCACCATCACCGGATCCCACTCCGCAACGTACGTCTGCACCGGAAGTCTGTCCTGCGGCGGATCTTCGATGACCGAAATGTCGCGTATCCCGGACAATGACATGTGAAGCGTTCTCGGTATCGGCGTCGCGGACAACGTCAGTGTGTCTACGGCCGGGTATCTGCTCCTCAGTTTCTCCTTATGTTTAACTCCGAACCGCTGCTCCTCGTCAACGATGACCAGCCCCAGGCTTTTAAATTCGATCTTGTCGCTGATCAGTGCATGCGTGCCGACAATAATATCGATCTTCCCCTCTTTGAGTCCCTTTATGATCTCATTTCTTTCCTTTAGCGTGCGGAATCTGCTGATATAATCGATTTTTATCGGGAATTTTTTAAACCGTTCAACAAAATTGTTGTAATGCTGCTGCGCGAGGATAGTTGTCGGCACCAGAAATGCCACCTGTTTCCCCTCTACGACCGCCTTAAACGCCGCCCTCAGCGCCACTTCGGTCTTTCCGTATCCGACGTCGCCGCAAAGCAGCCTCTCCATCGGACGCGCCTTTTCCATATCTTCCTTAATTTCATCGGTACATCTGAGCTGATCATCCGTCTCCTCGAACGGAAAATCCGCCTCGAAATCCTTCTGCCACTCGGTATCCGGGCTAAAAGCGTACCCTGCGATCTGCGATCTCTTGGCGTAAAGCTCGACTAGTTCTTTCGCATATACGCGCAGGCTGTTTTTTACCTTGCCGGAGACCCGCTTCCACTCTGAACTGCCCAGTTTGCTAAGCTGCGGCTCGTTTTCATCCCCGCCGATATACTTCTGAACGCTGTCAAGCTGTATCGCCGGAACGTATATAACGCCGTTGTCCCTGTATTCTATTTTAATGTAATCCTTCTTCTGGCCGTCAATGTCGATCGCTTCGACGCCGCTGAACCGTCCTATTCCGTGCACGTCGTGGACAACAAGTTCTCCGGGTTTCAGTTCGGCAAATGCGGTTATCGCCTGGCCCTTCAGCTTGCGTTTTACACGCGCTCTGGCCCTGCGGAAAAGCCCGCTTCCGCTTATCACCGCCAGTTTCAGTTCCGGATAATCAAATCCCTCCGAAACGTTTCCTACTTTAACGTCACACCTGCCGGCGAGCTCGCTTTCCTCGAGCAGATTCTTAAGGAGTCTTTCGCGCCCGGTAGATTCTGCCATCAGAACGAGTGTGTATCCCGCGTCAGACTTTTCTTTTACATAGGAGACAAGTTTTTCGGGATCGTCCCCCGTAACGTCAGGCGTACGGACGTTAACGGTATAATTTACGATCTTTCCGGCTCTTGCGCCGTCAATATACGTTTCCGCAGTTTCTGCGCTTTTGGTATCAAATTGTCGGAATTGACCCACAGAATATGCGCCGTCAATTATTTTTTTCAGTGTATCTTCTATCGGTCCGACCAGAGAAGCGGTAAGCCCGGGAACGCCGTTAGTATCATTGACCGTCTGGACGGTATGCATATATTCGTTCAAAAACTGCAATCCGGATCCGACGATCTCCGAGGGCTCGCTTAAAATCACGACTGCCTCCCCCGCATAATCAAGCACGTTCCTGCCTTTGCCTAAAATGTACGGCAGATATTTATCGTAGCCCGGAAAACGGCAGAACGGACGGATTTTTTCTATATCCGAACGCATCGATATTGCCAGCGGCGAAGAAGGGTTTAGTTCGAGCAGTTCCGCCTTAAGATCGGTGCGGATCCTGAGCGCCTGATCATCGTCCCAGATAAAAGTTTCACGCTCCGGAAGGATAAGGACGCTTTCCGCAGCATCGACCGTCCTCTGTGATTCAACGTTAAACGTCCGGATCGTGTCGATCTCGTCGTCAAAAAACTCTATTCTGTACGGCAAAGGCGCTGCTCCGGGGAAAAAGTCGAAAATATCACCGCGTACCGCAAATTGTCCCCTGCCATCTACCTGCGTGACACGGATAAATCCCATCTGCGCAAGGCTGTCGGCGAGTTCTGACGGCTCGATCTTCATCCCGGGCGTTAATTCCCGCGCGTGTTTTTTTATGTTTTCCGGATCAGGGAGACGCTGCATTGCCGCCTGTGCGGACAATACAAGTACGTCCCATTCTCCGGTGGTCAACTGATACAGTGTTCTCGTGCGTTTGCTTTCGTTTTCTCCGCTTCTGGCTTCGACGTCGTAAAGCATGTATTCCAGCGGGTCCAGCCTCAGCACCCGTTCCGGGTCGATGTCGCCAAGCGTTACCGTATCTTCACAATATTTTCGGGCGGACAATTCATTTTGTGCAATTATTATTATTTTTTTGCCGGTTTCTGCCTTTAAAGCGCAAACAAAATGAGCTGCCGCAGCTCCTTTCAAGCCCGACAGGTCAACGATCGTTTTTTTCTTTTTAAGTTGATCCGCAGCCTGCCTGAATACGGCAGATCCGCGGAACTGCTCAAATATCACGTTGTGTTGTCACCCGCTCCTTCCGGCTCTTCACGGTTCTGTTTTTCTTTTCTGGCAGAATTAAAAACCGACATTGTCCGCTCGCACCCTTTTGAAACGATCGACAGCACCGCCTCGGCTGCCCGTTTTTCCGCATCTGAGACAAGTTCTTTTTCCTCAGGTGAGAACTTTCCTAAAACGAAATCGATCATATCATAGAATTCAGGCTTTCTTCCTATACCGATACGTACTCTGGGGAAAACGTCCGTTTCTGTATTGATCAGCACAGATTTCATGCCGTTATGCGTGCCGGCACTACCTTTTGCGCGAATTCTGATCATTCCTGCTGCGAGATCCGAATCGTCATATATCACTATCAGATGGCTCTCGTCTATACCGTACCATCTCATCGCTTCGCCAATGCTCTCGCCGCTGGAGTTCATGTACGTATACGGCCAGAGAAGCAATAATTTATTTCCGTCATACTCTGCTTCTCTTACGACACCTTTAAAACGGTGCCTCGGCGCTCCGATATTATCATTCAGAAGCTCCGCGACGCGGTCAAGCGCTCTGAAGCCGCAGTTATGTCTCGTTTCAGCATATTCCGGGCCGAAATTGCCCAGACCGGCTATGAGCCACAGCCGGCTGGACGCATTCATATCCATAAGATCTTTATCGCAAGCGTCATCAGCTGCCTTTTGCAGCGCTAACGCACGCTCCTTCTGATACTTTGCTTTTAATACTTCCCAGAATCTTGGCATCTTTACTTACTTTATGATATCTGTTCCCATGTATTTCTGAAGCACTTCCGGAACCTTTACAGAGCCGTCTGCCTGCTGGAAATTTTCCAAAATTGCTGCAGTCGTTCTTCCAATAGCAAGACCTGAACCATTTAACGTATGTACGAACTGTGCTTTATCCTTAGGTCCGTTCTTATAACGGATGTTAGCGCGGCGTGCCTGGAATGCTTCGAAGTCACTGCAGGAAGAGATCTCGACGTATCTGCCGTAGCTGGGCATCCATACTTCGATATCATACGTCATTGCAGAAGAGAATCCGAGATCACCTGCGCATAGGCGGACAACGCGGTACGGGAGTCCGATCTCCTGGAGTATCATTTCTGCCTCGTGCGTTAATTCCTCGAGTTCCTCGTACGACGTCTCAGGCGTAGTGAACTTGACCAGTTCTACTTTATTGAATTGATGCTGGCGAACAAGTCCCCTGGTATCTCTTCCCGCGGAACCCGCTTCCTGACGGAAACATGCGGAATATGCGCAATATTTAATAGGAAGTTTGCTGCCGTCAAGTATCTCGTCGCGGTGCATATTCGTTACCGGCACTTCCGCCGTCGGGATCATAAAGTAATCTGTTCCCGTGATCTTGAATGCGCCATCCTCAAACTTCGGAAGCTGTCCGGTACCGGTCATACTTGCTCTGTTAACCATAAACGGCGGGAAGATCTCCGTATATCCGTGTGCCGTATGATAATCCAGCATAAAGTTGCCGATCGAACGCTCAAGTCTGGCTCCAAGACCCCTGTAAAACGTGAATCTGGTGCCCGTGACCTTCCCTGCTGTTTCCGGATCAAGTATCCCCAGGTCTGCACCGATATCCCAGTGTGCCTTCGGTTCGAAATCAAACTGCGTAGGCGTGCCGTATTTACGGATTTCCTGATTAAATCTGTCATCTTCACCGTCCGGGACAAGCGGATTCGGGATGTTCGGTATCGTCATCATTATTTTTTCGATCGCGTCGTCAACTTCTTTTGTCTGGGCGTCAAGATCTTTTACTTTTTCGGCGATCGTTTTCATTTCAGCCATCAGTCCGGAAATGTCTTTTCCTTCCTTTTTATATCCGGGAATCAGGCGAGATGCTTCATTTTGCTTGCTTTTTAACATCTCTGATTCAGCAAGTAATCCTCTTCTCTTTTTATCGAGCTCGAGAAACTCCGTCATATCGATCTTTGAGTGCCTTTTTTCAAGTGCTTTAATAAGCAGCTCCGGATCCTGTCTGATTGCCTTAATGTCTAACATAATCTTACTTCCTTTCAAGCAGATATTTTATATATTTTAACCGAGTATCTGTGTCACTTTACTTCTTGACACAGCCTCCTTTTCCTCTTCTGAGAGAGGATAATCACTTATTCCCTCTTTCACGTTCTTTGCATACAGGTTCATACCGTTCCTGTACATGAGCGCTGTTAAAACCAGTCCGTCCTTTTTAGCATTTGTGATGCCGATCGAATAGCTCGATCTGCCTTCGTCCTTGTCCGATGCGAAGTAGCGGACAATTTCTACTCGATCCAGGTTGCTTTCCTGTTTCTCCTCAAGAACAGAGAGTCTCTCTTTAATAGAATCAAACTGTTCCTGCTGTTCTACAGTCTCAAATACCATATTGCCGGAATTAACTGTATTCCTGGTTCTGACTAGCTCCTTTTTAAGCTCTTTCATCCTGTTTTCAGTCTTGATCGTCCGTTTCATCGCAATAACGGTCAGTATCAGACAAACTGCAAACAACAGCACTGCTATTACTGCTGCAATTATTAGTATTTCCTTATCCAATATACTGACCTCCTTTCATTGTTTCACGTGAAACAATCTATTGATCATTAGTTAGACCCAAGAAGATAATCTAAGAGTCTTTCTCTTTCATCAGTTGAATAGTACTCGATAACGATCTTACCGCGGCCTTTATTGTCGTCAAGCTTTACTTTTGTCCCAAGCGCGGAGCGTAATCTTGCCTGCATGACCTCTATATCACGTTTTACGGCGACGGTATCATCATTTTCTTCTGTATTACCATCTTTTTCCGACGAAACAACTGCTTTCCCGCTAGAGATCTTTTTTACAAGATCCTCGACATGTCTTGCGCTAAGGCCTTTTTCCAGAATCGTCTTAGCTACTGTGATCTGAAGTTCATTTGGCAATGAAAGCAGCGGTCTTGCCTGTCCGGGCGTTAATTTTCCGGCTATAAGCATTTCTTTAACAGAATCATCCAGATTTAAAAGACGCATTCTGTTTGCGATCTCGCTTCTGCTTTTATTTCCAACAATACCGGCAAGTTCTTCCTGAGTAAGTTTATAATCGATCACCAGCTGCCTGTACGCTTCGGCTTCTTCAATTGGATTAAGATCCTCTCGTTGAATGTTTTCGATCAATGCCAATTCATGAAGCTCTCTGTCTGTAACGTCCCTTATAATAATTGGAACTTTTTTTAACTCAGCTATGCGAGCGGCACGCCATCTTCGCTCGCCGGCAATGATCCTGTATGAATTGCCCTCCTGACGAACGATGATCGGCTGGATCATACCGTGCTGTTTTATAGAATCGGCTAGATCCTGAAGCTTTTCCTGATCAAAATTTTTTCTTGGCTGATCTCCGGAAGGCTCGACACGCATAATATCAACTTCATTGACGCCTGTATTGATCGAATTATCGTCGATAAGTGCACCTAATCCTTTTCCAAGAGCGCTTCTTTTTACATTAGCCATATTGACCCGGCCTCCATTCTTTTATATCTTACTGTTCAGAGACAGAAATGAATTCATTCGCAAGCTGAAGATATGCCTCCGCGCCTTTTGATGTTTTATCATACATTATAATAGGAAGACCGTAGCTCGGTGCCTCTGATAATCTGACGTTTCTTGGTATCAGAGTCTGGTACACTCTGTCCGAGAAGTGTTTACGAACTTCTTCCGCGACTTCAATAGAAAGATTTGTCCTGGAATCAAACATCGTAAGGACAACGCCTTCAACGGAAAGGGAAGGATTAAGTCTTCTCTGAACGATTTTTATCGTTTCCATCAGCTGCGAAAGGCCTTCGAGTGCAAAATACTCGCATTGGATAGGAACGAGCACGGTATTCGCCGCCGTCAATGCATTTAGTGTCAGTAATCCAAGGGACGGGGGACAGTCTATCATTATATATTCAAACTTATCAGCGATCTTATCGATCGCATCGGCGAGTCTCGTCTCTCTTGAAATCTGGCTGACCAGTTCGACTTCAGCTCCGGCAAGATTGATATTGGCAGGGCAGAGGAACAGATCAGTTTGGACTGTCGGGATCATTACGTCGTCCATATTTGCATCATTGATTATAAGGTCATAGGCTGATAATTGCGTAGTTTTTTTATCTACGCCAAGACCGGTCGTTGAGTTGCCCTGCGGATCAAGATCTATCAGCAGCGTCTTTTTATTAAGATGTGCAAGACATGCACTTAGGTTTATGGCTGTCGTAGTCTTTCCGACTCCGCCTTTCTGATTTGCAATCGCGACAATTTTAGCCATTTTCAGTTCCTCACTTTCAATGTGATGCACTAATAGTATACTACTTTTTAAGTAAGTTAACAACATATAAAAATTGTTTCACGTGAAACACGAGAAACAACCGATAATTATTAGTCTGTCTGACAGCTTTATCCGGTCGCTTTCAAATACTTTAACTAGTGCTTCTGAAAGCGCCGGATAAAAGTGGATAGTACAAAATTTATATTTCTTGCTTTTTTAACATTAAATATCCAGATTTTCAGCAAATTTCGCGTTCTCGTGAATGAATTCACGTCGCGGCTCGACATTGTCTCCCATGAGATCGGAGAATATCTCATTTGCCGTAGCGGCGTTGGCAATATCAACTTTGAGTATCGTCCTGGTGTCGGGATTCATTGTCGTCTCCCAAAGTTCCGCCGGGCTCATTTCACCGAGACCTTTGAACCGCTGGATAACGATGTTTTTATCTTTTCTGCTCCAGCCGTTTTCAGCGATCTTTGCATCAAGTTCATTGTCATCCAGGGCGTAGAAGAAATCTTTACCTTTCTGACATTTATAAAGAGGGGGCTGGGCCAGATACAGATAACCGTGTTCGATGAGAGGACGCATATATCTGAAGAAGAAAGTCATCAGCAGCATCCTGATATGCGATCCGTCTACGTCGGCATCGGCCATTATTATTATTTTATGGTATCTGAGCTTCGTATGATCAAAATCATTTCCGATATTTGCTCCCAGCGCCATAATAATAGGCAAAAGCTTATCATTATTATATACTTTATCGATACGCGACTTCTCGACGTTCAGCATTTTACCCCAAAGAGCAAGGATCGCCTGATATTCACGGTTACGTCCGACTTTAGCAGAACCTCCTGCCGAATCTCCCTCCACCAGGAACAGTTCACAGAGTGCAGGGTCTCGTTCAGAGCAGTCGGCAAGCTTTCCGGGAAGGGAAGTAGAGTCGAGCGCTGACTTGCGGCGTGTAAGTTCGCGCGCCTTTTTAGCTGCTTCACGCGCCCTGGCAGCCGTGAGACACTTTTCGAGCACAAGCTTCGAAACCTGAGGATTTTCCTCAAGAAACTGCTCTAATTTATCTCCTACGACCGTTTCGACAAGCGTTCTGATATCGCTGTTGCCAAGTTTTTCCTTTGTCTGGCCTTCAAACTGCGGGTTTTCAAGTTTAACTGAAACGATAGCAGTTAATCCTTCGCGGACGTCCTCGCCGGCGAGATTCTTATCAGAATCCTTTAAAAGGTTATATTTACGGGCGTAATCGTTGAATGCCTTTGTAAGCGCAGATCTGAATCCGGTAAGATGTGTTCCGCCTTCATGGTTGATGATATTATTCGCGTAGCAGTAGATGTTTTCAACGTATGAATCGTTATACTGCATCGCTACTTCTACTATGGAAGTATCCTTCTGGCCGGTAATATATATCGGACTGGGATGCAGCACGTTTTCTTTACGGTTTAGATATTCAACGTACGAGATGATTCCGCCTTCGTAATGGAGCGTTTCGGAAACGGGGGACTCGCCACGGTTATCGTTCAGGATTATCTTAACGCCGCGGTTGAGGAAAGCCATCTCGCGGAAACGCACGAGCAGCGTGTTATAGTCAAATACGAGCTCTTCAAATATCTGATAGTCGGGTTTGAACGTCGTTGTCGTCCCGTGAACGTCGGTATCGCCGATGACCTTAAGAGGGGAGCATGTTTTTCCGCGCTCGTAGCGCTGATAATAAACGTGACCGTCTCTGGATACCTCTACCTCGAGAAATTCGGACAATGCGTTAACAACTGACGCGCCGACACCGTGAAGACCGCCGGATACGGTATATCCTCCGCCGCCGAATTTACCGCCTGCGTGCAGCACGGTGTGGACAACTTCAACGGTGGGGATGCCCATCTGAGCGTGGATACCTACGGGAATACCTGCGCCGTTATCCGATACGGTTACAGAATTATCGCTGTTCAGCGTAACGATTATCGTGTCGCAGCGGCCGGCAAGCGCTTCGTCAACGGAGTTATCTACGATCTCATACACGAGATGATGAAGTCCTCTGGCTGACGTGCTTCCGATGTACATTCCGGGGCGCTTTCTTACGGCTTCGAGTCCTTCGAGTACCTGAATGTCGTTCTCGTCGTAAACGTGGTTCTCATTGCGCGCAAGACTTTTCTCTATTTCATATTCGGCATCCTGAGCCTGCAGGATATCGCTTTCAGTATCACTCATCTGATGATCCTCTTTCTTTTCCCTTGCGGGTGCACCTTTTGTATAATGTTGAAGTGGAAACAGGGGAGATATAGACGCGGCTTACGCCTTCGGTATCGGCAAGAATAAACGACTTGGGCATTTCACCTCTTGTAACAGCATTCACGGTAAATCCTTCTTCCTGAGAAATATGAAGAAATTCGCCGGTCGTCTTCATAGTGGTAGTTACTTCAAGATCGAAGATGCCGATGACGTCTTTTTCACGGATGCAGCCATTATCGCCTATATGCAAATACACAAAAATCCCTTTCTGTTTCGATTGAAGGCGATTTTATCTTTTTGCGTACTCACATACTGTGGAATGCGTTGATCGCCTTACAGGGGCAATTATACCACTTTTTTTTGATTATATCAACTTTACGGTGCCTGATTTTACAAAAAAGATTTTTGATTCACGGCGTATGCTTTCGGGCAGTTCGCTGAGGTTTGCCGTCGTGATAAACGTCTGGAATCCGGCAATGCTTCGAATGAGAAGGGAACAACGCAGCTCGTCTAATTCTGAAAATACGTCGTCAAGCAGGAGAACGGGTTTTCTGCCGGTGTGCCTGTATAGAAGAAACATCTCCGCGAGTTTGATCGACAGCACCGCCGTTCTTTTTTGGCCCTGAGATCCGAATCTTCGAAGATCCATCCCGTTTAACATTATAATAAGATCATCGTTCTGCGGTCCGTAAACGGAGCGCGCCCGTTCGATTTCTCTGTTTTTGCGTGATTGCAGTATTTCCAGAAATTCAGCCTGTATTTTGCTCGAATATTCTTCATAATTTTCAAAAATTTTCATTACGTTTGCCTGAGTGCTCTCCGTTTTTTCAGGTTCCGGTACGGTGAAGAAATTTGAATAGTATTGAAACGTGAGCAGTTCTCCTGATGAGATTTCTTTGTTTTTCTCAGCTGCGTAGATTTCTAATTCGCGGCTGAAAAGATATCTGCGGGCGGATATCCTGCCTCCGGCTGCTGCGAGCTGCTCGTTATAGACGTCCAGCAGATCTGACGAACCCTGGTCATTTACGTTAAAATCCCTCAATATCATATTTTTTTGCGCCAGGATTTTATTGTACTGCTGGAGATCAAAATAGTGAGAAGGATATATCTGTGAAATAACGATGTCTAAAAGCTTACGTCTGACGGAAGGACCGTCGTTGACGATCTCCAGATCTTCAGGGGAAAAGATCACTGATAAAAGGTTTCCCATGAGGTGACCGAGCCTGCGAAGATAAAGGCCGTTGACCCTCGCCGATTTTTCTGCAGGGCTTTGCGAACCGCCGGACTTATATGTTATTGATATGTCGTTTGTTATATCGTCAGCAACTGACAATGCTATACGGAAATTGTCCTCGCCGTTTTTTACGAGATCTGCGTCTTTACTGTAGCGGAACGACCTGCCGATCGCACAGAAAAAAACCGATTCGAGTATATTCGTCTTTCCCTGGCCATTGTTCCCGTAGAAAATATTTACGCCGCTGCATGGTTCTTCGATCAGCGACCCGTAGTTGCGGAAATTTTGCAGTTCTATTTTTGAAACAAACATACTGAACCGGTCGTTTTTTTGTACTTAAATTTACAGTTTATTACGATTTTGTTCTTACCGGCATGATCAGGTAAGTGAAGGAGGCATCGCTTTCTCCTGTGATGATGCACGGGCTTAATGGAGACGAGAGTGATAAAACGATCTTATCGTCGGTTATTACTCTAAGCGTTTCAATAAAGTTTTTAGAACTGAATCCTATTGTAAGTTCATCTCCGGATATCTGAGCCGGTATCTGTTCCTTAATTGCACCGATCTCTGTCGTTACAGCGACGGTTATTTCATCCATTCCGGAGAAATCAAGAGTAACAGGGAAGCGCTTTTCGTCGTTTATAACAAGTGCTGAACGCTCAAGAGCACTTAAAAGTGCTTTTGTTTCTACGGTAACCGACGTTTTGAAATCACGCGGGATCATGCGGCGGTAATCGATATATTCGCCTTTGTAAAGTTTTGAGACCATACGGAAATTTTCCGTGAAAAACATTATCTGATTCTCATTTACGCAGAATTTGATTTTCTCGTCTGTAGGTTTGATCGATTTTACGAGTTCATTTAATATTTTAGTCGGAACGATTACTCCGTATTCGTTTGCAGCGGCAATATTTGCTACCTTCAGTGCAAGTCTGTATCCGTCGATAGCAACACAGCGCATTTCATTTTCGTGCTGCTCCATAAAGACACCCTGGAGAATTATTCTTTTATCCTCTATGCTGGCTGCAAATGACGTTTCACGGATCATCGACTGAAGCAATTCTGAGTTAAGTTCGATTGATTGAGTCGTATCAAGAAAAGATACCGGAGGATAATTTTCGGGCGATATCGTTTTGATCTTGTAATTTGCTTTTCCGCTCGAGATGAACAGCATGCTGCCACCGTTATCTGTTTCGAGTGTTACGTACACGTCAGGAAGTTTACGTATGATATCTCCGAACGTTTTTGAATTTACGACTATACTTCCTATTTCTTCAATGATTCCCGGAACTTCATATACTATTCCAAAATCTCCGTCGTTTCCGGTAAGTCTAACTTCTTCTCCAACTTCAATAAGGATTCCTTCAAGAATACTTAACGTTGATTTTGAAGGAACTGCTTTCTGAACGATGTTTAATCCTTCTATGAGATTGTCTCTGTTGCAGGTCAGTTTCATTTTTCTTTCCTCCGGGCGCTTATTTTTCTTTTTTATATTTATATAGTTAGTAGTAATAGTAGTAGGGTCTGTGGAAACTGTGGATAACGTTCATAAAGCCTTATTTTACCTTGCTTTTTCCCTGTCTAAAACTCTGTTAAAAGTTTTAAAAAGTTTTCCACACTTTCCACAGGGTGGAAAATCGTAAAAGTTTTCAACAGAAAGTTTTAAACTTTTCCACAGGTTTATTGTGGAAAACCCTGTGGATTTCCGGTTTTATCGCTGCTATGCGGGTATAACAGCTCTTTAATACAGTAAAAGGACGAAGAACGTCCTTAACTGTCAGCCGGATATTTTTACGGGTATTAAGCCACGTTTCCGCTGTTTATGTATTTCTTTAGTTCGTCTACCGTGTGCTGAAGTTCCGTGTTCACTTCGATGTGGTTCGCAATCTGTTCGACAGCGTACATTACGGTGGAATGATCTTTTCCGTTGAATGCCTTTCCGATGTTAGGGAAGGACATATCGAGAAGCGTTCGGCACAGGTACATGGCGATCTGTCTCGGAAATACCAGTTCTTTCGTTCTTTTTTTCGATAGCAGATCTTCGACGCTGATGCCGAAAAATCTGGATACCGAGTCAATTATAACACCCTCGGTGATTTCATGCAAATTATCATCAGAAATATGCTTTAAAGCCTCTTTTGCGAGGTTAAGGTCGATCTCCTGACCCTGGTGAAGAGCCATGGAAAGGTGGTTTATAACACCCTCGAGCTCACGAATATTGTCGCCGGTATAAGAGGCAATGTAATCGAGAATCTCGTTGTCAACGTCGATTGCTTTTTCTTCTGCTTTTCTGTTGAGTATAGCGACTTTTGTCTCATAATCCGGTGCCTGTACGTCGGCAATAAGTCCCCAGGCGAATCTCGTGCGGAGCCGGTCTTCAAGTATCTCTATTTTATTTAGAGGGCTGTCGCAGGAAATAACGATCTGATGTTTAGCTTCGTACAATGCATTGAACGTGTAGAAAAATTCTTCCTGCGTACGCTCCATCTTTGAAAGGAACTGGATATCGTCGATCAGAAGGACGTCAATGTTTCTGTACTTATTTCTGAATTCTTCGTTTTTTCTGTGTGTGATGGCGTCAACGAACTCGTTCGTAAACGTTTCGGACGTGACGTAGAGCACTTTTTTCGTTGGATCGTTCTCAAGGATCTTGTTCCCGATCGCGTGCATGAGGTGCGTTTTTCCAAGTCCGGACTGTCCGTAGATAAAGAACGGGTTATACGCGGTGCCTGGAGAGTCCGAGATCGCGATTGCTGCGGCACAGGCCATTCTGTTATTATTTCCGACGATAAAAGAGTCAAACGTATACTGCTTGTTCAGATGTGAGTCAAAAAAATTAACCTTTTCGTCTGATTGCTTCTTTTTTGTATATTTATCCTTTTCAAAGAATTGAAGAGTCAGGTACGATTTCGTGCTTTCCATCAGAACGTTCTTGATGGCATTATAATATTTCTTTTCGATCTGCTGAAGATAAAATTCACTGGGCACAGTAAGATATGCTACGTTATTAGTGATCTCTTCTAGTCTGATCGGGTCAATAAACGAATCGTATTCTATTTGAGATATTTCTTTTTTCAGCTCAGCAAGGCAGAGAGTCCAGATTGAACTGAGCTGTTCGTCTGTGTAACTCGGAGCAGTCATTGCGCCAGGTCCTTTCGTCAGATTATTGCATAACTCATTCATCCGGACAATTATAAAGGGTACGGAAGCTTTATCTTTTGATTCTATATTTTCTAAGGCATGACCGGGCAGTTGACCAACAAATACGATTCGAATGACCCGTTTGGCTTGGATCTGCGGCAACCCAGGAAAAGCAGTTTTATCACCGGATCCGGTCCTGAACATTACTGTCTCAGTCGTCACTTAAATGGCAGTGGCTTACCGTATCTGATACGCTACATAATATAGCAGAAGAGCAAAATTGTTTGCAATAAATTATTTTTAAGATTTTTCCGCAAAAAACAGCAAAAAAACGAGTTATCCACAAGCAGTTGTTACGCCCTGTGGATAACTACCCAATATATAGGAGAAGAAAGTTTTCAAAATTTTTACGCTTTTCCGTGCCATATTGACGCTCCGCTGCGGTACCGTATTTTAAATATTCTGCTTTGAATTTTTGACACAACTATCAGATCTTTATCCGGTAAAATGAGCAAGACCAGACGCTGAACTAAGCAGGACAGCGGAGGCCTTAAGCATATTGTCCCGATCCGCGATGAAAACGGGAGCAACCGGGCCGACGACTGCTCTTGTTTTTATAAGCATTTTGTGGTAGACTAAATGGACAGAGGTCTGAGGAGCGGCTGCCTCAATAACATTTTTACTAAAGAAAAAGAAAGGGTGCCCCTGTGAAATCAAGAAAAATAGAATTGTTCATATGCATTTCATGCGGCATCGTTGTTATTGGCTTCATATTATTCTCCAACGACCCGCGGACACTGATCAGGTCTATCCATGAGCTGAATCCGTTCTGGCTTTTAGGCGCCGTAGGCTGCATGGTCGGATACTGGCTGTTCGAAACGTTGACGCTGCATTTCCTGTTGAAAAGTTTTTACGGCAGCGAACCGTTTTCTGACAGCCTTAGCGTAACGATGGGCGGTCAATATTTCTCGGCGATCACACCGTTTTCCACCGGCGGACAGCCTTTTCAGGCATACTATCTCGCAAAAAAAGGCAGAAACGTAGGTGTTACCGCCAGCGCGCTGCTGACGAAATTTATAATATATCAGATCGCGCTCGTAGCATTTTCAACGGTGCTTATTTTGATAAAATGGGATTATTTTAAAAATACTGTCCCGAATTTTTACTGGCTGGTACTGATAGGGTATATCGTTAACCTTGCGGTCCTGGTCGCAATAATCGTCATCGGCGTCTTCAAAGGGATCGCCGACTGGATCTGCCGGGTCATCATCAAGCTCGGCGCAAAATTGAAGATCGTAAAGGACAGGGAGGCAACGCTCGAAAAGGCAGAGGAGGGTCTGGAACTTTTTCACTCAACGTTCAGGGGCATGTTCCGTCATTTTCCCGTGCTTATCGCCGGTATCGCGTTCTCGATACTCCAGCTGCTGTGCTATTTCTCCGTGTCTTACTTTATCTACCGTGCGTTCGGGCTGAGCGCCGTTGGATTCCTTACAATAATCGGTGCGCAGGGATTCGTGCTTATGGTTTCCTCATTCGTACCGATACCCGGGGCAGGCGTAGGAGCCGAGGCTTCGTTCAGTTTGTTTTTCAACAGCTTTTTCACTGAAGAAGGGCAGCTGGGCGTGGCGGTGATCCTGTGGAGACTGATAAGCTTCTACCTGACCATTGTCGTCGGCGTATTTTTCGCGATGAGGATCAGCAAAGCAAAAAAATCGTCGAAACAGCGAAAAGAAGAAACTGCCGCGGAAGAATTGACCGCACAAGGATCTGAGGAGGATCAGAACACTTGAAAATTGGTTTATTTAATGATTCATTTCCACCTACTATAGACGGCGTTGCCAACGCCATGATCAACTATGCTCGGATAATGACCGACATGGGGGATAAGATCACCGTCGTTACGCCGAAATACCCGAACGTCAGGGACAATTACCAGTTCGAAGTGTACCGTTATAATTCCGTGCATTTCCGCGGCGAGATGCCGTACCGCGTGGGCAATCCTTTTTCACCGCTCACGATCCGCAATCTTGCCAGAAAAAAGATTGAACTGATGCACATACACTCTCCGTTCGCATCTTCGGTGCTCGTTGACCAGGTAATCTCGCGCATGGAAGTTCCGCCTCCGGTACTGATAACGTATCACACGAAATTTGACCTGGATATTGACCGCTACGTTGCAAATAAAGGATTCAACAGGATATCAAAGTGGTTCGTGCTCACCAACATGAAGAAAGCGGACGAGGTTTGGGTCGTTTCCGAGGGGACGAAGGAGAGTTTGCGCAAGATCGGGTATAACAAGGAAGTAGTCGTTATGCCTAACGGAACGGATTTTCCGAAGGGAAAAGCGCCGGAGGCAATGATCCGCGAGATCGACCGTATCTACGGTACGCAGGACGAGGAGCTTGTCTTTCTGTATTGCGGCAGGATGATGTGGTATAAAAACACGAAAATATCTCTCGACGCCCTGAAAATACTCAAAGACGAAGGCGTGGCGTTTAAGGCGTTTTTCGTAGGCGACGGTGCTGACCGTGCCGCGATCGAAGCATACGCCTCGGACATCGGTATTGAAGACAGACTTTTCTTTACCGGGGCGATAACGAATCGCGAGAAAGTCAGAGCGTTCTTCAGCCGCGCCGATCTTTTCCTGTTCCCGTCAACGTACGATACTTCCGGCCTCGTCGTTAAAGAGGCTGCCGCTTGCGGTTGTGCATCGGTGCTCGTTTCCGGAAGCTGTGCTTCAGAGGGTGTCGAGGACGGTGTTTCCGGCCTTTTATCTGAAGAAGAAACAGGAGAAAGTTTCGCGAAACCGATACTAGCCGCGGTGAAACAGCCCGGATTTTTGCGGAAACTCGGCGAAAACGCACAAAAAATAGTTTATCTTTCATGGGAAGATTCGGTCCGGGCAGCACGTAAACGGTACGACGTTATCGTTGAAAAAAAGGCCGAGGAGCATCTTAAGGGATCAAGAAGTGAATGAGAGCGTACCGACCGATGAAAATACTGCTTTACACTGAATTTGAAAAACTAACGGGTCAATCCGGTCTCGGCAAGGCGATACAGCACCAGATGCGCGCGCTCGAGGAGAACGGTATCGAGTATACCAAGTCTCCAAAAGAGCCCCACGACATCATACATATTAACCATTACGGGCTGAGGTCGTATCATCTTGCAAAAAAAGAACACAGAAAAGGCGGAAAAGTTGTCTACCACGCCCATTCCACCGAGGAAGATTTCAGAAATTCATTCATTTTGTCGAATCTGATCTCGCCGCTGTTTAAAAAGTGGATATGCAGGTGTTACTCTCTCGGCGACGCTATAATCACGCCGACGCCGTA
This sequence comes from Mageeibacillus sp. UBA1255, assembly GCA_002308795.1. Classification (GTDB taxonomy): domain Bacteria; phylum Bacillota; class Clostridia; order UBA1212; family UBA1255; genus UBA1255. The sequence goes on along the minus strand of DBVV01000048.1, from coordinate 31,764 downwards.
TTCGAAGAGGCTGCTGGAAGGTTACGGGCTGAAAAACATTTCGGCGATCTCGAACGGGATAGATCTGTCGTTTTTCGGGCCGGACAAGGCCGCGGGGGAGAGGTTCAGAGAAAAGTACGGGTTCGGAAAAGAGGATAAAGTTATCGTCGGTATCGGGCTATATTTAGAACGGAAGGGGATCCTGGATTTCGTCGAGATGGCGAAACGACTCCCGCAGTATAAATTTATATGGTTCGGACACACCAGCCTCGCGATCGTCCCCAGAAAGATCAAAAAAGCAGTAAAAACGAAGCTTCCGAACCTTTTGTTCCCGGGGTACGTCGAACCGTCAGGCATAAAGGAAGCGCTGAACGGCGCGGATCTATACTGGTTCCCGACCCACGAGGAAACGGAAGGGATACCTGCGCTGGAGGCCTGCGCATGCGGTCAGAAGACGCTGGTACGCAACATCCCGGTGTTCGAGGGATGGCTGGAGGACGGGGTCAATACGTATATGGCTGATTCTTTGGACGGTTTCGAGGAAAAGATCCGCGATATTATCGAGGGCCGCCTCCCTTCGCTTACCGAGGCCGGGTTCGAGGTGGCAAGGAGTCGTGAGATCCACAAGGTCGGGCGTGAAATGATAAACGTTTACCGCAGGGTGCTGGGCGAGCCTGAGGAACAGCCGTAGCGACGGCCGTAGCCTGGGGCGTCCGCAGCAATTGACCGCGGAGAGCAGAAAAATAAAATTGACATTGTCAAAAATAAATGTTAGAATCCAATTTGCTCTTTTTTCGCCATGCGGAAATTCGCAAAAGAGGGCAAATAAAGATAAAAAAAGATCAGGAGGTGCTGGAAAATGATCAGACCTTTTCAGCCCAAAACAAAACAGAGAAAGAAAGTTCACGGATTCAGATCCAGAATGAGCACCGCAAACGGAAGAAAAGTACTCAGAAGAAGACGTCTTAAGGGGAGAAAAGTCCTTTCCGCATAATGCCGCGTGATGCCGCAGCTTGCCGCATGACGTCACTTGATGCTATTTAAAAGCGGAGCCGCTCGCCCGGAGATGACAGATGACTGCTACGCTCAAGCAAAACAAAGAATTTCAAAGAGCATATAAAAAAGGGAAATACAAAGCCGGAAGATATCTGGTAGTTTACGCCGTACCCGACAGAAACGGGAAAACGCGTATGGGTATTTCGGTAGGCCGTAAATTCGGCAACAGCGTTCAGCGCAACCGGATAAAAAGGCTGATCAGAGAAAGCTTTCGTAAATTGCTTGACGGAATGAAAAAGGGATACGACGTGGTCTTTATGGTGAGAAGCGGGAAAAAGATCGCCGCTGCACAGAACCGTAAATTCAAGGCCGCTTATGTTCCGACATATGAGGAAATATTCTCTGAAACACGCAGATTATTAGAAAAGCTGGATTTATTATGCTCAGAGAAGCCTTCGTAGCGCCCATTAAAGCGTATCAAAAATATATATCTCCCCTGAAGAAACCGTGCTGCAGGTTTTATCCGACCTGCAGTGAGTATGCCGTTCAGGCCATACGCAAGCACGGGGTATTTAAAGGGGGGGCGCTTGCCGCGTACAGAATACTGAGGTGCAACCCGTTCGGTAAGTGCGGATACGATCCGGTTCCTTAGAAAGGTAAGTTTAAAGCATGAATTTTATTGCGAGACCCTTCGGGGTTTTGATGGAATTTATATACAATAATCTGGCATTCCACAACTATGGAATGGCTATTATTGTATTTACTATTTTTGTTAAATTGATCCTGCTTCCTCTTAGCGTTAAACAGCAGAGAAGCATGGAACGCCAGCAGGCTATCGCTCCGGAGCTGGAAGCGCTGAAGAACAAATACAAGGGCGATAATAAAAAGATGCAGGAAGAGCAGATGAACTTATATTCCAAGTATAATATAAGTCCTATGAGCGGCTGCCTGCCTATGCTTATTCAGCTTCCGCTTATTCTGATCATCTACCAGATCGTACGCCAGCCCCTTACTTATATTGTCGGCCTCGCATCCGATACTATTAACAGACTTAAAGATTTTATTGTCGGGCTTGGGAAGACGGTAAACGACGAGATCAGTATAAACGCGTTTTTCCTTGACGGCTACGTGGATAAATTCCACGAGATCGCGGGTGCGGGAAGCCAGCTTATAAACACCAGATTTCTGAAGATATTTGACCTCGGTCTTACGCCGAAATTCCAGTTCTGGGAGTACGGCGACCAGTGGAAGGTCTACGTACCGCTTCTGCTTATACCGCTCTTAGCCGTAGGAACGTCTTATCTTCAGATGTGGATCACGGACCGTATCAATAACGGCCCCAAGAAAAAGAAAAAAGACAGCGAGCCTTCTCCGATGGCGGGACTGGCGGGGATAACCAAATTCCTGCCGCTGATGACGTTAGTTATCGCGTTCCTTGTCCCGGCCGGACTTGGTTTTTACTGGACCGTGAGCAATATTTTCAATATCCTGCAGACGATCCTTATTAAAAAGCTGTTCAACATAAAGAAGAAGGAAGGAAGTGTCTGAGATGGCAAGATCCGTAGAAAAATCAGCGAAAACAGTGGAGGAAGCCATTGAACTGGCATTGACAGAGCTTGGGTTGGAACAGGAAGACGTTGATGTGGAGATACTTGACAGCGGCGCGAAAGCGGTGCTTGGTATAGTAGGTGGCAGAGATGCCGTTGTCCGCGTTACCGAAAGCATTTCTCCCATACGCAGAGTAACGGAATTTATCGATTTTCTTCTGGAATCCTGCAAAGATTCTGATGATTCGGACGTTAAATTTTACATTCGTGAAGAAGAAGAGGACGGACAGACGGTCATTAAAGTTGACATCACCGGAGAAGACGTGGCTTATCTTATCGGAAAGCACGGGGATACGCTTTACGCGATAAATACGCTTGCGAGCGTTGCCGCTAATAAAGACGGCGGTGATTACGTGCGAGTGAGCGTTGACGTTGCGGATTACCGCAAACATCGCGAGCAGACGCTGATCAGTATGGCTAACCGCGCTGCTTCCAAAGCTGCTAAATTTAAAAAACCGGTACCGATGGCCGCGATGCCTGCGATCGAGCGCAGGATCATTCATACAGCGCTCCAGGGCAACACCCGTGTAATTACCGAAAGCGAAGGCGAAGAGCCCAACCGCTACGTCGTCGTTAAGCCGAAGCCTTACGTTAAAGTATTTTGATCCGCGGATGATGCGATGAACAATGAACAGTGATACTATCGGCGCAATCTCCACTCCACCCGGGAGCGGCGGAATAGGCATAATCCGCGTCAGCGGACCTGATGCGATAGCTCTGGTGGATGGTGTTTTTGCGTCTCGAAGAACAAACCGAGATGATTACCGCATACGGACTGCACATGATGTGGTCCGTATGTCTGCTTTTACGCTGAAACACGGGTATATTTTCGATCCGGAGTCGTTTAGCGAAACGGAAAGCGGCGATATACCGGAATTTGTCGACGAGTGTCTCGTATCTGTCATGCGTTCGCCGCGCTCGTATACGGGCGAAGACGTTGTGGAAATAAACACCCACGGCGGCACGGCCGTTATGCGGCGTGTCCTTGCAATACTGTTTAAGGCGGGAGTCAGACCGGCTGAACCGGGAGAATTCACGAAAAGAGCATTTTTAAACGGACGGATCGATCTCACGCAGGCCGAAGCGGTGGCGGGATTGATACAGGCGCGTACGGAAGAAAGCCGGAAGGCGGCAATGGAGCAGATGTCCGGAACGCTCGGTGCTCTTATAAGCAGCCACGCGGAAATGATAGGCGAAACGCTTGCCCGCCTTGAAGTTGCGATAGATTATCCCGAATACGACGAGGACGAACAGATAATAACAGAAGCATTGATGTCGCTGGAAAAAACACGTGACGCGCTTAAGAAACTGGCGGAAACGTATGAGCAGGGGCGGATCGTGCGCGAAGGGCTGCGGGTGGCGATCTCCGGAAGGCCGAACGCAGGAAAATCGTCGCTTTTGAACGGGCTTCTCGGCTTCGGCAGAGCGATCGTCACGGATATTCCGGGGACAACGCGCGATACGCTGGAGGAGTCAATGGATATTTCGGGCTTTCCCGTGATCCTGACCGATACGGCCGGACTCAGGGATGCCGATGATCCGGTCGAAAAGATCGGCGTAGAGCGCGCGCTTAGCGAGGCATCAAAGGCGGACATTATCATATATCTTCTCGATCCTACCGCCGATTTCGACGCCGAACTGGCAGCATTTGAGAGGTTTTGCACAGATATTGACGCGAAAAACGTGATTTTAGCGGTCAATAAATGTGATCTTTTGAATGAAGAGGCGCTTTGCGCATATAAAACCGGGCTCGAAAGAGCATTGACGGCGGAAAACAGCCGTATTTCTGCCGAAAAACTGCCCCGGCCCGAAGAAATTATGTATATTTCCGTTAAAAACGGCGGGGCGGCGTTGATTTCCGGGAGGATAAAAGCGTACCTGGAGCAGCACGGCGCCGGGAGCGGAGGAGCGATCCTGATAGAAGAGAGGCATAAAGACCTTGTAAACCGCGCCATTGAAGCTATTGACCGTGCAGCCGTATCAGCAGCGAAAAAAAGCCCGCTCGACCTCATCGCGTACGACGTGTGGGAATGCGCACAGGCGCTGGGAGAGATAACCGGCCGGAACGTGACGGACGACGTTATCGATATGATTTTCAGCAAATTCTGTTTGGGTAAGTAAAATATGAGCGAGATTTCAGCCGAAAGAAGATGTTTTGGAGAATACGATGTTGCCGTCATCGGCGCAGGACACGCGGGATGCGAGGCCGCTCTTGCTGCAGCGCGGCTGGGCATGAAGACGGTGGTATTTGCCGTTACGCTCGACGGCATCGCGAATATGGCGTGCAATCCCAGCATCGGCGGGACAGCGAAAGGACAGCTGGTTCGCGAGATCGATGCTCTTGGCGGTACAATGGGCAGGGCTGCGGACGCTACGGCGATACAGGTCAGATTTCTTAACAGGGCCAAGGGTCCGGCGGTCTATTCTCCGCGCGCGCAGATAGACAGGCGCCAATACCAGATATTCATGAAGCACGAACTGGAAACTACGCCGAATCTTGACCTGAAACAGGCAGAGATCGTCGAGATCGTCACCGAAAACGGCTACGGAGACGAAAAAAGCGGAGAAAAACCTCGCGTATGCGGGATCGTGACCCATCTCGGAGCCTTTTACAAGTGTAAATGCGTGATAGCATGCACCGGAACGTACCTGAAAGGGCGCGTTATCGTCGGAGAAAACTCGTACAGCAGCGGTCCGGACGGTCAATTTCCGGCAAACCGGCTTTCTGAGAGCCTGAAAAGGCTTGGACATACTATAATACGGCTGAAGACGGGCACTCCGCCCAGGGTCAACGGCCTTACGATCGATTATTCCCTGACCGACGTTCAGGAGGGTGACGAACCTCCGTTTACTTTCCAGTTCGATCCGGAGGGAGATCCGGACCCGAGGGGCGTCGCGGGCGGAGGAAGGCAGATACCGTGCTACCTGACGCACACAAACGATAAAACACACGAAATAATCAAAAAAAATCTCCACAGATCGCCGCTTTTCAACGGAATGATAGAAGGAGTGGGACCGAGGTATTGTCCGTCGATCGAGGACAAGATCATGCGATTTGCGGATAAGGACAGGCACCAGATCTTCTTAGAACCGCTCGGCAGGGAGACAGAAGAAGTATACCTTCAGGGATTGTCCTCGAGCCTCCCCGAAGACGTCCAGCTTGATTTCGTCCATACCATCCCGGGGCTGGAGCACGCGGGAGTGATGCGGCCTGCATACGCGATAGAATACGACGCTATTGACGCCAGAGAACTTAAACTCTCATTAGAAAGCAAGCTCGCAGAAGGGCTGTTCTGCGCAGGGCAGATCAACGGCTCGTCCGGGTACGAGGAAGCGGCCGGACAGGGGCTCATGGCCGGGATCAACGCGGCAATGAAGCTCAAAGGAAAAGAACCGCTGGTGCTTGACCGCAGCGAAGCATATATAGGTGTCCTGATCGACGACCTCGTGACAAGAGGAACGAAGGAGCCGTACAGAATGATGACGTCGCGCGCGGAATACAGGCTTCTGCTCCGTCAGGATAACGCAGATGCGCGGCTCACGGAAAAAGGGTACCGGATCGGACTTATCCCGGAGAAAAGGTACAGGCGGTTTGTCGAAAGGCAGGAGAGGATCGGAGCGGCCGTCGAAAAGCTCGGGACAACGTTCGTCGGTCCGACTGCGGAGGTCAATGCATTTTTGCGTTCTTCTGGCAGTACGGAGCTGCGGGCAGGTGCGAGCGCGGCAGATCTTCTTAGAAGACCGGAACTGACCCTCGAAATGCTGCGGACAATCCTTCCGGATATGAGTGAGCTCGGGCATCTTTCTCCTGTAGAGGCGGAACAGGTCGAGATCGTGGTCAAATACAGCGGGTATATCCAGCGTGAGCTGGCGCAGGTCGAACAGTTCAGGCGTCGCGAGAGGCAGATGATACCGGCGTCAATAGATTATTCTCTGGTTCCGAGCATCAGCAACGAGGCTCGTGAGAAATTAGGCAGGATCAGGCCTGCATCGATCGGGCAGGCGATGCGCATCACCGGCGTTTCTCCGGCTGACGTGGCATCGTTGATGGTTTATATAAAAAGATTTGACGCGGCTAAACCGCCGGAAGGATAACAGCGATGGATCTTAGTATTATTTCCGGTGATCTTACGGCAGAACAGGCGGAAAAATTCGAAAAATACTATAATTTGCTCGTGGAATGGAACGAAGTGATGAACCTTACGGCGATAACGGAGCCCGACGAGGTAGCGCTACGGCATTTCGCAGACAGCCTGACGATATTGCCGTATATCGACAGGATATGTGAACGGATCGCGAACGAAGGAAAAAAAGACGGAGCGGTGACGCTCGTTGACGTCGGGACGGGAGCCGGATTCCCCGGGATACCGATAAAAATAATGCGGCCCGAAATAAATATCACACTGCTGGATTCACTGAAAAAAAGGCTCGGATTTCTTGACAACGTGATCGGACAGCTGGGGCTCAGCGGCGTGACAACGGTACACGCGAGGGCGGAAGACGCCGGAAAAAACGGAAAATACCGGGAAAAATACGATATCGCCGTTGCCAGGGCCGTAGCACCGATGAACATATTATCCGAATATTGCATCCCCCTGGTAAGAAAGAGCGGCTGTTTTATTGCGATGAAAGGCCCGGCGGAAGAAGAATTCAGCCGCGCAGTTAAAGTACTCGGAGGCGAGACGGAAGCAGACGACGTTTTCGAGATCGGGGAAACGCAAAAACTTGTCCGCAGGATAATATGTGTCAATAAAATAGCCGAAACACCGCCGCGTTATCCGCGAAAAGCAGGTGTTCCCTCCAGACAGCCGCTGTAAACTGTCCGGAAAGAGGGACACAAAAAAATTTTTGCCGCCTTCGGGCGGCTTTTTCCGTTTATAGCGATGTGAGGACGATAATCAGCAAAAACAAATAAAACGCGGTAGAAAAACGATGTAAAACGTCGGGATTTGTCGATATTTTTTTGTTTTATTTTTTCGGGAAACGTAGTATAAATAGCTCTGCGCCAATAAAAAGCGGTCGCGTGTGGATCAGTGTTACGGCCGCAGAAAAAAAGAGGAGGTCATATGATGATAAAAAAACTGGCGATTTCTTTCAAAACAGGCAACGCAGAGAACGGGAAGGACATTATTAAAATTCCGATAAGCGCAATTAGGCCGCTTTCTTCGCGTCAGAGCGAGGCGGCGAAGCGTTTTCAGGCGACGATGAAAGCGATGGAAAAGAACGGCGTACTTGCGCCGGTCTGCGTCATCAGTACCGGTAACGGAAAATACGAACTTCTTGCGGGTCAGGGGAGGATCTCCATGGCCGTGAAAGCAGGCGTCCGGGAGATCGCGGCAGTGGTGTGCTACCCGAACAACGAAGACGAAGCGCTTATAAAACTGATGCGAGTAACGGAAGGCGTGTTCGACTGTTTTCAAGAGGCGGATTTTTTTAAAAGAATGATCGAATCGGGACGGTATACGCAAAGAACTCTTGCGGAAAAGATAGGGAAAAGCCAGTCATACGTATGTAACAAGTTAAGACTGGGCAGGATCAGCATACCGCTCAGGAAAAAGATCATCGAAGGCGGGCTGTCGGAAAGGCATGCCAGGCAGCTGCTCCGGCTCGGAGACGAAAAAATGCGCAGGATCGTCACGGAATGTGCGATAAAAGAGAACCTTTCGGTCGAGCGGACCGAGGAGAGGGTCAATGAACTGCTTGAGCTCCAGTACAGCAGCTGTTCGCGCGGATATATGCGTATCGTGGAGAAATTCAAAAATCAGCTGGAGTTCCTTAAAGAATTCAACCCCGACAGCTACCGGGAGGACAATGCCGAGCGGCTCCGGCTGCTTATCAAGACGGTTGCGGAATTGGTGGAGATCACTAATAATAACGGCCTTGAGGTTTCCGCGGGTCAACGCAATTCGGATAAGGATATTGAGATCGTTATCAAAGTCCCCAAAGCAAGAAATAACGTTTTCCTGAGAGGAAGGCCTAAAATCAAGCCGCAGGAAACGGCGGATGAGAATCGAGAGGCAGCGTAAAGGCAAACGGACGCGTTTTTAGGACAGATCTGCAAAAACAGGCCTAAAACAGGCTCTGACGCATTTCGGATACAAAATCGACATAGGGTCGAAAGAGAATGCAGAAACGCTTATTCGGGCCGTAAACGGCATTTTTGAGGAATTGACCGAAAATAAGATCGTCCAGACGCCCCGAAAACGGTTGAAATCAGGACCGGAAAAGCGTATAATGATACGGTAAATTTCCAGACAAGGAGAGTTCACTTAAAATGAAAAACGAAGTGGAAAACAGACCCGGAGAGAACCCTGACGCATTTCACACGGAGCATAAGGTGATCCCGAGAGAGATCGAAAGGGAGATGAAGCAATCGTTCATCGAATACGCAATGAGCGTAATCGTTGACCGGGCTGTTCCTGATGTAAGAGACGGACTTAAACCGGTTCACAGGCGTATTATTTATACGATGTTTGAAGAGGGATACACCCCGGATAAAGCATACAGAAAGTGCGCCACTACGGTCGGTGTCGTTATGGGTAAATATCACCCTCACGGAGACGCGGCGATATACGACGCACTGGTCAGATTAGCGCAGGATTTCTCGATGAGGGCGGTGCTCGTCGACGGAAACGGAAACTTCGGATCCCGCGATAACGACCCTCCGGCCGCGATGCGTTACACCGAGGCAAGGCTTACGAAGATAGCCCTGGAGATGGTAGCGGATATAAATAAAAACACGGTCGATTTCAAGCCGAACTTTGACGAGCACGAAGAAGAACCGGTGGTATTGCCGTCCAGATTCCCGAACCTGCTGGTGAACGGATCGTCCGGTATCGCCGTAGGTATGGCGACGAACATCCCGCCGCATAACCTCGGAGAAGTTATTGACGGCGTCGT
>DBVV01000048.1:9678-22169 GCA_002308795.1 Mageeibacillus sp. UBA1255 | reverse complement strand
ATCGTTGTCCGCGCCCAGTGCGATATCGAAGAACTGCCGAACGGAAGGCAGCAGATCATCGTATCTGAACTTCCGTACATGGTAAACAACGCTAACCTTGTTGCCCGCATAGCGGAACTTGTAAAGGATAAAAGAGTTGACGCTATCAGCGGTCTCCGCGATGAATACAGCAAGGCGGGCATCAGGATCGTTATCGAACTTAAAAAGGATGCTAACGCTAACGTTCTGCTAAATCAGCTGTATAAATTTACCGAACTGGAATCTGCTTTCAGCGTGAATATGCTCACGTGCGTGCCCGGCGAGGACGGCACGTACCAGCCGAAAGTCGTTAATCTCAAAGAAGCGCTTGAGTATTATCTGGCGCACCAGGAATCGGTCGTAAGGAGAAGGACGCAGTTCGATCTGGACAAAGATCTGGACAGGGCTCATATATTGGAAGGTACGCTCATAGCGCTGGACAATATCGACGAGGTCATCAGGATCATCCGCGAGTCTCGTACCGAGCCCGATGCTAAAGCCGGACTGATGGAGCGGTTCGAATTTACGGAGAGACAGGCACAATACATCGTGGATATGAGGCTCGGCCGCCTGACCGGTATCGAGAGAAGCAAGGTCCTTGAAGAGTACAATGCGAAGCAGGAAGAGATCGCGTATTTCAGATCTCTTTTAGAGGATGAAAAGAAGCTGATGGGTGTCGTTAAAGACGAACTGCTTGCTATAAAGGCGCAGTACGCCGATGAACGCAGGACGAAGATCCTTCCGTACGAAGGTGAGATCGATCTTGAAGATCTTATCAACGAGCATGATATCGCTATAACGCTTACTCATTTGGGGTATATCAAGAGAACTTCTGCCGATACGTATAAAGCGCAGCATCGCGGAGGAAAGGGCATCACCGGAGCCGGAACGCGTGAAGAGGATTACGTGAAACAGCTTATGATCACGTCTTCTCACGATACGCTGCTGTTCGTTACGGATAAAGGCCGCATGTATTCGCTTAAAGGATACCAGATCCCCGACGCAGGCAGAACGGCTAAAGGTACGGCGGTGGTTAACCTGCTGCGTCTGACCGAAGGAGAAAAAGTCGCTTCCCTCATAGCGATCCGGTCGTTCGACGACGCGAAATATCTGTTGTTCGGCACCAGGAACGGCGTGGTAAAGAAAACTTCGCTAAGTGCATATGCGAACGTAAGAGCATCGGGCATCATTGCCATCGACATGCGTGAAGACGACGAACTCGTGAACGTGCGGCTGGCGAACGATGAAGACGTGATGATGGTCACGAGAAACGGAATGTCGATAAGATTCTCCGTTGACGACGTGCGTGAAACGGGCAGGGCATCGATGGGTGTGCGCGGCATTACTCTTAAAGAGAATGATTACGTGATCGGATTTGACGTATGCACTCCCGAAAACACGCCGCTCATCATAAGTGAATTCGGTTTCGGAAAACGCGGAAATATCGATGATTACAGGAAACAGAGCCGCGGAGGAAAAGGAATCATCACGTATAAGAAGACGGATAAGACCGGCGCGCTCGTGGGACTTTTGATGGTCAACGACGATAACGACGTCATGATGATCACCAGTAACGGCACGATCATCCGTGTGCACGCAAAAGACATCAGTATTTTCGGTAGGACGGCGCGCGGTGTTACGCTTATGAAGGCATCCGGGGACAATTACATCACAGGCTGCGACGTTACGTCTTACGACGAAGGCGAGGAGAGCGTTTCGCCGGTGGAAGTCGAGGATGCGGCGGACGTGATCGATGCTGCAGAGACGGATATCGCGGACGAAGCTGTCGAAACGGCGGAAACAGCGGACGAGGCGGGACCGGAGGACAATGAATAAACGGTTTTCCGCGCAGGTTACACCTAAGATACAGGGGAAACAGGAATGTATGTTTGCGCACTGGTAGGAGCCAGCGGGACCGGAAAAAGTCACCGGTCGCTGTGGGTCGCCAAGGAACATAATATCGAATTCGTTATTGACGACGGATTGCTGATCAAAGGAAACTCTGTCCTGGCCGGGAAATCGGCGAAGGCGGAAAAGACCAAGGTCGCAGCCATCAGAACGGCGGTATTGACCGAAGACGCCCACGCGTTCGAACTGCGCAGCGCGCTTAAGGAGAACAACGCGGAGAAGGTGCTCATCCTGGGAACGTCTGACGCAATGGTCCAGAGGATAGCGAACAGGCTCGGACTGGGGGAAATTGACGAAACCATTTATATACAGGATATTTCCAGCCCGTACGAGATCCAGCAGGCGCTGAATACGCGAAGGATGGAAGGAAAACACGTTGTCCCCGTACCGACGATGGAGCTGAAAAAAGATTTCTCCGGAGTCATGCTTGACCCGCTCAATATATTGCGCAGGCGCGGCATGGGAAACTACGAGACGATGGGTGAAAAATCAGTCATCCGTCCAACGTACAGCTATCTCGGCAAGTTTACGATCTCAGATTATACGATCTATCAGCTTGCGGAACACGCGGCTAAAAAGAACGAGGCGGTCTCGCGGGTCACGCGGTTCAGAGCGGATAAGGCGGAGGACGGTATCCGTGTCGAAATGGATATAGTGCTGTTTTACGGGTTCAGGATACCGCAGGTGTTTGCGGATCTGCGGAAAGGAATCGCGGAAGAAATAGAAAAATACACGTCGCTGAACTCGGTGGCGGTGATATTGACTGCCAAAAATATCGTTGTAAAGAAAACCGGCGCGGACGGAGATAACGTTAAGCCCGTCGCGGGAGATTTCAAAGCAGCTTTTACCGTGCCGTTGTCAATGGCGGGCGGCGCTAGGCATGACGAGGTCGTGGTCAATTCACGCGCGGATGCCGGGGCAGAGCTGCCGGGGAGGGAAGACTGATGCAGGATACGATATATACGATCCCGGTCACAGAAGTATATGAAACGCCGTGCGAATGTCCGCTTTGCGCGCTTGAGGCACGTTTTGAGAACGACAGAGTGAATTATTATCTCGGTCCTTCGCTGATGGAGCCTGAGAACAGGATCGCAACGAACGATACCGGCTTCTGCGGGAAGCATTTCGGCATGATGTACAAAACACAGACGAACAGGCTGGGGCTCGGGCTCATACTGGATACTTATATGACAGAGCAGATCGCCAGGCTTCGAAAGATCGCCGGAGAAAAACCGAAGGCGGAAGAAGGAAAAAAATCCCTCTTCGGTGGTTTCAAAGGAGGAAAAGGCAGGGACGGTCAACGTGCCGCGCAGGGGATGTGTGATTACTGGAAGAAACACAGCGAAGGCTGCTGCATTTGCGCCGATCTGGAGCGTACGATGGAAAGGTATATCGACGTAATTTTCCACCTGTATTTTACTCAGAAGGACTTCAAAGAACGCTTTAACGCCGGACAGGGGTACTGTATGAAACATTTTGACGACCTGTGCGAAAAAGCGGGGAAAATGCTCATGCCCGGCAGACAGGACGAGTTTTTAAGTGCGCTGGTGAAGCAGCAGCTCGAAAATCTCTCCAGGATCCAGGAGGAGGTAAACTGGTTTACCAAGAAGTTTGATTACAGAAACGCGCAGGAACCCTGGAGAAATTCCAGAGATGCGCTTCCGAGGGGCATGCGCAAGATGACTGGCGACAGGCAGATCGGGGAATAACGAAAATGACAGAGAAGCAGGGCCGGATAAAAGAAGAAAGGATAAGCGCGAGCGAGAAGTCCGAGAATACCGCCGTCTACCGCATCGACGATTTCGACTGCCGCCGGATATTTACGTGCGGTCAATGTTTCCGATGGAAGCAGTCCGGTGATTGGTGGAAGGGCGTTGCGCGCGGCAGGTTCCTCAGGCTCAGATCCGACAGAGAGAGCGGGACAGTTACGGTTTCGGGCGAAGGAGCGGGATCGTTTCTGCAGGACTGGCACGAGTATTTTGACCTCGGCACGGATTATTCCGAAATAAGGCATTATCTGGCGGGGCTGGACGGAAATCTCAAGGCGGCGACGGAATACGGCAAGGGCATCAGGCTGCTTAAGCAGGAACCGTTCGAGACGCTGATATCGTTCATTATTTCCGCGAACAACAACATACCGCGGATCAGCAAATGCATTGACGTCCTGTGCACGCGCTACGGGGAGCAGATCGGTACCGATCCGGACAACGGCGAGCCTGTGTTTGCGTTCCCGAGCCCGGAGAGGCTCGCCGGAGCGACGCCGGAGGAGATATCGGACGTGTGCCACGCGGGATACAGATCGCCGTATATCGTTGCGGCGTCAAAGAAGTTTATTGACCTCGGCGGTGATCTGAGTGATCCTGAGCAGTATCCCGGCGTCGGGCCGAAGGTCGCGGCTTGCATCAGATTGTTTACCGGGAGCGATATGAACGCTTTTCCCGTGGACGTATGGGTCAGGAGGCTCATACAGGAGCTTTATTTTGGAAACGAGGCGGGTGGTGTGGAACTCCCTGCTTCGGAGGTAAGGAAATTCGTGACCGGGCATTTTCCGCGGTACGGAGGATACGCTCAGCAGTATCTGTTTTACTGGCGGCGGGAGAGCGGGCACGCTGATAAATGAAACGGCAGAGGACAATATAAAACAATACAGGAGGCAGCAAAATGGCAGTATTAAGCGACATCGAGATCGCGCAGCAGTGCAAAATGAGACCTATTTATGAGATCGCGGAAAAAGCAGGGATACCCGAGGATCTTGTCGAACCGTACGGAAAGTATAAGGCGAAGATCGACCTTTCTCTTATGCGCGATAAAAGCAAAAAAGACGGTAAGCTGATACTTGTTACGGCGATCACTCCCACGCCTGCGGGAGAGGGAAAAACGACGACCACCATCGGTCTTGCAGACGGACTTTCGCGTATAGGTAAAAAAGTGACCGTCGCGCTTCGTGAGCCGTCGCTGGGACCTGTTTTCGGCGTTAAGGGCGGTGCGGCAGGAGGCGGATACGCGCAAGTCGTCCCGATGGAAGATATAAATCTTCACTTTACCGGCGATTTTCACGCGATCGGTGCGGCGAACAACCTCCTGGCGGCAATGCTTGATAACCACATCCATCAGGGCAACGCGCTCGGGATCGACCCGCGCAAGATAACGTGGCGCAGGTGCGTGGATATGAACGACAGACAGCTTAGAAATATCGTTGACGGCCTTGGCGGGAAGGCAAACGGGTTTGCGCGCGAAGACGGATACGATATTACGGTCGCGAGTGAGATCATGGCTGTGTTCTGCCTGGCGGAGTCGATCGATGACCTGAAGCAGAGGCTCGGAAGGATAATCGTAGGATACACGTATGACGACAGACCCGTGACGGCTGCGGATCTTAAGGCGGTGGGGGCAATGACCGCGCTGCTGAAGGATGCGCTGAAGCCCAACCTTGTCCAGACGCTCGAGGGAACGCCGGCATTCGTACACGGCGGACCGTTTGCGAATATTGCCCACGGCTGCAACTCCGTAATTGCCACCAGGACTGCGCTGAAAATGGGTGATTACACGGTAACGGAAGCCGGATTCGGCGCAGATCTCGGAGCGGAGAAATTCCTTGACATCAAATGCCGTGCCGCCGGACTTACACCTGATGCCGTCGTAGTGGTGGCTACAGTTCGTGCGCTTAAAATGCATGGCGGAAAGCAGAAAGCGGCGCTCGCCGAAGAAGACCTCGTCGCATTGGAGAAGGGAGTTCCGAACCTGCTGAGGCACGTTTCCAACATCAGAAACGTTTACCACCGTCCGTGCGTTGTGGCTGTGAACCGTTTCCCGACCGATACGGATAAAGAGATCGATTTTATTATCGAAAAATGCCGTTCGCTCGGCGTGAATACCGTGCTTTCCACAGTCTGGGCAGAAGGCGGTAAAGGCGGCGAGGAGCTGGCCAGAGAGGTCGTCCGTCTCTGCGAACGCAGCGGAGACGAAGAGTTCACGTTCTCATATGACCTTGACGATACGCTGGTCAATAAAATAACGGCGATCGTGCGTAAGGTGTACGGCGGAAAGGACGTGGCCATACTTGCAAACGCGCAGAAACAGATCGCAAGGCTGGAGGAGCTCGGATACGGAAAGCTTCCTGTATGTATGGCGAAAACGCAATACAGCTTCAGTGACGATCCGGCTAAACTCGGTGCGCCGGACGACTTCACAGTGACGGTCAGAAACGTAAAAGTATCTGCGGGAGCAGGATTCGTTGTCGCGCTGACGGGCGACATCATGACGATGCCCGGACTGCCAAGAGTGCCGGCAGCTGAAAAGATCGACGTTAATTCAGACGGTGTTATTTCGGGACTCTTCTGATCGGTCCGGATACCGACGCGAACAACATCCGGAAACAGTCGGAAAAATCCGGAAACGGCCGGAAATATCCGGAAAAACCGGGAAATAACGGAAAATACCCGGATACGCACGCTTTACCTTGTGTTTTGCGGCTAAAAAATGTATACTTCCCCCTGCCGCGTCATCCTGATGGCATGGTACGGGAAAGGGAATTCCGCCGGACGGATCAGTCTGGAGGAAAATATGGAAGAGAATAAAATCACGATGCGCTCTCTGCCTGAAGAAGTAAGGCCTTACGAAAGGGCGGAAGCGCTGGGAGAAGAGAAATTGTCCGACTCGGAACTGATAGCGGTTCTGCTAAGGAGCGGGACAAGGGAGAGCACGGCGCTCGAGATAGCGCAGAAGCTGCTCAGAAATTTTGGAGGAATAAGGGGACTCGAGGCAGCCAGCAGGGAGAAGTTGTCCGAAGTAAAGGGAGTCGGCCGGGTCAAGGCCACCGTCATACGCAGTGCGTTTGAACTCGGGAAGCGTGGTATCAGAGAAAAACGCGTGGAACGGGAACCGGTAAACAGCGTTGACCGGCTCGCGGAACTATATATGGCAGAGATGACATCATCTCAGGAGCGCGTAAAAGCGGTAATGCTTGACAATAAGTGCCGTATAATCAGGGACGAGATCATATCGGTAGGGTCTTCAAACCGCGCGATGGTCGATCCGAAGGATATTTTTGCGGCGGCGATAGACTGCAGAGCTCATTCGATCGTGCTGATGCATAACCATCCGACCGGTGACTGCAGTCCGAGCGACGACGATGCTGAATTTACCAGGAGGATGTATCGCGCAGGAAATCTTCTGGGGATAAAAATCGTAGACCACCTGATCTTCGGGGACAATACTTATTACAGCTTTTTTCAAAGCGGCGAAATGGCGAGGATCGCGGGAATAACTGAAAGGGCAGGATAGAAGTGGCAAGAGATATCGGTATTGATCTGGGAACAGCGAATATTCTGGTTTACCTGAAAGGAAAAGGTATAGTCATAAGGGAGCCGTCGGTCGTTGCCGTAAACAGGCACACCGGAGACGTGCTTGCAGTAGGAGCTCCGGCGAAAAAAATGCTCGGACGCACTCCGGCGAGCATCATTTCCGTAAGGCCTATAAGAGACGGCGTGATCGCGGATTATGACATGGCCGAAAAACTTATCCGGTACGTGCTAAAAAAGGCGCAATCGGCCGCAGGCGTAGGTAAATCGAATATCATTATCAGCGTGCCTTCAGGCGTCACCGAGGTGGAATATATGGCGGTGGAACAGGCTGCAGAAAAAGCAGGAGCGAAAAAACACCCGATCCTGTTTGAAGAGCCTGTTCTGGCAGCCATCGGAGCCGGGATCGACCTGAAAGAATCATCCGGAAGCATGATCGTTGACATCGGCGGCGGTACGGCAGAAGTTGCGGTATTATCTGCAGGAGGCGTTGTCCTCTGTAAATCCATCCGAGCTGCGGGCGACGCACTCGACGAAGCGATCATCAGCTACGTAAAGCGCGAAAGAAGCCTCCTGATCGGCGACCTTACTGCCGAGGAGATAAAATGCACCATCGGTGCAGCTTATCCGAAGCCGCAGGAAGAATATATGGAGGTAAAGGGCCGCGACCTGAAGACCGGACTGCCTAAAAATATAAAGATCACCTCGTCGGAAGTGGGAGAAGCGATCGCAGAGCCGGTAAACACGATCGTTGCCGCCATCAAAGAATCACTTGAGGAAACTCCGCCGGAGCTTGCCGCGGACGTAATGGATAAAGGCATAACGCTCACCGGAGGCGGTGCGCTGCTGAGCGGTTTCGACAGAAGGATCAAGATAGAGACCGGAATACCGGTAAACGTCGCGGAAAATGCGCTGGACTGCGTCGCTCTTGGCGCGGGCAAATGTTTAGAGGACGCTGCTCTTCGCAGATTGATATACAAAAACAGAAATATGGGAGTCTGACGGATAACCGGAAGAGCGTTTTATGTCACGGAAAAACAAGATCGCAATATTTATATTGGTCGTTCTGACCGTTCTGAGCCTGGCACTGGTAGTGATATCAACAAACTCCGACAGGCTTAACGGCATTTTCCGCGTATTGGGCACTCCGGTGAGATCGGCGCAGAAGGGGATAACGAAGCTGGGCGACAGCATTGCCCAGCGGTTTTCCGTCATGCGCGAGAACGCCGCAATAAAAGAAGAGATCGACAGGCTCACGGAAGAAAACGAAACGCTGAGACAGCGAAACAGAGAGCTGGAGACTCTGGAGGACGAGAACGCCGAGCTCACCAGGCTGCTCGAAATAAAGGAAAAAGTGACGGAGTACAAGCTGATCCGGGCTTCGGTCATAACAAGGGATATTACCGACTGGTTCAACGAATTTACGATCGATCTCGGAACGCGGGATGGCGTGAAGAACGGGACGGTCGTAATGACGTCTTACGGACTCGTGGGGCTTGTGTACAATGCCGGTTATAACAGTTCGAAAGTCCGGTGCATAATTGACGAACGAAGCGCGCTTATGTGCAGGATAGAACGGAACGACGAACTTTTGCGCGTGCGGGGGACAACGAACGAAAACTTCACCGCGGGGCTTATTGCCGACAGGATCTCGCGAAATGCGGCAATATACGTCGGCGACGTCATAATTACTGCTGACAGCGGTGACGTGTACCCGGCGGGACTGAAGGTCGGGGTCGTGACGGCTGTTGACGTCGACGAAGACGGTAACAGATACGCAGTGATCAGGTCAGATATTAATTTCACATCATTGACGTCGGTGACGGTGCTCGTGAGACCGGCCGGAGAGGAGGCTGACGCGGGATGAACTGGCGCAGGGTCCTGAAAGGAATACTGATCGCCATAGCCGTGATACTCCTCGGATTCATACAGGCGGGGATTTTTGACAGACTCAAGATACTGGAATGCAAGCCGGAACTTGTGCTGTGTTTTGTTATCGTCATATCGTGCAGAATGGATTTTCTTCAGGCGGGGATCACGGGATTTGCCGCCGGGCTGTATATGGATATCGTTTACGGCAGATACGTGGGAATATATGCGTTTTTGTATCTGACGTTCTGCTGGATCGGATCGCTGCTGATCGGAAAAGCGTACGAGAGGAACCGCTTCCTCGGATTAGCTGTATTGCCGCCGCTCTTTTTCGTATATGAAGTGCTGGAGAGCCTGATGATACGGTTTATCGCCGTATACACCGCGGGCGGAGGAGAATTGTACAATTACGGGTACGCAAACCACCTGGTGACAAGGATATTGCCCGGCGCGGCGTATAATCTTGGTGTAGCGATAGTGTTTTACATGATCATGCTGCTGATCGTCAGGATACGCAAACCGAAGCCGGATATCCTTTACCAAGGCGAAAGGGGCAATGTGATCGACAATGCGCAGTGACGCGGAGTTCAAGGGCTTTAAAGACCGCCTGAAAGAATTTTTCCGCAGCAGGGCTACGTACGTGGGACTGCTTGTAGCGGCTGTTGTCGGCGTGCTCATATGGCGGCTGTACGACATGCAGATCGTAAACGGTGAAGAATATAAGCAAAAAGCGTCGGAAACGGTATTGACGACCGCGGAACTGACGGTAAAAGCCAGAAGAGGCAATATCTACGACTGCAACGGCGTGCTGCTTGCCACCACCCGGACGTCGTATAAGGTGAATATGGTCAATACCCCGGATGAACAGGCGTTCCGCGACGGTATGTACCTCAGGCTGATAGAACTGTTCGACGCGAACAATGATACGTATACCAACTTTTTGCGCCGGTATATCACTCCGGAGCTCGAGTGGGGTTCATCGCTGGCAGGTGAGGAGCGCGAGGCGGCGAGGAGCAACTGGATCAATACGCTCGTGAGCGGTCAGCGCAAGTCGGACAGGGATAATATCGTGAGCGCTTACGACGCGTTTAATTACCTCAGAAATACAGTTTTAAAGATCGACGGATCATACACGGACGAGCAGGCGTATAAGATAATGATCATCCGCTACGCTACGTTTTCATATGGTCTCAGCTCGTTAACACCGATGGAACTCGCTACCGACGCGAGCAAGGAAACGATGGAGTACCTGACTGCCCACAGCTACGAATTCCCGGGCATATCCACCGAAGAAGTGTACTACAGAGTGTACGTTGACGACGCATACGCGAGCCACATCATCGGATACGTTCACGCGATCAGCCAGGAAGAGTACGAGGCGCTCAAGGAAGAGGGTTATTCACGCGACGACATCATCGGTAAGACGGGCGTTGAAAAGGCCGCAGAAGCGTATTTAAAAGGGGTCAACGGCGTCAGGACGGTCTACAGAGATGCCGACGGCGTGATCAAGACGCTTTCCTATACACCTCCCGTTGCAGGCAATGACGTTTATCTCACCATCGATTATTCTCTCCAGAGCAAAACGATACAGATCCTGGAAGAAACGATAGCGGATATCGTCTCGATGAAGGATGACGTAAAGAACTTCGGCGACGCAAATGCCGCTTCGGCAGTAGTTGAAAACGCGAAAACGGGCGAGATACTTGCGATGGCCAGCTATCCGTATTACGACAATAACATCTTCGTTGCCCCCTCCACCGATTCGGCCGCACAGCAGGCGATAATCGATCTGTTCCAGGACCCTTCCGCCCCGGCGCTAAACCGCGCGACACAGGGCCTTTATCCTATCGGTTCAACGATAAAGCCGCTCATATCGATCGCCGCACTCGAAAGCGAAACGATCACGTCGAAGACGGTCGTCGATTGTCAGCGAAGGATGACGATAAGCGGCCGCATACACTCCTGCCTCGGCAGGCACGGCGAAGTATCGCTGATAACGGCGCTCGCGAAATCATGTAACGTGTATTTTTACACCGTCGGGGTCAATACCGGAATAGATACTATAGATCACTGGGCAAAGTCGTTCGGGCTCGGCGAGAAGACCGGTATAGAGATAGCCGAATACGCGGGCTACCGGAGCAATCCGGCGACAATGAAGCTCCGCGAGCGTGATATCTACCACATCTGGAGCGATTCGGACACGGCGCAGTCGTCGATAGGTCAGCTGTATACTTTGTTTACGCCTCTTCAGCTCAGCAATTACGCCGCAGCGCTGTCAAACGGCGGTTACCTGAACACACCGCACATCCTTGCCAAGGTCGTAAACCAGGCCGGAGAGATCATTTACACCGACGATGAGGTCAATACCGCTAAGAAGCCTACCGGTGCGAGCGCCTGGGCGCTGGGCCTCGTAAAAGAAGGAATGACCGAGATGGTCAGGCAGAGTGCGAACGTTTCCGCCGCGTTCAAGAGTTTCCCCGACGGGTTCGTTTGTGCAAAGACAGGTACGCCCGAGACCGGTATGGAAGCGTTCGGAGAAAGTTCACATTCTGTGTTCATATGTTACGGACCTTCGACAGACCCGGAAATAGCGGTATCGGTGCTGATCGAGCACGGATCTTCAGGCAGCAACGCATCCCCGGCAGCAGGCAAGATATTTGACGCCTACTTCCATACAGATACGGAAATAGGAGGCAGGACGTTCAAAGGATACCGTTACGGCTGGGAATCGCTCTTTTTATAAGCGGAACATCAGAACTTCGCCATAAGTTCATTGACCTGCTTCATAAACTCACCGTTCGCGCCGGTACGAGCCTTGGCCCAGGCAAGAAGCGAATCGTCTCCCGTAAGAGTTGCCTCTTTCCAGGCGTCCAAATTGGTAGTGATACTGAATTTCCAACCGCCGAAATACTGCTTATTCATATAATTCCGCATCTCCGGCAGGAGTCTGTTATACGAATCGGTAATTAGTTTTTCGAGTTCATCCGCCGGCCAGATGACGGTGGCAAGCTCTTTGCTGTAGTCAGCGAATGCTTTTCTGAATCCCGCATCCTGCAGGCAGAACGCGAACAGCCCCTGGAGCCTCGTGGAATCGGGATAAAACGTCTCGGAGACGTCGGGGTATCCGCCGTTCTTATCATAATCGATATACCCGATAAGCATCAGACGGAAGTTCTTTGAATCCGCCCTTGTATAAAGCTCGATCGGGTAGCCGGGCAGCGTACCTACCGTGTAGCGGCTGAGACCGAGATCCTGGTCCTTGAACATAAACCGCCACTTACCGTCCTTTACGCCGTCGGAAACAGGACCGCTGTAGCGCCAGACTTTGATATTATTGTGAGGCCAGTCAGTATTGCACAGGAAAAGATTGACCGCGCAGAACTTCATGAAATTGTC
>DBVV01000048.1:9410-9550 GCA_002308795.1 Mageeibacillus sp. UBA1255 | reverse complement strand
CGCGAAGTATCGAGTTCGGACGAGATCACGGAGATATTTTCCTTGTCGTCAATATCATACACGTTCCGGACCATATTGTCGTTCTGATGCTCGCGCATATTCATAATGCCGTAATACTCGCCGTTCAGGAAGACGATAAC
>DBVV01000048.1:4722-9349 GCA_002308795.1 Mageeibacillus sp. UBA1255 | reverse complement strand
GTGGCCCGGACCGGCTCGGGGGGAGTAAGCAGAGAATCATTGCCGCCGTTGCGAAGCACGAAACTGTCATAAGACTTAAGCTCCTTGCCGTTGCCCTTCAGCCTGCCCTCGAACAGCTTATAGCGGAATTTAGTATCTCCGTCGTAAACGGAAGTGTTGAAATAATCCGAAACGCGCGCAGTCAGGCGGAAAGAACGCTGCGATAATCCTCTGGAGCTTCCGCCGAACAACCTGAGTCCGGCATCCTGGGAGATGCAAAGCGTACCGTTATTGTCAAAATACTGCACGAAAACCGGACGCTCCCAGGCGGAACCTCTGCCCGAAGAATTGGTGAAAATACCTGCCGCTCCGTCGAGGTTGTTCGAAGCCGTTGCAAGTGCTATGACCGGCATAGTGAACCGTGACGGGTCTTTTACCTGAATAAACGTCGCTGTTGCGATCTGTCCGACCATCTGACGGTCCTGAGTGAAGCACGCGGCACGAACGACGGTAACAGACACGTTCTGTTTCGGGTCGTCAAAGTCGGTCACGGTCGAATATTCGTTCGGGATCGTGATCGGCTGGCCGCTGTATTTATCGCTTCCGCCCGCAGGTTCCGTTCCGTTAAAGGTCATGCGGATGTCAAAGTTGCTGCTCTCGTAATACTTGGGGAGCGAAATGGAAAGCTTCATCGTACCAGTGAAAAAACCGCCCAGATCCGAGAAGATCGGCTTCGTGTCGCTCAGGAAAGTGGCGTTCTGGGAATCCGAAGAAAAATTACCCGTACCGCTTCCGCCTTTTCGCTGGCACCCCGAAAACAGCGCCGTCGCTGCAAGCAGGACAGAAAGAAGCACTATCAATACAATAGATTTTCCGCGGATATTTGTTATTCTTTTTTCTGCAAGATTCGTTTTATTCACTTCGTTCACTCCAATCATATTGCGTGAAAATACTCATTTTATTCTGGTTCCGATCATTAAAAGCCGCGTCCTGAGTTTCCCGTACTTAGCCTCAAAAGCACCGATCATAGAATCCCAGCACTCAAGCGCCTCGTCACAGCCCGGAGCAAGATCGTCCCCGGAACCGTATACTGCCTTCTCGTACAAACCGGTAAGCCTCTCAAACGATCCGACCGCCTCCGGCGGCAGATCCTTTTTATTATCCGCTTTACCTTCTTTTTCCGCACGGGCGGCAACGTTCTGTGCAAATTCGTGCGGTGTTTCATCGCGGCCACGATCGTATCCGAACTTCCGCAAAAGCGCCGTTGCGCTCCGGTAGACGGATACCGTTCGCTCCTGAGGAGTACCGGAGCGGCCCGGTCTGCGGTAGGCAAGGCGGCGAAGCAGGAACAGGATCACCGCAATAAGTATAGCGGCAAACAAGAAAATTATCAAGATTTTTATTGCCAGCGGCATATTTCTTTCTGCCGGGGTGATAGGCTCTTCTGTCGGTGCGGGAGTCGATTCGGCCGTTGCCTCGGCAGGAGCGGTTGACTCCGGCGGCTCGGACTCATCCGGCGTTTCCGACGGGGTCGGTTCGATCGACGCCGGAGGGGTGGGAGAAGGAGAAATGACAGCGGTCGGTTCGGGTGTTGACAACGTCTCGGTTACGCTTCCGAATCCTGCGGTCGCCTCGATCGGCACAAATCCGAGTCCTTCCATATATATCTCGCACCAGGCGTGGAGGTTCTGCTCCGTAAGCCGGAAAAGATCGTCGCCTACCTTGGAATCGGCATTCACGTAAAATCCTTCGACGTATCTGGCAGGCACGCCCGCGGCTCTGGCGAGGACCGTCATAGCGGTGGCAAAGTAGGTACAATATCCTGCCCGTTCGTTAAACAGGAACTGGTCGAGGATGTCAACGCCTGCTGGCAGTTCCTCAGGCTGCAAAGTGTAAGAAAAATCACCGGAAAGCAGATAATTCTTTATGGCGATTGCCTTATGCAAGTCATCGCTTTGATAAAGTCCGTCCGTAATTTCATGAGCGAGGTCAATAACGCGTTTCGATACTTTATCGGACACTCGAGTGTACATTTCATAGATTTTTTTAGAATATTCATCGAGCTTGCTTAGCCGCGTAATATCATTTCTGTAAGATGACGGGTTTACACTTTCCAGGGTATTTATGAATTTTTCGTAGTAACCCGGCACGCAGATCTCGTAAAGCTTATCATTTAGGATCGATCTTTCGGTGTAAGGCAGATAATCCGCTTCGTACGCGATCCACGAAGGCGCAAAGGAGGAATTATAAAGTATGCTCTTACTTTCCGAAACGCCCAGATGCAGATCGTCGTTCTTATAATAATGTTTGAGTTCCGCGTCGAAGAAACCCATATTTCGCGTTCCCGATGGAAGGAATACGCCGAACCGGGCATCGTACGGCTTAAGATATTGGACCGCAACGTACTTTCTTCTGCTCCTCCAGAGCGTTTCTGCCAAAGCTTTTGAATAATACGTATATGCGAGGACCCACGAAGGATTGTACTGGATGATCATATCTTCAAAAGGATCGGTCACGATAGCGGTGGATGGATCAGTTCCGTAAACAGGCTGCGCAAAACGCGAAACCCCCTCAGGCAGCCATTGGTTGCCCAAATACTCGCTGTACGTAAAGCCGCGCAGATAAACACCGGGAGATGAACTCTTCACCATCAGGATCGGCTCGCTGCCCGGTTCAACGGGACCGCCAAGTTTGCCGTAAGTACCGGTAGCACGCCTGTTAGGATCATAGACCTCAATGCCGAACAGGTTCTGGAGGAAGCGGTTCGACCTGATCATCGATTGAAAACCCGATTCGATCGAACGGCTGACCTCCTCACCGAGCATTGGCCCCGGAGTCGGAACAGGCCTGAAGAGCAGGCCGATCACCGCGGCGGTCAATATAAGTAAGAGTGAGCGTATGATGACGTTGGGGTAGCCAAGCCCTTTTACGGAAGGGACAATACCGCGGGAGGATCGAACGACAGCGGAATTGTCATAGGTCCTGCCGCTCGCGGCCGAATTCAGCTCATCTGTGTTCGTTGGCCAGCGGGATAAAAGCGTTTCGAACCAATCGTATTTCCTCCGCAATACGAGGGCGATCGACGAAACGGTGTATATAACGAGTGCGTATACGGGGAAATTCGCCTGAAAGAGCGACAGTATGATAAGCGCTATCGGAGGGAGCAGTACGAACAGATAAAGCAGCCGTTTTCCGTGTGTGACGATGATCGCGGTCAACATCGTTATGAGCAAAACGATCAGGAGCGGCGGAGTTTCGTTTTTTAGCACCCACTCGATAATGGTTCGTATCAGTCCCTGCCAGATCGCGCGCATATCTGTATAGAAAAACGACAATATAAACAACGTCACTGTTGCCAGCGCACCGGCGCCAACGGCCAGGAGCGTCACGCTTCTGAATATCTTGCTTCGCAGGAACAGAAGGATGGCCGGGGTGACGATCGCGGAGATGATCATTATCTTCGCGTCGGAAAGCGGGTATTCCATCACACTGTGGAAGAGGATCGACGCGGAAACGGAGAGGACCCAGGCGTGGAATGTGTCCAGCAGGAAGAGAAGCACGTTATACAGAATGCGGGGCATTTTGCTGTTCATGACTTCACCTCGACCGTAATGATAAACGCGCCGGGGAATTGTTCGGCGTAGCATTCCGCCTCGGGAAGGCCGGAGATGGAGAAATCGGCAGCGCTAAGCCTGACACGGCGGCTGTTGTCTGCGGAGGGGACGGAAGAAACAGGGAAATCGCCCCGGGCTTTATCTGCGAGCCAGTTATTACCGGCAGAGGGATCGTCATAAGAAAACGGATCGGCAGATTCGAAAGATGCCAGGGGCAGAGAGGAACCCGCACATACGCGGATGATCGAAACGCCGTTGTCCGAAGCGGGGAAAGAGGAGGCAAGATAAGAGATCATGCCGGAATCGAAAGAGGCAGGATCATTGTCCGCCGCAGTTAAGAGCCCGGAAGCATTGTTCTCGGCCTGGATCCTGTGCGACGCGGCGAAGTCTATGGTTCCGGCGGTCTGGCGGATCGAGGCAAGGGCGACAGCGCTGTCGCATAAGATGACGGATGGAACCGTGTCGGATGATGAAGCGTCGGACGGGCAGGCGAAATAGAACGGCATACCGTTATTATATAAAGTGGTCGCGATGCTGACAACGGCTGCGGATAATTTATCGGCAAGCGTCAATGCTTTCGTGGCGTTTTCGTCCAGATCGAACGGTTCTTTATATATTGCCATATCGCGCCGAATACCGCCGGGGACGTGAGTGTCAAAATAAACGATGTAATTGTGCTCCCCCTCCTGATAAAAGCTCCGGAGCAGCCAGTCTTCCCGGGACGCGGAACGCTTCCAGTGGATGAACCGCGGATCATCGCCCGGAGCGTATTGACGGATATAAACGGAATCGGTAGCGGAAACGGAAGGTTTAACGGACGTTGATAACTCGCCTGAACCCTCGCCTGCCGGATGGTCGATCACCGCCTGATAGATTTCCGGAACGACCGCGACCTGCGTCTGTTTTTTCTTGCTTTGAACGACCTTAGCCCAGACCATTCCTCCGGCGGAAATAAGACGGACCGACTCCGGGAGGAGCGGGTACGTTCCGCAGTGATCAAATCTCATCGGAAAAGCCATGGAGAGGTTCGCGAA
>DBVV01000048.1:0-4617 GCA_002308795.1 Mageeibacillus sp. UBA1255 | reverse complement strand
ACGATATCCGGTTCAACGGGATTAAGGCGGACTTTAACGAGAAATTTTCCCGCGAGCGTTTTTAAAAAAATGTACGCCATTATCGCGGACATAACGCCGACAAAGTAATTTACGACGGGATTTCCTGCCATTATGGCATAACCAAGCAATACCCCGTAGAACGCCGAGATCAGATGGCGTATCATCGATGTAAACCGATATGCCCGGAGGGGATCGTCCCGCTTCGCTCCGTTCTTTTTCACGCCGGAACGCTTCATACTGCCAGCATCTCCGGTGCGTTATTCCACAGGTACGGTCTTTTTTAAGCCGTTTAAGATATCTGCGGCAGTGATGCCGGAAGCTTTCGCGTCGCGCGTCAGCATAAGTCTGTGCGCACATACCGGGACAAGTATCTGCTTGATGTCGTCCGGGAGCACGTAATTTCTGCCCGAAAGGAACGCGAGCGCCTTTCCTGTTTTAGCCAGAGAGATACCGGCGCGCGGGCTCAGGCCGAGCGTCAGGTCGCGGCTGTTCCGGGTGGCGTTCAGGAGCCTCAAAATGTATTCGGTAACGTTGTCCGAGAGGTATATCGAGTTGATTTCGTCCTGGAGACGGATGATATCGGCGCAGGTGGCAACGGCTTTTACCTCGGGATCGCGTCTGACGGCGGATCCGGCGGAGATGACGTGCTTTTCACCTTCTGCATCGGGGTATCCGAGGGACAATTTCATTAAAAATCTGTCGAGCTGTGCTTCAGGCAGCGGGTACGTTCCCGCGAGCTCCACCGGGTTCTGGGTAGCGATCACCATAAACGGTTGCGGGAGTTCGTACGTGACGCCGTCAACAGATACTTTCTCCTCCTGCATTGCCTCCAGCAGGCTCGACTGGGTCTTAGGCGAGGTGCGGTTGATCTCGTCGGCCAGCAGGAAATTGCAGTCCAGCGCGCCTTTTTTGAACTCGAACGATTCGGTCTTGCGATTATACACCGAAAAGCCGGTAAGATCGGACGGTAAAACGTCGGGAGTGAGTGAAACGCGCTTGAACGTGCCATTGATGCTGCCGGTGAGCGCTTTTGCGAGCGTTGTCTTACCGACGCCCGGTACGTCTTCGAGCAGCAGATGGCCCCCGGCGAGCAGCGCGGTGATCGTGAGGAGCACGGAGCGGCGGCCGCCCGAATAATGAAGGCACACGTTTTCAATTATCGAATTGACGACGGTATAATCGTGCGACGGAGCGTTATTCGTATTTTGCTGTTCTTCGTTTATTGCCATAACTGGTACATCCTTTCGGTCTGATCAATATCCGGGTTTGCCGAGGAGCCGGAACATGTTTTTCTTATACGCTTCTACACCGGGCTGGTCGAACGGGTTCACGCCCAGCAGGTAGCCGCTGATGCCGCACGCTTTTTCAAAGAAGTATATCGCCTGGCCCAGTGAATACTCCGACAGGTCGGGGAGGTGCAGGAACAGGTTCGGAACGCCTCCGTCGCGGTGGGCAAGGTACGTTCCTTCCGCCGCCTGTTTGTTTACGTAGTCAACGTCTTTCCCGGCCAGGTAGTTGAGGCCGTCGAGGTCGTCGGCATCGCTTTCGATCGTGAGGTTCGCGCGCGGGTCGTCAACGAGCAGCACCGTTTCGAAGAGGTCGCGGCGTCCGTCCTGAATGTATTGTCCCATCGAGTGGAGGTCGGTGGAGAAGTCAACGCCGGCGGGGAAAATGCCCTTACCGTCCTTGCCTTCGCTCTCGCCGTANNGCCGTAGAGCTGCTTCCACCATTCGGTCAGGTAATGGAGGGAAGGCTCGTAATTGACCATCAGTTCGATGGATTTGCCTTTTGCGTACAGTGCGTTGCGTGCTGCGGCGTAGGCGTAGCAATCATTGTGTTTGAGATCGGGGAGGGAATAACGTTCGCGGGCTTTTATCGCTCCTGCCATGAGGCGGTCGATATCTCCTCCGGCAGCGGCGATGGGCAGCAGTCCGACCGGCGTCAATACCGAGTAGCGTCCTCCCACGTCGTCCGGGATAATGAACGTCTCGTATCCTTCTTCATCCGCCATCTTTCGGAGCGCCCCTCTGGCCTTATCCGTTGTGGCGTAAATACGCTCTGCCGCGCCTGCTCTGCCGTATTTCGATTCGAGTTCCGCTTTAAGGACTCTGAACGCGACGGCAGGTTCGGTGGTAGTGCCGGACTTCGAGATCACGTTTACCGAAACGTCGTAACGGCGCGCGAGGTCGATAAGGTCTGCCAGGTAATTTGAGCTCAGGCTGTTTCCGGCGAAAAGGACGGCAACTCCTGCGTCGTTTCCGGACGCGGCGTTTACACGGCTGTCGCATATGCTGAGGCGGTCAATATTATAAAAGCTCGGGCTGAGCGCTTCGATCGCGGCTTTTGCGCCCAGATACGATCCGCCTATCCCGATAACGATCAGCAGCCTGGACGTCTTACGGATCCTTTCCGCGCATTTTTTTACGCGCTCGAACTCTTCTTTATCATAGTTCAGCGGCAGGTCTCCCCAGCCGGTGAAATCGCTTCCGGCTCCGGTCTTGCAATGAAGCTTATAGTGAGCGGCGGTGACCGCGTCGTTAAGCGAGCTGAGTTCGGATGGTTTTAAGAAGTTCGAGGCGCGGGATGCGTCAAAGCGGATGAGATCATTGGATGAGTTCATTGTTGTCTCCTTTATAATTATTTATTAGATCAAAGTTCCAGTATGGCTCCGGCAGAAGCACCCGCCTCGGGCGTTGACAACTGCACGGTTGCGGGGGAATCGACGATCAGCTGAACGTCGCCTGAGCCGGCAAGGACGGAGGAAATATAGGAGAGCGCGACGGGAGCATTGTCCGCGTCGAACCGGTCCAGTGCCTGTCCGAGAAGCGCGAGGCTTGCCGGGCCCGATCCGGAGAGCGAAAGCTGCGCAAGCTTGATCGAGAGCAGTATCTGATCAGCTGTAAGCGCGCTGACGCTTCCCAACCCCCTGAGACTGCCGTTATGGTCAATAAACGGTACCATTTCGGACGAGATCCTGAGGCCGGAGAGACTTCCGGAGGAGAGACCGATAAGGATGTCATTCGCGCGGCGGGCAATTATTGACGGCGTCCAGAGTTCGTTGGCGGCATCCGGATCGTCTCCGGAGGTCGTAAGCGCGTTTTCGGCCAGGGATATTGCCGCCAGCTGCATCTCGCTCCGTTCGATGAATTCTTCTAATCCGGCGCATTTTTCTTCTATGACAGGGTAGGGGCGGTGCAGTTTAAGCTGTTCTTCGCACGCGGCAAGTTCCGCTTCGATTGCGCTGAGCCGTTCGGATGCATCCCCGTTTTTAGTTCGAATCGAGGCAAAAGCGCCCGAAGTTCCTGCGAATCCGGAAAGAGAACTTTTTGCGGAAGAGGCCTTCTTTTCCAGAACGCCCAGAGCCCGGTCCGCTGCTGCGAGGAACTCTTTTTCCTCCGAATCCTCCCAGCGCGTGACAATATCTGCAGTCTCGGGATCGAGCTGTTTGAACGACTCGGTCGCGGTAAGCAGTTCAGAAAGCTGGCGTTTTCTGAATTCCATGTCGCCTTTCAGCAGGTTCAGGCGCCGCATCCCGGAGCCTGATACGACGGCGATCAATATCACGAACAGCAGGAACAGTCCCGCGGCAACGTAAAGCGCAGGGAACCTGAAAGGCGCGATAGCCGTCAATATTTTGCTGAGCCACGGTATTTTTACCGGATAGACTGTAAGTATAACGATGGCAACGACGTCGATCACGGTCAGGATCCAAAGAAGGACGAGCCACGGGCGTTGACCGCGCCTCACGTATTTTTCTTCGTCGACGATCTCTTCCTCCAGCTCCGCCATATCCTTTCGTATCGCCGCTGCCTGCTCGCTGTCGCGCTGGCTGTCCGAAAGCGCACGGAACTGTTCGATATTCTGATCGGATCCGGCCTTTTTCGCGAGATCGTTTTTCTCTTTTTCGGCATCGCGTCGCTGTGTTCTCAGGCGCGAGGCGGTTTCCTCCAGGCGGTCAACGATGGCGAGCTCTTCTTTCAGGTCGTTAAGATGTGCCTTCGCCATGTCGAGCGAGCCGGTATTGACGTCATTTTTAAGCTGACGGCGGGCAATTTCGAGGCGTTCGAGTGCTGATCTTACCTTGTCACCGGTCTCGTCGCTGACACGGGGGTTTTCG
Organism: Mageeibacillus sp. UBA1255; assembly: GCA_002308795.1. Classification (GTDB taxonomy): domain Bacteria; phylum Bacillota; class Clostridia; order UBA1212; family UBA1255; genus UBA1255. The sequence goes on along the minus strand of DBVV01000048.1, from coordinate 479 downwards.
GTCTGTTCGCGCTCGAACCATGCTTCCTTTTCGGGAAGCGACAGCAGCGATCTCAGTAAAAGCGAAACGTCGCGGCCGTCCGACGGCATTGCCAGAACGGACAACGCTTCATCCGGAGAAAGTCCCCAGAGTTTACGGCACACGGTCTCGCCGCTTTTTAGTATCTCCGACGAACCTCCCGCGGTAACGAGCGAGACGATATCGTCCCCGGAATTTTCGCCCCACTTGGCGGAGATCATGTATTCTTTATTATTATCGCTGAAACTGATTTCCCCGCCGAACGAAACGCCGTCAGGAGGAAGCATTGCCTTCCGCGAAGGAAGCACCTGTCCGGACACCGGGACGGACCCGGATCGGGAGGAGGCATCATCCACGGAATCATTTGCGAAGCCGCAGAAGGCGGCAATAATAAAGGCTGCAAAGTCTTTCTTTTTCTGTTCGTCGCTGCAAAGCACGCGGTTCAGGCCTGCGGTCAATTT
>DBVV01000114.1 GCA_002308795.1 Mageeibacillus sp. UBA1255 | reverse complement strand
TTCCTTCGCTTCTGCCTTAGGGGCAGTCTTTACCGCCGTCTTGGAAGCGGTCTTAGAAGTATTAGCAGCCTTCGATTCAATTTTTCCCGCAGTCTTAGGCTCTGTCTTTGAAGCAGTCTTGGGCTCTGCTTTAGAGACAGTCTTAGGTTCTGTTTTCGAAGCGGTCTTCGAAGCCGTCTTCTCGGTCTTCGCCGGTTTCGCAGTCTTCTTCTGTACGGCTGCGCCGGACTCCCGATCATCAGCCACGGCAGTCTTACTCACCTTATTCTCCTCTTTAGTCAATTCATCATTGGAAACGACACTTTTCTTTTTCGCAGCCATCAGTGTATTCAGTCCTTTCCACTAGATCCGGACCACGCGGTTCCGGATCGGTATACCCTGGCAGATCCGTTTCGTTACGGTGCCTGATCGAAGCGGGAGCGTTTGATCAGCTCGTCCAGCCTTCGAATAATACTGCTCTTTTCCTCCGCACTTTTTGCATGCTTAAGAGCATCGCTCAGCATGCCGTACTCATATTTAAACCGGTATTTCTTCAGATTCTTCAAGATTTCATCCGCCGTTGTCCTTCCGCCCACCTGATCAAATTCGTCTGTGAGCAGCGACGAAAGCTCCGCAGAGCAGCCAGCCAGAAGCTTCTCCCTGTTTACGGCGTACCCGTTAATATACCACGAATGAATGGTATTGGCAAGATTTTTATTGTCCTCGAAACAAAAATCCTCACGGCAGCGGTCAATATATACGGGGATCTTCAAAGGATTGTCCGCCAGATAGATCAGCATACGTTTTTCGAGTTTGTCGAGCCGTTTTCCGTCCGGTGTCAATTCTTTTACCGCCTGCTCCTCCCCGGTCGTTTCGGGATTCCGGACTGTCTGGATCCTCCTGTACGCGCCCTGAATGCGTTCCTCGCTAAGATCGGTGCTTCCGCTCGAAACTGCGGTCTCTACGTCCTGCTTCAGTGCGTTCTCGTCGATACCGTACGATCCGGCTACCTGTGAAATGTATATTGCTCTCACCGCGGCGGACTGCTCGGACGAAATGATTTTGACCGTCTGGCGAAGGAAATCGGGCAGATCAGCCGGATTACCGGGCGGATATTTTTTCGCGGCTATACCGATCTTGAAACTGACGAGGCTCTCTGATTTTTCAACGACCGTCATAAATTCTTCGGCGGTATGTTTGCGCAAAAACTCATCGGGATCTTTAACGGTACCGTCAACGGTCGCAAGGTTTAATATCCTTACTCTCAGCCCCTGTGCGGCAAGTATCTCGAGGCCGCGGATCGTCGCCGCCTGCCCTGCCGTATCGCTATCGTACCCGATGATCACTTCATCAAAAAATCTTTTGAGGAGCCTCGCCTGACCGGTCGTCAGCGCCGTGCCCAGCGACGCGACAGCCCACGTTATCCCTTTCTGATGAAGCGCGATGGCGTCCATATATCCTTCGACCATAACGACACGTTTCGAGCCTGATTTTCTGGCGAAGTTAAGAGCGTACAGATGACTTCCTTTGTTATACGCCGCAGTTTCGGGCGAGTTCATATATTTCGGTTTCGAGTCATCCATAACTCTTCCGCCGAATGCGATTATCCTTCCGGCTTCGTCGAAGATCGGGAACATCACTCTGTTTCTGAATCTGTCGTAGCACGTGCCGTTACTGCGTTTAAGCGAAAGTCCGGCGTTTACCATAAGCTCAGGCGGCACGCCCAGGGGTCCGTACGTACACGTTTTCGTGAGCTGTTCCCAGTCGTCGGGGGCAAATCCGAGTCCGAATTTTTCGACGGTCTCTTTCGTCAATCCGCGGCGGGCAATATATTTTTTTGCTTCTTCCGACCGCTCGAGGCCGTCAAGGAAGAATTTCTGTGCTCTTTCGTTCAGCGAAAGAATGTCGTTTTTGAGCTTGAGCGCATCTTTTTCTTCGCTTCTTCCGCCCTCGTACGTAAGCTGGATGTCGGCTCTGCGGGCAAGGAATTCGACGCTTCCGATATAGTCCAGGTTTTCTGCCAGCATGATGAACTGGATCACTCCGCCGCCTTTTCCGCAGCCGAAGCATTTGAAGATCTGCCTGTTTTCATTGACGGAGAATGAAGGGGTCTTTTCGTTGTGGAAAGGGCATAGTCCCATATAGTTCGCCCCGCTGTGTTTGAGGCGGACGTATTCGCTTACGACCGATACTATATCGTTTTTCGCGATTACCTCTTCTATCTGGGATTGAGGGATCCTTCCTGCCATTGTCCGTTCCTTTCGTTATTCCGGTTATCGCACGACCGTGACGCCGTACGAAGAGCTGTCATTGTCCGCTTCCTCGCCGGCGATCAGTTCCTTTATCATTTCCGCCATGCCTGAACTTTCAAGTTCCGACAGCGTATGCACGCCGCCCCGTCGCGTAATTATAACGTATATATTGCCCTCGAATTCAAGGGCGTACGCTGCATCCTTATCTTTTTCGCCGGATGTGAACCGTCTCTGGATCTCGCCGCAGAGGCCGGTATAAGTGATGCCGCTCATCAGGATCACGGAGCCGTTGTCAACGTTCCAGTCGAGCAGCTGCGGAAACATTGCCCGTATCTGTTCGGCCGCCTGATCCGGTCCTTCTTCTCCGAATACGTTTTGTGCGAGTTCATTCGCTATATTCAGGTCGCCTTCAACGTCTGTGCTCGACCTGGATGTCATTATAACATCTGTTTCTGCAAATTCAAATTCGTTTTCGTGTTCCGTGTAATATTTATAGATCTGATCCGGCGTGAGTTTCGAGGCGATCTTTTCTCTTAGTTCTAAAGTGTATTTTCCTGCGACCGATTCTTCGTACCGTATCAGCAGATAATCATTCAACGTTATTCCGTACGTCAGAAGCGCAAAATTTTCGTCGCTGTACGTATCGTATGCCGTGTCGTATTCTGCGCGTTTCTCCTGGTCGGTCTGATAGGTATAATAAAGTCCCCGCGTCGTTTCGCTTCTGAACGCTTCCCTCTCTTCTTCCGTCATATCATATCCGGCGTTTACGGATAATGCGAGTTTGTTTTTTAACGATTCGATACTGCCAAGGACTTCGTCTTCATTATCAGCGTTTTTGCCGTAATATATCACTTCGGATGTCAGGACGTGCCTGAGGAGTTCGTATGCGGGACTGTTTTCGTCGCACTGAGGCACTTCTGCTCCGTCCGAATACTTTAAAGAGGCATAGTGACCGTCACCGGTGTTTTTTTCACCGTCTTTTTTAGAGCATGCGGTCAATGATACGATCGCTGACAATATTACAGCCGCTGCTGCCGTAATTATTCTTACGCGAAAGCGCGCGTTAAGTTTCACGGTCCGGCTGTTTCCCGCCCCGCTGATGATCACGCTGCCGTCCGGTCCGTTTGATCCGCTTCTAAATTTTGAAGCGCAGTTGTTCAATCGTTATCCCGCCCTGTTCTCCGGCTGTCAATCGCTGAATACGGACAACTGGAATTCATTTAGTATGCTTAGAAATTCGTCTCTGTATTTTGTATAGCTCTCCGGAGTGGTCCTGAATGTTTTAGCGTCGATACCCTCGTAGGTTATTACTATGTAGTTCGAACTCCTGGCGATAATATAAACATCAGTTTTGCGCCACGGGTTGCCCTCGGCCGGATTTTTTAACGTGTACGTGAACCAGCGAAGAGTATAACCGAAGCGGCTCGTCTTGAGCGTTTTCATTTCGCTGAAATCATAAAGCGCACCTAGCGCAGTCTTGCTTTCATCTAATACTTTTTCTGCGGCGATATCCAGGAGCTGTATATCCGTATTAACCGGTACGGCAGTTGCGGGAGCGGGAGTTGCAGGCTCGGCGGACGACTGTTCTTCATTATTATTATCCGCCGTCTTACCTGATCCGGATGATGAGGCGCCGTTGGAAATATCGTTTTCCTCCTGAGCGGGCGAAGCTCCCGGAGCATCAGTTTCTTCGTTTAAAGAGGCTTCTTTAAGCATTTCTTCAGTGTATTCTTTGTAATAGAATCTGACGTTCAGTGAGGGGTCTCTGATCTTATCAAAAGATACTACCGCGGTCGCTTTCGGATCGGCGTCCGGTCCCGGCGTTACCGGGTCTGCAAAAATGAGCGGATACATTTCCGCGACGAGGCCGCTTTCTTCGTCCATCAGGAATCCGTGTGTGTCTCCTTCTACTTTCCATTTTTCTTCAGGGTAGTAGATCCGGAAAAAGTACCGGGACGCGTTATAAAGTGTGGAGTAGCCGTGTTCTTCCTGGGCGGGCGTGAATATTTTTTTCAGGTTTTCGAAGTCAACGTAATTCAGGACCGCTCTTACGCCCATTATCGCTACCATTACGACAGCAAAAAGCAAGAGCATCGATCCCACGGTGCGCTTTCTTTCGTGCCATATTTCGTTGAGCGATTTTACGTATTTCTTTTTCATTCCTTCGGCGTTAACCTCCGTGCGTACCATTATAACAGATTATATCGCAGGATGCAAAACCCGGCGGATAAAGGGCCGGTTTTTTATGCTTTTACCGGCCGGTCTGCATCATGTCTGCAGTATTTCTGCAGCATATCTGCAGCATACCTGCTTATTTTCCGATCCCCCAGCATTCTACGACCTCGGTAACAGACCGGTAGCGGTCAACTGAATATGTGTAGAAGTATATGTGGTCTTCCGTCACGTCGCATATACAAAAGGTCGGGTCGTCGACTATAATTGAGCGTGCGGTCAATATCTCGGGCATGTCCCGGAATGATTTGTTGTGCTGCTTTACACCTGAAGCTCCGGGCATGAAGTAAAATGATCCTCCGGGCACGCCGTTTTCGCCTGTCAACGTAAATACATTGACGCTCTCGCCGCGGGAATTGACAACGGATGCTGTATAGCCGGCGACCGCCGTTCCGTTGTCCGTGACCGGTTCGGAGCGGAAGTAGTAGTGATCGTGTCCTTCTAAAACCACGTCTACGCCGTATTCGTCAAATACAGGCAGAAGCTGGGCGCGTATTTCTACTATTTCCGAGTCGTCAGCGTGGTTGCGGTCAGAGTACGGTGCTTTATGTATGAGCACGACGCGGAATGCTGCGTTCTTTGCGTTAGCGGATTCGAGGTCGCGTTTAAGCCATTTCACCTGCGTCTTTGAAAGGTCCTTGCTCCCGTCGCCGGTGTTCAGGACTGTGAAGTGGACGTTCATGTAGTCAAAAGAGTAGTATCCGTTCAGGCCGTTTACACCGTCTTTCGTTCCTAAAAGGAAATAGTTCATGAACATTTTATCGTCTTTATTTCCTATGACCGGGACTGTCGTTACGTTCCTCAGTCCTTCGGGGAGGTCGAAGTAATATTTCCACACCAGAGCATTGTCCTGCCGTTCGACGAAGTCGCCCAGATTGACCATAAATGCAGGGTCGGAGCACATTTCCGAAGATTTCCGGAATACTTTCGCCCACAGTTCGTAGTCGCTGTATACGAAACCCTGTACGTCGGATACGATGATGAAAGAGAATCCTTCCGTTTTTGAGACCGTGGAGTCAGGGGCGGTGGTGAAGAGGCCGGGGCTGCTCCAGTTCGTCCCGTCTCCTACGCGGTACACGTATTTTTTTCCGGCGCTGAGTCCGCTCACAAATACGGCGTGGCGCGTGAATGATTTCGGTTCAAGGACAGCCGATGCGGAATATTCGTCACCTTCTTTAGGCAGATAGGTGTCAATGGTTTCAGTGAACCCTTCGGCGCTCGACGCTCTGGTGAGGTCAAATTTATCCGTCGCCGCTTCTCCGGTTTCTAACGGATAATACTCTACGATCGATCTTTCCGGGCCGGAAACAGTATACCAGGAGAAGTTTTTATGTGTCTTCGGATCGTCGCCGAACGTGAGGGCAATATCAAACGGATCCATCTCGTCGAGTTTGTTCCTCGAGTTCCTGCTCACCGATACCGCGACGAGGACTGCGACCAATATCAGAAGCATAGCTCCAATCACTATGCCTAAAATCATTATATGTTTCTTGTTTTTCTGATCCATCCTGTCTTCCCTCCTTCGGGCGCCGGGCGCACCTGTGAAAATATAGCAAAAATACAAAAACTTTTCAAGAGAAACCGCACCCGCCCGGATACAGAGCCCTGAAAAACCGGGACCTGTCCCCTGTCCCACCTGGGGAAAACAGGGACCTGTCCCCTGTCCCATTTTTGCATATATTCACTTGGTATTCACTTATGGGCGGAATATCGTGAATTTTTTTAAAAATTTTTGAATATTTTTTCATTTTGGATATTGACAACCGTTTTGGGCGGGTGTATTATTGTCCCATCCTCCGGATCCAAACGAAACGGAGGCGCAGGCGGGGCCCCTAAAAAAGGCCGCCGATCACACAAAATAAAAACGGCAGGATGAGACAAATGGAAAAGAAAGACATCAAAAAAGTAGTACTGGCATACTCGGGCGGACTTGACACTTCGATCATAATTCCCTGGCTCAAAGAGAATTACAACAACTGCGAAGTCATCGCCGTATCCGGAAACGTGGGGCAGGGCGACGAACTCGAAGGGCTTGAAGAAAAAGCCATAAAAACGGGAGCGTCGAAACTGTACATCGAAGACCTCACCGAAGAATTCGTAAACGACTACATCATCCCCACCGTGCAGGCAGGCGCGCTGTACGAAGGATACATGCTCGGAACGTCATTCGCCAGACCGCTCATCGCCAAAAGGATCGTAGAAATAGCTAAGAAAGAAGGTGCTCAGGCGATCGTACACGGCTGCACCGGGAAGGGCAACGATCAGGTAAGGTTCGAACTGGCAATAAAAGCGTTCGCACCCGAAATGAAAGTAATAGCCCCCTGGCGCGAGTGGTCGATCCGCTCGAGAGAAGAAGAGATAGATTACGCGGAAGCACATAACGTACCTCTTAAAATAAACCGCCAGACCAACTACTCTAAAGACAAAAACCTCTGGCACCTCTCCCACGAAGGACTTGACCTCGAAGACGCAGGAAACGAACCGCAGTACGATAAACCCGGCTTCCTCGAAATGAGCGTCTCCCCCATGGCCGCACCGGACGAACCGACGTACATCACACTCGATTTCGAAAAAGGCGTACCCACGGCGCTCGACGGAAAAAAGATGACGGCGAAAGAGATCGTGCTGAAGCTCAACGAGATCGGCGGTAAAAACGGCATCGGCCTGCTCGACATCATCGAAAACAGGCTCGTCGGAATGAAATGCAGAGGCGTGTACGAAACACCGGGCGGCACCATACTGTACGCTGCACACAACTACCTCGAAACACTGACGCTCGACAAGATGACCGCACACAAGAAGCAGGAGCTCTCCATCACCTTCTCCGAACTCGTATATAACGGACAATGGTTCACTCCCCTTCGCGAAGCACTCTCGGCGTTCGTGACGTCCACACAGCAGAAGGTCACCGGCACGGTGAAGCTCAAGCTCTACAAGGGCAACATCATCAAAGCCGGCGTCTGGTCGGAAAACGCACTCTACTCCGAAGAACTCGCCACGTTCGGCGAGGACAACGTCTACAACCAGGCTGACGCCACCGGATTCATCAACCTGTACGGACTCCCGATAAAAGTCCAGGCACAGGTCGAACAAGCGAAAAACAAATAACAAAAACAGGAACGATCAAAACTAAAGAAAGAAGGCACCTACAATGAAAAAAACGATCGCAAAAATACTCGTAATAACACTCGCACTTATCCTTGCAGCCACCGCGTTCACCGGCTGCAAAAAGAAAGGCAAGACTCTTGACGAACTGAAACAATCAGGCAAACTCGTGATCGCCACCTCCCCGGACTTCCCTCCGTTTGAAGAACTCCAGTCCGACGGCAGCATCACCGGCATCGAGATCGACCTCCTGAACAAGATCTGCGAAGAACTCGGAGTAAAACTCGTAATATCGAGCATGTCTTTCGAATCAGTGCTCCCCGCCGTTCAGACAGGTAAAGCAGATGCAGGCGTATCCGGCATAACGATCACCGAATCGCGTAAAAAGAACACCCTGTTCACCGATCCTTACTGCTTAGCCGCACAGGCGATCGTCGTTACCGAAGGCAGCGATATCAAATCAAAAGCAGATCTTAACGGAAAGAAAGTATCGGTACAGACAGCAACCACAGCCGAAAAATTCTGCATGCAGAACGGCTATAGCGTAAGCGCATACGAGGCCAACAGCGACGCCGAAGAAGCGCTGCTCACGGGAAAAGTCGACGCGTGGGTCATCGACGACCTGACCGCCGCCGAGATGGTAGCGGTGCACAACGCGGGCGAAGGCACTAAACTTGTCATCCTATCCGAACCGATGACGACCGAACCGTACGCCCTCGCCTTCAACTTCGGCAGCGAAGACCTTGTCGCCGAGATCAACAAGATCATCAAAGCAATGCTCGCCGACGGCTCCATGAAAGCGCTGTTCGAAAAATACGACGCCCCGTTCACTTCACCGTGATATGAAGCATACTCCTTGTGAAAACACTAAAAGCGTGATAATATAACTCCTGGCGACGTGCCGACTGTTCCTCTTCGGCACGTCTTCCCTTTATTAAGGGCTGAAAGGATGATCCAGATTGAATGCATGGTTTGAAAAACTGAATGAAACATTCATCGAGTCCGGTTACTATAAATTCCTGCTCGACGGTTTAAAAGAAACAGTCATAATAACACTTGGAGCGCTTCTGATAGGCGTCGTTATCGGTTCGCTGATAGCTGTGATAAAATATTTCGCCGAAGACACACCGGCGCTCAAACCGTTTGCCGTCATATGCGACGTTTACGTAACAGTCATTCGCGGCATCCCCGTCGTCGTTCTTCTGCTGATATTCTATTTTGTGATACTCGCTTCCGCGGAAGGTGTACTGGTGGCAATAATCGCTTTCGGCATCAACTCCGGCGCATATATGGCGGAACTTATTAGGAGCGGCATCAATGCAGTCGATAAAGGCCAGATGGAAGCCGGCAGGAGCCTGGGATTGTCAAAACTTCAGACGATGCGCAAAGTCGTATTCCCGCAGGCGATCAAATATATATTGCCCGCCATCGGAAACGAAATGATCGCACTTTTAAAAGAAACGTCTGTAGCCGGATACGTCGCTGTCGTTGACCTCACCAGAGCCGGAAACCTGGTCCGCAACAACACCCACGACGCGTTCAATCCGCTGTTCGTTGTCGCCATCACGTACCTCCTTATAGTGCTCGGTCTCACCAGGCTTCTAAAACTGCTCGAAAGGAAACTCGGTAAAAATGATAAGCGTTAAAGGACTGACAAAAAATTTCGGCGACCTTGCCGTTTTAAAAGGGATCGACGTTGATATCGAGAAAGGCGACGTCATATGCGTCATCGGGCCTTCCGGTTCGGGAAAATCAACTTTTCTGCGCTGTCTTAATCTGCTTGAAAAACCGGACGGTGGTCATATAATATTTGAAGGCGACGATCTTATGGAGAAAAACGTCGATCTGAACGCTCACAGGCAGAAGATGGGTATGGTCTTCCAGCAGTTCAATCTGTTCCCGCATATGTCGGTGCTTGGAAATCTAACGTGCGCCCCGGTAATGCTGAAGAAAATGACAAAGGAGCAGGCGGAGGCAAAGGCACTCGATCTGCTTTCACGCATCGGTCTTGCAGACAGGGCCGGTTCTTACCCGAACCAGCTGTCGGGCGGTCAGAAGCAGCGTGTCGCGATATGCAGGGCGCTTTGCATGGAACCTGACGTGATGCTGTTCGACGAGCCTACGAGCGCGCTCGATCCGGAGATGGTCGGAGAGGTGCTCGACGTTATGAAAGCGCTCGCGCAGGGCGGGATGACGATGGTCGTCGTCACCCACGAAATGGGCTTCGCAAGAGAAGTGTCAAACCGCGTACTGTTTCTGGACGACGGAATTATAATGGAGGAAGGCTCCCCTGCCGAGATCTTCGGTGCTCCGAAATCCGAACGGCTGAAGTCGTTCCTCGCAAAAGTGCTGTAGGAGATGATAAAACATATGAAAAAACAGGACAATAAACCGGCAGAACTGATAAATATACTTGCAAAGGCAGATCATCTTAAAGGCAAAAACTTTTTAAA
>DBVV01000121.1 GCA_002308795.1 Mageeibacillus sp. UBA1255 | reverse complement strand
AAACAAAATTCTTAGCCATTCACTCGGCTTCGCTGGCGAAAAATAAGGTTGTCAAAAGAACTAAAGTATAATTGAAAATGGCAAATGGAGAATGGCAAATGAATAATGGAGAATGGAGAATTGAGAATTACAAATTGCAAATGGCAAATTGAGGAATAATTATAATCATCGCCGCGGGCGATACATTAATTTTCCATTTTCCATTTTCAATTTTCCATTACTGATTGGCGCCTTTGGCGATACATTAATTTTCCATTGTTTTTCAGTAAAAAACCCGGTTGCATATTTCTCCTTCGTTATCATATAATAACTGCGCAAAGAAAACGCAGCGGAGGTACACCTTGACTAACAGAGAACGCTTTCAGGCGACATTCAACTTTGAACTACCTGACGACAGATTGCCCGCAATAGAATGGGCATCGTGGTGGTGGGACCGGACGATCATGGAATGGCAGAAACAGGGATTGCCCGCGAACCTCGGATTCCACGAGATTGCCCCGTATTTCGGCCTTGACCAGCACTACCAGTTCTGGTTCCCGCACAGATCGGCGGATTGTCCGGAGCCGAAGAGCTTCGGCGGCGCTATAGCAGAAGACGAAGACGAGTACGAGGAACTGCTGCCGTATCTTTACCCCGAAAGCAGCGGCGACAATGCCGCGGCCGGAATGCAGGGGCTTAAAGCGGGACACGACGCGGGAGAATATCCGATATGGTTCTCCATGGACGGCGGATTCTGGTTCCCGCGCACGATACTCGGCATCGAGAATCACTTATATTCGTTCTACGACCAGCCCGAACTTTATCACAGAATATTAGACGATCTGGCGGATTTCCAGCTAAGACAGTTAGAAAAGATATACAGCGTGCTCACGCCTGATTTTATGACGTTCGGCGAAGATATGAGCTACAATAACGGTCCGATGATCTCGGAAGACAGCTTCGACGAGTTCCTGCTTCCGTACTATCAGAAAGTTGTGCCGTTTATAAAAGAACACGGGACAAAGGTCATAATCGATTCGGACGGCGATATCAGCAAAATGATACCGTGGCTCAAGCGCGCCGGGATAGAAGGCGTGCTGCCGCTCGAACGCAAGGCGGGCGTTGACGTCAATGCTCTTCGTGAGATCCATCCGGATTTCCTGTTCATCGGGGCGTTCGATAAAATGACGATGAGAGAAAGCGTTGACGCCATGAGAGGCGAGTTCGAGCGACTCCTGCCGGCGATGAGAACGGGCGGGTTCATACCGAGCGTTGACCACCAGACGCCGCCTGATTGTCCGATGGAAAGATATAAAATTTACGTAGAAATGCTTAAGGAATACGGAAGAAAGGCTGTTAAACTAGGTAAAATACAATGACGAACAGAGAACGCGCGCTGAATATACTGCATTTTAAACCTGTTGACCGCATGCCCGCCGTGCATTTCGGGTACTGGCCCGAACTGCTCACGGAATGGGCGGAGCAGGGGAAGATCCCGAAAGACCTTGCCGTCGGAAATTACGACGGCAGCGAGAAGGAACGCGAACTTGACCGGATGATAGGCTGGGATTTTAACTGGAACCGTCTTGCCGGATCTAACAACCACCTGCTTCCTCCGTTCGAGTCAAAGACGCTCGAAACGCTCCCTGACGGATCCGTACGCATACAGAACGGTGACGGAAATATCGAGCGTGTTAAACCAGGCGTGACGTCCATTCCGTCCGAAGATGATTTTTTGCTGAAAGACCGCGAGGTATTCGAAAAAGAGTACAGACCGCGCATGCAGTACGTGCCGGAGAGGGTCAATATCGAGTACTTCAGGCATTTCAACGAGACGAGGCCTATGGACGTTCCGGTGGGCATCCACCTCGGTTCGGTGATGGGCAATATCCGCAATATCTGCACCGTTATCGGCATGAGCTATCTTATCTACGACGAAGATGAAGATCTGTTCGCGGATATCGTCGACACGTACGCCGACATGCAGTACAAATGCGTCGAAGCGATACTCGAGACAGGCGCTAAATTCGATTTTGCGCATTACTGGGAAGACATCTGCTTCAAAAACGGGCCGCTGCTTTCTCCGGAAATTTTCGACGAATTATGCGCTAAACACTACAAAAAACGCAACGACCTGTGCCATAAGTACGGCATCGACATAATATCGCTCGACTGCGACGGCGTAACTGAAAAACTGCTTCCGACGTGGGTCGAGAACGGCGTCAATACTATGTTCCCGATCGAGGTCGGAGTTTGGGGCGATCAGTTCGAACCGGCGAGGGCAAAGTTCGGTAAAGAGGTGCTCGGGGTAGGCGGGATGGATAAGACGGCTCTCCGGATAGACAAAGCTGCGGTCGACAAGGAGATCGAGCGCCTCAAGCGTCTTTCTGAACTTGGCGGTTTCATTCCTTGTCCGGACCACCGCCTGATGCCGGGGACGAAATTCGAACTCGTGCAGTATTACGCGGAAGAAATAAAAAAGATATTTTAATTGACGCAATAATAAGTTATAATATTCACATTGAGCGCAATGATCGCTTAAGAACTCATGACTGACTACGAAAAGGAGCGAATAACATGAGCGAAGGAATTTACCGGGAGATTTCTGAAAACATTCAGAAAGGAAGAGCAAAATTAGTTAAAGAACTGATACAGCAGGCACTCGATGCTGGAGAGACTCCTGAAAAGATACTTAACGACGGACTGCTGGACGGAATGAATATAATCGGTGCGCGATTCAAAGAGGGGACCGCATACGTGCCTGAAGTGCTCGTCGCAGCAAGAGCGATGAACCAGGGTGCCGCGCTGCTGAAACCGTACCTGGAAGAAGCCGGCGTTACGTCGATCGGACGTGCGTGCATCGGTACGGTACAGGGCGATCTGCATGATATAGGTAAGAATCTTGTAAAAATGATGCTCGAAGGAAAAGGAATCGAAGTCATTGACCTCGGAACCGACGTCGCACCCGAGACGTTTATCCAGACGGCGATCGAGCAGAATTGTCAGCTGATCTGCCTGTCCGCGCTGCTCACCACGACGATGGGAGTCATGGCCGAAGTGGTTAAGAAGGCAGAGGAAGCCGGGATCCGCGATAAGGTGAAGATCATGATCGGCGGTGCGCCTGTGGATGATGCTTTCTGCCGTCAGATCGGTGCCGATAAATATACTCCTGATGCTGCCAGTGCAGCTGATGCCGCAAAAGAGTTCCTGCTTGCGATGTGACAGTTCTGTCACGAGACTTTACGGGAGAGCGCTTATATGGACGGTAATGAGCTCTTTTCTAAGATCGTTGAAAAAGTGACCGCTAAAGGCGCGTACCGTGCGTCGGTAATACCCACTACGCTTATAAAAACGGACAGGGTGTTCCGCGATATGTGCGCGAAGAATATTTGCGGGAACTACGGAAAATGCTGGACTTGTCCGCCGGACGTCGGCGATATCGACGAACTGATGGCGAAGCTAAGGACGTATGAATACATACTCGTGTACCAGTCGGTCCGTCCGCTCGAAGACAGTTTCGATTTCGAAGGAATGGCCGAGGCCGGTCTTTTCCACAACAAACTGACTGCAGACGTGCGCAGACAGCTTATTGACGACGGCTTCACCGATGCGCTTTTCCTGTGCGCGGGAGGCTGCAGATTATGCGAAGTTTGCGCGAAAAAGACAGACGAACCCTGCCGCCATCCCGAAGACGCCCTGGCTTCGCTGGAGGCATACGGCGTAAACGTCAGCGAGCTGGCTAAGGCGGCCGGTATGAAATATATCAACGGCCAGAATACAGTGACGTTCTTCAGCGGCGTACTTTTCAATCTATGATCAGGATTTCAGTTAACGGAACAGTTTATGCGAAAAACGCCGGACAGGAGCTTGGCGTTTTTTTGCGTGAAATACAGGCTCTGCCGGGCGCGGAAGACAGCCTTTCCGGGATCCGCTTTCCATGCGGCGGTCACGGCAAGTGCGGTAAATGTGCCGTTAGAGCGACGGGTGCTCTGTCTGCGGTGACCGAAGCGGAAAGGCGCTTCTTAGGGGAAGAGGGACTGGCTGCCGGGCTCAGGCTTGCGTGCCAGGTAAAGGCGTTAGGGGACTGCGAGATCAGTACCGGTGAGCCGCCGCAGGATAAAAACGGCTGCGTTGCGATCGAAGGGGAAATGGCTGAATTCGAGCTGCTGCCGTCGTTTTCGGGTTACGGCGCGGCTGTAGATATAGGGACTACTACTATCGCTGCTAAATTGTTTGACGATAAGGGAAATGAACTTTCTTCGTTCGGCATGCAGAATCCTCAGGGCCGGTGGGGCGCGGACGTCATTTCGCGCATGGAAGCGGCGCTGAAAGGAGAGGCGGAGAATCTGGCGGAAGCGGTGCGCGGAGCGGTCAACGAAATTATTGACCGTGTTGCGGCGCTTGCGGGGATAGGGGCAAAAGAAGAGATCCGCTCCGTCGTGATCACGGGCAATACCGTGATGCTCTACCTGCTGTGCGGCATTGACACCGAACCCCTTACGCACGCTCCGTTTGAAGCAAAAGAACTGTTCGGAAGGAGCTTTCCTGCCGCCTCGATCGGCCTCACAGCAGTCCCGGAAGCCGAAATATATATTCCGCCCTGCATCGCTGCATTCATTGGCGCCGATACCGTGTGTGCCGCGCTCGCGGTAGGGCTTGACCGGCCGGGAGATCCCGCGATAATGACGGATATAGGGACGAACGGGGAGATGGTTATCCGCTCGAAGAAAGGCCTGTACGCCTGCTCGACTGCCGCGGGGCCTGCGTTCGAGGGCGCCGGCATCAGTATGGGTATGGGCGGATTTGAAGGAGCTGTTGACCGCGTAAGCATCGGAGAAGGGGACAGGCTGACCGCTCACGTAATAGGCGGAGAAAAAGGCGCACGCGCGATAGGCATATGCGGAAGCGGACTTATTGACGCCGTGGCGTGCCTGCTCGAGCTCGAAGCCGTTGACGAGACCGGATTTATGGAGGAAGACGAGTGCGAGATCGCGGATGGTGTGAAACTGATCCGCAATGATATAAGGGCGGTACAGCTTGCTAAAAGCGCGATACACGCAGGGATATTGACGCTGATGCACGCATCCGGAACCGCGGTCGGTGACGTTGTGACGCTCAGCATCGCAGGCGGGTTCGGAAAATTTCTTAATATTGACAATGCCGGAAAGATAGGACTGATTCCATCCGAACTTGTGCCTCGCGTTTCTGCCGCAGGCAACGCAGCACTTTCCGGTGCGTCAATGCTTTTGCTTTCTGTTCCTGCGCGCGAGCGTGCGCTTTCTTTTTCGCGCATGGTGGACGTCGTGGAACTTTCGACCGATCCGATGTTCTCGCAGGAATTCATGAATCAGATGGCTTTTGAATGCTGATCACACGCGACAGTTACATAATAAAAAAGCGCCCGGAGAGCGATACCGGGCGCACTTTTTTAATTTAAACTTTTACAGCTTATAACTTCTTATTTCTTTTTCTTCTTTGAAACAGCGACTCCGATTATGACCGCCGCTACGGCTATCACGCCGCCTGCGATTCCTAATATAAGTCCCAGGTTCGGGCCGGATTTTTTAACGTCGCCTTTCTCTCCGCCGTTCTGCGCGGGGTCAGCGGTATTGTCAGATTCGGGAGCTTTCGTAGGCTCGTCTTTCGGAGCTTCGGTAGGTGCTTCGGTGGCAGGAGCATCTGTAGGAGCTTCCGTCGGAGGTTCCGGCGTGGCGGTCTCTTCGGGCACCTGCGTAGGCTCTTTCGTAGGCGGAACTTCGGTCGGAGCAGGAGGATCGTTATCGACAACAACTGTCATTTTTACGTGCACACTCTTCTCATCTTCGTAACTGTTCTGATAGAAACAGTAAGTATCCGCAAATTCAGGAGCGATCTCCGTAGCCAGCCAGCCGCCGAGATTGCCCGTAAATTCCGTGAGTTCGATAAGGTACGTGCCCGCCGGAACGTAAGAATCAAACGCGATCTCCATTGGCATACAGTCCTTATGATCCTCTACGACGTATTCACCGATCGGATCGGCTTCGATAGTTTCATCGTAGTCGCCTGTCCAGCGGTAAATATCAGCTGTACATCCGATGCCGCTCGTCGGTCCGTTCCACGTAGGAGCCTGCTGAACGGTGAACGTGTCAAGTTTGTATCCTTCGGGCACAACGAATCTGAAACCTACTGAGACGGAGCTGCTGAAGTTAAGAGGGTCATTCGTCCTGTCGGACGTAAGGGCAAGTGTTAAGGGTTTATCGGTCTGGCTTTTCTCTTTTGTCGTGTATTTCAGATCGAGGTAATGCAGTGCGAGCACCGTGCCGTCGTCAAGTTTTGCGACCGGCATGATCGACGTGAGCTCTTCTCCCAGCGCAGATACGTCCATTACGATAACGTATCTCATCGCATATTCTCCTCCGGCCGCTTTAACGGGAGCTTCAGGCTCTTTGATGAATGATTCATCAAAAACAGGTGCGCTTTCTCCGATCGCATAGCCGAATTCTACGATCTCATTGTCTTCAAGGCCGAACCATCCGCTGAACGTAACGGTCTGGAACGGTCCGTAGATCGTGGCCTTGTTCTCGCTAAGATAGTCTCCGGTATAACCGGGGGTAAACAGATTTGCACCGTCACCCTGGATGACGTCAAGCGCCTGGCCTTTTATGATGCCGTCATAATCCGTCTGCGTCGTATACTGCAGATCGGCGTGAACGGTAATTATGCCCAGAGACGTGAGCGCAAGTGCAATGACAACGATAATTGCTGCTATTCTTCTTTTCATATTGCTTCTCCTTTTCATATAATTATATATTATCTGTTTTCGCTCTTTTTGTCTTTTAAAGCGACTGCAGCGATCACTGCCGCCGTAGCGCCGATAAGCAGGACCGCGACTGCGATCCCTGCGATCAGACCGCCTTTTCCGCCTTTGCCTGAAACGCTGCTTTCATCCCCAGCCTCATGAGTTATCCGCTCCCTCGTGGGAAGAGGCGTTGCTGAAGGCGTAGAAACTTCGTCGCCGTCATCTCCGCCGCCGGTCGGAGCGGAAGTCATGGGAGGCACAGTAACAGGTTTCGGATCATTGTCCCGCGAAATCTTGATCCCGGTGCCCGGAAGATAATCGGTCTCTTCGAGACCGTCCTGATAATATGCCCAGGTGGAAACGTATTCCGCAGGCAGCGCCATATACTCCCACGAACCGATCGGACCGGTAAACGAATGGATAACGATCAGGTATTGACCGGCAGGAACGTAGCCGAACGAGAGGTCTATCCGGTGATTGTCCTTATGATTCGATATCCTGCAGCTTGAGAAAGGCAGTTCGGAGACCGAACTTTTATACGCCCCGTCCCAGAGATATATATCCGCGGTGAATCCGGAGTTCGGCTGATCGCCCCAGGTAGGGCAGGCGAGCAGGAAGAACTGCTCGAGCTTGTATCCTTCGGGCACTTCAAATCTGAATGCGACGTTTCTATAGCTGTTGAACTGCCTCGGATTGCTTTGCATCGTTCCGTCGCAAAACAGTACGTCTTTTTCGTCCGCAGCCGATGCGCCTGCGGGCAATAAAACAGTAACGGTCAGCAATGCCAGTATAAACGATACCGCGGTCAATATCGCACTCCTGCGTCGAGCACGTGTTTTTTCTGCTTTGAATGCCGTCTGCTTCTTATCCTGGTGCATATCGGACAACTCCTTGCGATCCATAATGCGAAGGCTGCACAGCATGCCTTCTTTGTTTAAGCGGATTATAAACCAATTGCTGTTAAACTGCAACTCGCGGCCGGGCTTTTATGCAAGGCTCTACTACATAAATCGTAAATTATATGGACGCATATCTCATTTTTGGATCGCAGACAGAGCCCGAGACATACCAAAAGCTTGATATTCAGAATTTGGTATGTCTTTTAAAAGTAAATAAAAGGGCAACAAGGTATTACGATTTTGGGAGTAGAGCCTTTTTCAACACAGCGTAAAGTTGTTGTAGGTCAG
>DBVV01000118.1 GCA_002308795.1 Mageeibacillus sp. UBA1255 | reverse complement strand
GACGCCGCCCCGGTGCGGCTCCGCTGAAAGAAATGGGACAAAACTCCGAGTTTGAGCAAATTTGTCCCATTTTCACGCTCATTTGACGCCGCCCGGGTGCGAAGCGCAGGGTTCAAGTGCGGAACAGATTTCCTTTATCTCCTCCTTAATCGTTGACAAATCCGAAGGCATGACTTAAAATTTGCGGTGGAAGCGAATATTCCAGAAAAGGAGATACAAACTCATCATGACCGGCAAACAGCGATCATTATTCAGGGCAGAGGCGAATGCGCTGCAGGCGATACTACAGATAGGAAAAGGCGGCGTAGAAGAAAACCTCGTAAAACAGGTAGACGACGCGCTCGAGGCAAGAGAACTCATAAAGATCAAAGCGCTCGAGACTTGCCCGGACGACGCAAAAACAGCGGCGGAGACGTTGGCCGCTAAGACCGGAGCGGATATCATACAGGTGGTCGGACGGACGATCGTCCTCTGGCGAAAGAGCGAAAAACTCGCGAGAGAGAAGGAAGCGCGGGAAGTGCGTGAAGCACGCGAAGTGAAGGCTTCCCGCGAAGCGGCGGAAAAGCAGGGCAGGAACGCGGCGAAGAAGGACGCGCGCAAGCCGCGGCGCGGAGGCAAAAGAAATGCAGCGAAATGATAAAGACCTGAAGGCGCTCAAAAACGTAAAATATTTCCTGCTCGACATGGACGGAACGATATACCTTGACACCACACTGTTCGACGGAACGCTCGACTTCCTTGACATACTGAAAAAGCAGGGAAAACGCGCTATATACATCACGAACAACTCCTCAAAGGACACGGTAGAATATGTAAAAAAACTGCACAGGATCGGAATAGAAGCCGCTGACGACGACTTCTGCACCTCAGCACAGGCGCTGGTGTATAACCTCAACAAAGCAAAACCCGGCGCGAGCATATATCTGCTCGGGACGCCGCCCCTCGCCGACTACCTCAGGCGCTCCGGATTCGAGCTGATCGACGACTACTACGAAGAACCCGAAAAAAGACCCGATTACGTTGTCCTCGGGTTCGACATGACGCTCACTTACGAAAAACTCAGGATCGCGTGCGACTACCTGACCGACGGCGTAGCGTACTGGGCAACACACCCGGATATGGTTTGCCCGATGCGGCCGGGTCATTCCGTCCCTGACGCGGGAGCGATGATGCTGCTGATCGAAGGGGCAACGGGCAGGAGGCCGGATTTTGTTGCCGGCAAACCGAATCCGTGCATGATCCAGATGGTGATGGACAAGTACGGCCTGCTTCCGTGCGAAGTTGCGGTCGTTGGCGACAGGCTCAACACGGATATATTGTCCGCGATCAACGCGGGAGTCATTTCCGTATGCGTACTGACCGGCGAAACGACGCTTAAGGATATTGACGCCGCCCCGGCGAAACGCAAACCGGACTACGTTTTCGACAGCATTAAAGATATTTACGAAATTCTCGCACAGGAGGGAAGATGAGCATGGCTGAAAAAGAAAAGGGCAGATTCGGATTTCTTTCAACGGTGAAAGTCACCGGCACCGGAATGCTGCGCCTGACGCCCGATACGACCAGGATAGACATTACGCTTCACGGCCCGGAAAAAGAATACGCGGACGCAGTGCGCAGGAGCGCCGAAGACACGGAAGCGCTGAAAGACCTGCTCGAAAAGCTCGGATTTGCCAGAAACGAGCTGAAAACGCTGAACTTCCGCGTCGATCCCCGGTACGAGAGCTACCAGGAGAACAATATTTACCGCCAGCGTCTTACCGGCTACGAGTTCTACCACAGCATGAAGATCGAATTCCCGTCGGACAACGCGTTCCTTGGCCGCGTGCTCTATGCGCTGGCGAATTCCAGACTCACACCGGAATTCAGCCTGAGCTACACGGTGAAGGACAAGGAAGCGTCTAAGAACAAGCTGATCGGCGCGGCGGTGAAGGACGCGAAAGCCAAAGCAAAAGTGCTCGCAAAAGCGTCGGGAGTCGAACTCGGCCACGTGCTGTCGATCAATTACTCGATGGCAGAACCGGATTTCGTTGTCCGCCCGATGGCGAAGATGATGATGGCCCGGAACGAGAGTGCCGATATGGCGGGAGGGTACAATATTGACATCGAGCCGGAAAGCATCCAGGTGAGCGATACGGTGACGATCGTTTGGACGATCAGGCAGAAGGAAGAATAAGGAGAACAATGATCATAAAAACAAACTGATCACGATAAAGGAGAACGTAAATGAAACGCACGATCATTTTGCTTTTAACGGCGGCGCTGCTCGCAACNNAAACGTCGCTGTTCGGATGTACAAATAACACGCCCGGTCCGGAAGACAAGACGCAGGAGCCTGTCGTTATCGACCAGACGCCGGAAGTGACGGATGCTGCTCCTACGGAAGCGGCGCCTTCTGAAGTTCCCGCTACCGGTGTTCCGGAGACTGAGGTTCCGGCCACAGACGAGCCCGCAACGGAAGTTCCTGCAACAGACGAGCCGACCGAAGGCCCTGTGATCACCGGCCCTTCCACCGAAGTGCCCGCTACTGACGGACCCGCAACCGTTGAGCCCGCTACAGCTGAGCCGGCTACCGACGTTCCTGCGACCGACGTTCCCGCCACTAAGGTACCGGCTACCCCGACTGCAACGGTAAATCCTACAGCCACGCCTACAAAGGTACCTTCGACACCCACTCCGACGCCTGTTCCCGCGACTCCTACGCCCGAAGCTGATCCGGGCCCCGGGTCTCCTACACGCGTCACGTTCGGAGCCACAAAAGTATTGTCGTACTTCACGGGCGGAAATTCAGTAAAAGCTGAGCTCGTAAACGACTCCGATTACGGAAAAACGGTTAAGCTCAGCACCACCGGCGCTACCAACGACCCGTTCATCACGTTCAGCTACAAGAGTTATCTAACTGCATATAAGCTTACCGCTGCATCCGCGAACGAGTACAAGGTCGTCATTCTGAAGGTGAAGCAGGAGAAGTGCTCGAACACGCAGTCGGAAATTTTCTACTGCGCGGGCAATATTTACGGCGCGACCGGCGGATACAGCAAATCTTCGACGTTTGATAACACCGATCCCGACTGGCAGTACATAATTTACGATCTTTCTTCCGTAAACGGCTGGAGCGGCACGATCAACGCGTTCCGCCTCGACTATATGTTCTCCGCCGCTGGTGCGGGTGAATCGCTGATACTCGGCGAACTGATACTCGCGAAAAATATGGACGAAGTCGTTGACCTCGTAGGAGGCGGTGCAGAGGACGCACACGCTCTATCGGAAGCGGATCAGAAACGCGCGGAACAGCTGATAAACAGCGCGAAAGAAGTTGCCCCGAAGATCTCCAACGATAAGCAGACCGCCGCTCACGAAGACAATGATATTACGCTCTGGTTCAACCATTCGTACGTAAAGACTGCGGAAAGTTCCACCAAATCCTCCGGCCTTAATTCGTACCAGATCCGCATGGCGAAGAACGAGATCGAAGGCGTGCAGTTCATGCTCGCATCCACGAAAGCCAAGAGCGGCCTCACGCTTGAATTGACACCGTTCAAAGACAGCAGCGGAAATACGCTCAAATACGTGATCTGCGAAGGATACTACTTCGACGATATAGAAGGGCAGTCGATCGTTGACCCGATCCCCGAACTCAAAGGAAGCTTCGATCTTAAGGCGAACAAGAGCAAGACGTTCCTTATTAAGGTCTACACCGAGACCGGCACGAAGGCGGGACAATATTCTGCGACGCTCACCGTTAAAGACAGCGGCGGCAATGAGATCAAGAAGGCTCTCGTTTACGTCTACGTATGGAATTTCGCGCTGCCTCTCGCCTCGAACTGCAAGATCCAGGCGGACCTGTCGTGGTATAACATTTACGTTTCGTACGCCCCGTGGTTATACAGCGGCGACGATTCTCTGACATACATTAAGTATTACGAGTATCTGCTCGAAAACAAAGTGAACGCGTACAGGCTTCCGTATTTTGACGATGACGCCGGTCATGAGAATCCGTTCAATGATTCCCGCGTCCAGAAATACCTGAACGACCCGAGAGTGCAGTGCTTCAACCCTGTGGGTTACGGCACGGATCACGTCACCCGGGCGCGCGTGCAGAATGCGTACAATTATCTCAAACAGAATCCCGAGTGGCTCGCAAAAGCGTATTTCTACCCCGTTGACGAACCGCTCAACCAGGGCATGCTGGACAACCTCGTGAACCTTGGCAACATGATAAAGAGCATTTTCGGCAGTCAATACAAACTGATCGCCCCGATGCACATCAACCGCGCCATGAACGCCAACTCTACTTCGGACTACTTCTCGTACGTTTCGAGCGTTGTCAACATCTGGTGCCCGCACAGTTATTTCTTCAACTCGATCGCGGATTACAAGGCGAATCCGAAGCTTATGACGTGGTACTACACCGCAATGATAGAGAAGAATCTGGGCGTTTTCGCTGACAGAATGGCGGCGGAGCAGGCAGGCGGCGACGAAGTATGGTGGTACGTCACACGTTTCCCGCATCATCCTGAGATCACGTTGTCCATCGACGACCCCGAGATCGAACACCGCCTCATGTTCTGGCAGCAGAAGATGTACAACGTTGACGGCTTCCTGTACTACCTTGTCAACGACTGGGAATATAATAAGTATTCTGCAATGTATAAATGGCACAGCAAACATGAGACCGATAACTCGTATCCGTACAACGTCTACGGCAACGGTGTGCTGGTGTATAACGCTTTCGAGGATGCAAACGGGCAGCCGTACCAGGGAAGCGATTATTACAATGAGATCTCTGACCATTCGTACAACGCTTATCCGGTAGGTTCGCTGAGGCTCGAGTCCGTGCGCGACGGCGCCGAAGACTACGACTACTTCACGATCCTTGACGACCTTTACGGCGAAGGCACGTCCGACCTGATCATCAAACAGATCACCACTTCGCTTGGCAATTACAAGACGGATAACGAGCTGTTCAACGAACTTCGCATCGCCGTCGGTAATCTGATCGCCGCGAAAAGCTGATAAATTATAAACCACCCGGACCGTGAGGAGGACTGAAAATATGCGAATGACCGTTTCGCAAAATTTAAAAGCCGTCTTCACGGTCCTTTTGTGTCTCGTGATGGTGCTTACGTGTGCGTGCGCAGGCGATAATTCAGGAAGAGGCGGCACCCGCTCCACTCCGGAGGGCAGTTCTCACGGTTCTGAGAACGGCGGGAACGGCGGCAATGCCGGTAAAGGTCCTGCTCCTTCGTTTTCGCCTGAGGGCGGCATATATAAATCATCGATAAAGATCTCATTGTCGCTTCCGGAAGATCCTCCGGCGGGAGCGTATATTACATACACCGAAAACGGCGACGAGCCCAGACCCGGATCGAAGAAGTACGGCAAGGAGATCGAAATTAAAAATACCGCTGTGATACGGGCGGCGGTCTTCTCTTCCGCAGGGATCCAGCTGGGCAGGATAATAACGAACACATATATAATTGACCCGGAACGGGCTGAAACGAACGGTCTTCGCATCGTCGCGCTCGCCGCGGATAATAACGACCTCTATTCAGGCGAAGCAGGGATATTGTCCAACCGGTCCGGAACCGGCTCTGCCTGGGAGCGCCCGGTCAGCGTCGAAATATACGAAC
Organism: Mageeibacillus sp. UBA1255; assembly: GCA_002308795.1. GTDB lineage: Bacteria > Bacillota > Clostridia > UBA1212 > UBA1255 > UBA1255. The sequence continues at coordinate 10,114 of DBVV01000118.1, read as the reverse complement.
CGGACGGAGGAAAACTCATACACCAGGACGCGGGGATAAGGCTCGCGGGCTCGGGTTCGCGCTCGTTTGATCCTGCATCGCTCAGGCTGATCGCGAGAAAATCCGGCGAATTTGATGAGAACGGCGTAAAATACGGCGGTGACGGAAAATTCCGCGCAGATCTGTTTGGTACAGGATTCGACAGCTACGACAGATTCCTGCTGCGCAACGGGGGCAACGATTCTCCGTATCAGGCAAGAGAAAAATTCCTGCGCATGGATCTATTGCGCGACTGCATAACAAATGATTATTGTGCCGGGCTTTCAGAACGCACGGGCGTAACCGTTTTCGCCCAGCATTGTGTTCCCGTATGCGTCTATCTCAACGGCGAATATTACGGGATGTCGATCATGAAAGAAGATTTCGACGAGCGGCTCGTTTCGGAACTTTACGGGCTCGAGAAGGATAAAATAACGGTGATCAAGGGTAAAAAGTTGTATTATCAGCTCGAATCAGGCGATCAGGTGGAACTGGACAGCTGGCTCGAACTGTGCGATTACGCGATTGACAACGCTGCAGGCCCGGACTTCGCGAAAGCGTACGAACGCATTTCGAAAATGATCGACGTTGACAATGCCGCCTCTTATCTTGCCGTCATGCTCTATCTGTGCAACACAGACTGGCCGCAGAACAACGCGATGGTCTGGCGTTATACCGGCTCAGGCGCGGGGGACAATTCATTTTCGGATGGCAGATGGCGTTTCGTTATTCGCGATATGGACCTGTGCTTCGCCCTTCACGACGAACCGTCGCGCGTGTCTAAAACGACGTATTCTATGGCGGATACCGACACGTTCTACCGCCTGCTCGTGTTTTACAGAGACGGTAAAGGCTACGATTTCGACAGTTCGCTCGGGCTTTACGGCGATGATATGAAACTGCAGGGACTGTTCGATTTTCTGCTCCGTTCGGAAGATTTCCGCAGCAGATTCATTTCTGCGTGCGGCGTGCTGAGTTCTGCTGAAGAAGCGGAGTATATGGCAAAAACGGCCGCAAAATATAAAGATCTGGCAAAAGACGAGATGAAACGACACATAGAGTTCTGGAAGTCGAAGGGGAAAATATACGCCGCGTACGACTATTCGCACTGGGAAAGATCTTTTAACGATATCGCGGAATTTATTGCTGACCGGCCCGGATATTTTGAAAAATACCTCCGCGAGACGATGAAATATTACGAATAGAAGAGTTCGGGTAAATAATCGGTCGTGAGAGGGTCACGCACGGATCACGAAAAGGTCATATGAAAGGACAACGTCAATGACCACGGACAAGGTAAAGGGAACAAGGAAAACGGGACTGGCCGCAGCGAGATATACCTGAGCGGGTTCGTAAAGAATCCCACGCTGACGTTGACGACCGCCGGGATCGGCGACGTGCCCGATGCTCCGGAGCTTGCCGGAGCGACCAAATTGTTTGTGCGGGCAACGTTCTGGGCTGCTTTTTCGGAGGAGGGGAACCAGCATCTGTCTGTTAAAAACGCGCGGAACGGTAACATCAAAGTAGCTTACAACGAACTTCACATCGAGCCGTATACTGAAGCGACGGTATTCGCAAAAGGCGTGTTTTATAAGATAATAGTGGAATACGCTTTTAACGTTAAGGCGGACGAAAGCGGCAGGCTCGTGCCTGACGGGGAGACCCCGGAGCTGCAGGCAGACTCGGAATATAGATTGTCCGCCGAATATCCCACGTTCGGAGGGAAACCTTCGACGCCTGTCAAACCGATTGCCGACATACACCTGCGCGACCCGTTCATCACAGCCGGACCCGACGGATACTACTATATGACGGGGACGTACGATCCTAACGACTGGCACAATACACGCGAGATACACGTTTACAGATCTGCGGATCTCTCCGGCTGGGTCGATCTCGGGGCGGTCTGGGTGTACGAAAAGCAGGCAACGTGGCAGAAAGAGCTTATCACCGACGGCAGCTCTCCTATCTGGGCGCCGGAACTCCACTATATCGGCGGAACGTACTGGATCTGCTATTCGCTCGGCTGGGGCGCGATGGCGGGGTCAATATTAAAGAGTACCACCGGTCTTCCCGAGGGTCCGTACGAAGACGTATGCGGAAAACCGATATTCGATTATATTGACGCAACGCTATACACCGAAGGCGGGAAGGTCTGGGCTATCTATTCCGACGGACTTATTTCGGAGCTCAGATCAGACATGACGGACCTGAAGGCAGCGCCCGAACCGCTTAAAAGCGTCAGCGGCGAGCAGGTCGGATTCGAAGGCTGTTATATGATGAATATCGACGGACTGTACTACCTGTTTTCGTCATCGTATTGCATCCACTTCGGCGCGGACGGAAGGCGGTACCAGACGTACGACAGCTTTTATGCGGTCTCGGATAAGCTCGAAGGACCGTACAGCGAGCGGCGTCTCCTGCTCGAAAACGGAGGGCACAATAATCTGTTCCGTGCGTTCGACGGGAGCTTGTTTACCACGGCGTTTTACGGGGACGGTTTCAGCGAGAGGCCTGCCGTAGCAGAAGTCGAGGTCCTGCCTTCGGGTCTGCTGCGGGTCAAATAAAAAGATAAAACAGTTTTAAAAATTTTTTGTTACCTGTTCTGCGCGAAGGGTTACTATATAGTCGAATTCAGATCCGGAGGTAAATGGAAATGAAAGAAATAACAAACAAAAACATAAGAAAGATCTTCTGCATGACGCTTTCGGTCATCCTGGCAGCGGCAATGCTGTGCGCCGCCGGGTGTTCGTTTAAAATCCCGGCTGAGCAGGGATCCACGATACACAACGGTTCGGATGATAAACCCGGAACCGACCCGGGAACCGTTACGAATACGTTTGGCGACGGTGTGATCGGCGAACGTAAGGAAGGAAAATCCGGAAAAACTTTCTTCGAAGGCATAATCGATTCGCTGATCCCGGGGAGAAAATCACTCTCGGGAAAGGTGGATATGGAAGCATATCCGGCGGAAGATGCATACGGACCGATCGGCGATTATCCTGTTCCGCTGCCTGGCGGCGACGTCATCGGCTCGTACGACGACCAGATCCAGGCAGGCCTCCTGACGGCGGGCGAGATAAAGGACATCAAAGACGTTGCAAACTGGATATCGCTTTGGAACGAAGCTGACTGGGCTGCTCTTCGCAGGTCAAGAGGATTGTATGCGGACAATATTATTACCGCCTCCGTGCTTCCTTTTTCTGCTGTCGAGCTTCTGGACGGTGACAGCGTTGTTTACAGAGCTGTTTCCGATATCTACGGCAATGCCACGCTGATATTCCCGGACAGCCTTGCAGGCAAGGAATTGACCGTTAAGAGCGGCGAACAGAGCGCGACCGTCACGTGCAAACGCGGAGAATCCGTGTCACTTACCCAGACCGTCCGCTTCGCCCCCCAGAACGCGAAAAGCCTTGACCTCATGCTCATGATCGATACGACGGGCAGCATGGGCGATGAACTCGAATATCTGAAAGTCGAGATCCGCGATATGATCAACCGCATCCGTGCGGAGCAGGACATCAGCATACGCCTGAGCGTGAACTTCTACCGTGACGAGGGTGATGATTATATCGTCAAATATTACGATTTCCGCGATGATATCGATGATTGCGTAAAGATCCTGGGCGAGCAGAGCGCGAACGGCGGCGGCGATTATCCCGAGGCAGTCCATACGGCTCTAGGAAACGTGCTCCAGCATTCCTGGAGAGACGATTCGGTGAAGCTGTGCTTCTTCGTCCTTGACGCGCCCCCTCATGAAGAGAGCGAGATCCAGGGGATCAATGCCGGTATGCTCAAAGACGTTACCGCGATCGCGGCCATGGGCGTCAGGATCATCCCTGTCGTTTCATCCGGTGCTGATCTTTCCGTCGAGGCTCTCATGCGTGGTTTCTCCGTAATGACCGGCGGCACGTACCTCTTCCTTACCAACCATTCCGGCATCGGCGGCGATCATCTGGATCCGTCTCTTCCGGACGCGGTGCACGAGTATCTGAACGACTGCATGATCCGCCTGATCAACGGCTATCANNAGACACCCACCGACACTCAGTATGAAGTCGAGCCTCTGAACGACTGCATGGTCCGTGTGATCAAGGAATACGTTTTCGTTAAGTCCTGATGCAGGCTGCACGGCGAAACAGTGAGCAAATGAATTGATCCCAATTCGCCGGAAATTTTGAAATCGTTAATCGTGTGCCGCAATGCTCTTCTTCCTCCGAGCATTGCGGCATATGTTTTGTTATAACAAAAACGATAGCAGCTATTCGTGAGCTATAAGATGCGGGGGGGGGAGAGCCAATGCAAAAATGCACTGAATTAGCGAAAAACGGACAGAAAAACAAACATAATTGACCGAAATCAGGCGGAAAGCCGAAGAAAATTGACAAAAAAATAAAAATGCTTGCAACGTTGCAGAGAAGTCCATATAATATAATAGATTGTCGGTAAAGGCGATTGCCCGCGCCGGAGAATTCAAAATGGAGGAAAAAATATGAAAAAGGTATTAATTACGGCAGCTGTAATATTCACGGTACTTCTGGCTGTCTGCATTGCCTTCGTCGGACAGAACGGAAAAGTAAAAGCCGCAGAATCGGAGGATGCATTTAACCTTGACTACGTACTGCTTCAGACCCCGGATGCGTTCGTCGAGAATATGGGTAAAGGCGCTGACCTCGGTAACATCAGTAACGTTGTTAAAAAGACCGGCGCAATGGGGATCGCGCTCATCGGATGGTATTTCCCGGAGGTCGCTGACAGCATTGCCGATTTCGGATATCAGATCGACGATGAAGAGATCGTATACGGAGCGATGGGCTTAACGGCCAATAACGACGTTATAGCCGCGATTGCTTCGTGGGGCGGAAAATGGGCAGAGCGTGCGTCCAGCACCAGAAACTTTTCGGGCACTATTCCGCTGCGTGAAGGCGCCCACACCGTCAGATTTATCGTAAAATTCAATGACGGCGGAACGAAAGTCCTGTATCAGTCCAGCTACATCAACGATGATAGTGACATCGCGCTCAATAAGCCGGTTGTCTTCACAACGAACGGCATTAAAAACGCCAGCGGATACTGGGCGGACAACTTCGTTGCCGACGGTTACAATCCGGTCCATAATCCTGCGGTAGTTGCCGATCCGGTGCCGCTGGGCATTTATGCGGGCGTTACAGAAGGACACGTGACGGGAGATATTTACATTGACCTGCTGGGAATATATGATCTGTCGAAAGTCTCGATCCGTCCCCAGGGTTTCGCACAGGCTGCATTCCCGAACACTTATAACGTTTACACTTCAATGGACGGTGTGAACTGGGATAAGATCGGCGGTGAAGAGGGACGTCAGGGGCTTGCCGATCCTACTACGCCCTATAATTATACCACAACCAACCGCGCGAGATTTATCCGCATGGAGATCATTTCCGGTAACCCCGTCGACGAAAGCGGTGCGGAATATGTGAGCCTCGGCGAGATCGAAGCATACGGAACGCTTGTTGAAGAAAAAGACTACGAACCTGCGCCTTATATGCCTGCTATCAGCGGAAACTTCACCAGTTACGTGGGATCCAACGCCGGCATCGTCACCGGTGACACGATCTGGCTGGGATTCACTTCCGGCAGACTTTCCACCAATATCACGTTCACGACCGACGTTCCTTTCTGGGCAGTCGGATTCCCGGACTACTGGTCTTCCGCCAACACTCCCGTTACGCTCAAGCTTACGAATGCTGCCGGCGAAGTCGTATGGACTCTCAGCTACGTTAAAGCAGGAGACGGTGCGGAAGGAATACCGTTCTTTGAGGATAATCATGAGCTTCCCGCAGGCGAGTACACCCTCACGATCACGCTTGACGACGATACCAAGGGAGACGACGGTGCATACACGCACTGGCTCGTTGTCGGACATGGCAACTGGCAGTATCCCGATGAGTATATTGCAAACGAGACCGGTTACGCCGCATTCTGGCTCTTCATTAAGGAAGGCGTGCAGGGCGACGGATTCGTAAAGCGCGAATACAGACAGCATACCAATACCGACGCTCTCCAGCTCGACGGAGTTGACCAGGATAAAGCGAACGGCACGAACGTTAACGTCAATGAAAACAGCCAGAATATTCTTTATCATGGCTGGCTCGCGGCCAACTACCAGATCGAGAAGATCGGCTACAGAGTTGACGGCGGAAAGACCGTTTATGACGAAGGCTTCTACGGCACCAACGAGCAGGACAACGCGGCGATCATGAATGCTGCGAAGAGCATTTTCAGCGTTCCCGGCAACGGCTACCGTGCCTCCATCAACGTCCCTGTGACCGCAGGTTCTCACACTGTTGAGATCATCGGTCTGGCCGACGGCGAAGAGAAGGTATTCTACACCTTCACGTACAGCGGAATTCCTGAGCCTGAGACTCAGCCCGGCACCGAACCCGGCACTGAACCCGAAACTCAGCCCGCTACCGGCGACGCAGCTGTGGCAATGTTCGCAGTTATCGCTGTTCTCGCTATGGGCGCAGCAGTCGTCTTCATTAAGAAGAGAGCGTTCTGATAATCCCGGGTGACCGGACAATAACAAGTCGATTTTATGCCGGACCGTGTCCTGACAGACACGGCCCGGTGTTTTTTGTGTATTTTACAAAAAAAGTGTAAAATCGCGTAAAATCCATAAAAGTTAGTATTGTACTTATTTTGAAAATATGATAATATAAAGAAGTCTAAAAAGAAGATCTTTGGGTCATTATGACCTTTCAGGATGCTTTAAGATAATAAGGAGGAGTTATGAAAAGACTAATTGGAATTGCTTTAGTATTGGCATTAGTACTTGCTGTAGCTTTGATCATTCCGTCATCTGCTGTTGATGAACACTTCAACATCGATGAAGTTTCTTTAAGAAACGAGGCTAACGGAAAAGTCAAAGAAGGGTTAACCGGGACCGATATGGGCCAGCTTAAGCCTTATGCTGAATCAGGCGCTACGAAGTTCTTTGTCAACGGATGGTACTATCCGCCCAAGCCCCTGCTTGACCTTGGAACTCAGACCGATGACGGCGAGATCCATTGGGGAGGCGGCATAGTTGACGCAGGCACCGCCAGTGCTGTTAAAAGCTGGGGAGCAGGCTGGGAAAACGCTGATTGGCTTCTTAGGATCAATGCCTATGAGCCGCTTCAGGAAGGCGAGCACGACTTCAAAGTTGTGGCAAAGTTTTCGGACAATGATACAAAGGTCATCCACACTGCACATTACCACAATGACGACGTTCTGATCACCCAGTGGGTAAATGTTTCAAATGGTTTTGGCGTGGGTCAATGGCTTCAGTCAGCAGGTTGTTATTCTGCTGCCGCATTTACGGCCAATGCTCCTTTCGACGGAGTTCAGATCCCGCAGATGTGGAGTTCAAGGATCGATGCAGGCAAATCAGTTACGTTTGATCTTTCTATTTATGCCTTTAACGGAACTGTCGCAAATTCAGTTGCCGGCACGCCTCTTGCTACAAAGACCATTAACCCTGAAGGCGACCAGGCTTCAGGCAACCAGCTGACATTTGACGCCCTTCCTGCGGGACAGTACGTTGTAGCGGTTAAATTCGTTTCCGGTGAATCCGGGGCGTATACTGTTCTTCCTGAATCCGGAGATCCTGCGAAGGCGCTTTATGCAAACAGCGGGCTTTCTGATTCTCAGGTGGCAAAGACGTTCAACTTTGGTGTTAAAACTACTGATACGGCAAACTTCTTCGGGCCGATCCCGAAAGAGAATATCGCGCTTGGAAAGCCGGTTTACGCTGCTCTTAACGGCGGCACAGCGGCTGATATTAATTATTGGAGATCCGAATATCTTACAGACGGCGTTGCACAGGATACGGCAAACGGCAATGCTCTCGGCTGGGCTTTTGCGACTGCAACTGTCGAGTGTGACGCTAGCGCATATGTTGACCTCGGCGCACTGTATTCTGTTGATTCGATAGTTATCGTTCCTATGCAGTGGGTGCCAGGAACTACGTTCCCCGGCGCTTATGAACTCTATGTTTCCTCAGATGGTACGAACTGGACGAAAGTTGCAGAACAGGGCCTGCGCGGCGCATCCACAGGTACGAACGACGTGTTCAATTTTGATGCCGTAGAAGCTCAGTACGTTCGCTTAAGAGTAATAAGCCACAACGGCGCATGGGGCGACGGCGTGAACTTCTTCTCAGGATATGGCGATCTTCAGGTCTTCGGTGCTAAAGTCGGAGCATCTGAGAATCCTGATATTCCTGTATATGTTCCTATGGAATATGTTATATCTCGCGATCAGCTTTTAGCTGATGAAAAAGACGTAGCATTAGTTGGCGGTAATCCTTTAGTTACTATTTCTCCCGCACTTAAAGATAAAGCGGGCGCAACAGTTCGCGCATGGGGCTGGGTAGTTTCTAAGAGAGCTGTAGAGAGTTACGGATATTCAATCGATGGCGGAGAGATCGTGTATAATACCGATTTCATCTATGATGACATAAATGTCTACAACCTTGGAGTCTCGTGGGGCATTGGCGGACACGGAAGTGCGAACCGGTATAATGTATATATTCCTTTTGAGACCGTGCCTCAGGAAATCAACGTATACGCAAAGATAGACGGACAGGACATCCTCGTCTGGACGATCAAAGTTGCTGATGTTTATAAGAACTACACCGGAGCTCCTGCAAACGATACAGGCGGTCTCACCGCATGGACAGGCTTCACGTCCGGAACACTTAAGTGGCAGATGGCGTTCAATACTGACGTTAGCTTCTCTGCTATCAACTTCCCTCTGGCGTGGGCATTACCCGGAACTCCTATTCAGGTCACTATAGCTAAAGACGGTCATTTTGATGATGGCATCGTATATCAGGAAAATATTGTACGTCCCGGAGACGGCGGCTTCATTCTTGACCTCGGACAGACCATTCCTGCCGGCCAGTATGTGCTCAAGATGAAGATCACTGACGACACGCTTGCCGAAGAAGGACGCTACGTCTTCTATGCCGTTTACGGATACGCGACAGATATGCTTGGAACGGAATATTGCCTTAATTCATCAGGAAACGTTGCCATCGAACTCGTTTCTGCCGATGAAGGCACAGGTTTCATTCCTCGTGAGATCGTTACAAGAGTAAACGTTGACGGTGTCAATGCCGGAGAGACCCCGATTGACAAAGCTGACGGGTCAACGACCGTGCTTCCTGCCGGTACGACGGCTATGTCCTTCAACGGCTGGGTCGCTTCTAACTTCGACATCGAAAAATTCGGCTACAGGATCGACGGCGGCGACGTCGTTTACGACGACAGCTTTAAGAATACTGCCAACGAAGCGGATGCCAATGCTATAATGGGTGCTGCAGTAAACTTATTCGGATTCGATGCGAACGGTAAAGGCTACCGCTGCCTCATTGACAATGCTATCCCGCTTACTGACGGAGAACATAAAGTTGAGCTTGTTGCTCTCATCAATGGCAAGGATGTTACCTTTATTACCTATAATGTTAAGATCAATGCGCCTCAGCAGCCCGCGGAAATTACCGCGCAGGTCAACGAAGCAGGCAAGCTCGTTGTCACAGCAACCGGTACGTTCGGCGAGAAAGACTGGATCGGCGTTTACGCTGAGGGCAATACCCCCGGCGGAGACGTTGGATCGCTCGTATGGTGGTACGTTGGCGCTAACGGCGGTACGTTCGAAGTTCCGTTCGACGGCATGAACGAAAACAACAGAGCCGCTCTGCTGAATGACGACGGCACCGTAAAGGCCGGCAAGTTCGTTGTCTACCTGCTCGCAAACGACGGTTACGGCCTCGTTGAGGGCACCGAAGGCAACACGATCACAGTCGAAGAAAAACCTGTGACCGAGCCCGAGACTCAGCCTCAGACCGGCGATGCAGCTGTGGCAATGTTCGCAGTTATTGCTGTTCTCGCTATGGGCGCAGCAGTCGTCTTCATGAAGAAGAGAGCGTTCTGATAATTCAAACCGCTCGGACAATAACAAATCAGTTTGAACGCCGGGTCGCGCTGCGAATAGTGCGGCCCGGTATTTTTATTCAAACGGTATGCATAGGCTCTTTTCCTGTTTCTGTGAAAAATGTGTTTTGACTGCGTCC